>DATKHY010000007.1:1200000-1500000 GCA_035544215.1 Candidatus Binatia bacterium | reverse complement strand
GTCGGGATCGACCTGGCCGATCTGGTCGCCATCGCGCTCTTCATCTACGGCCTTCACGAGCTGAACTCGCCGGCCACCGCGCGCCGCGGCAACCGCCTCGCGATGCTCGGGATGGCGATCGCGCTGATCGGCATCCTCGCGCGGACCGGCGGAGTCGGCTGGCCGGCAGTCGCGCTGGGCATCGCGATCGGCGGCGTGGTCGGCATCTACGCCGCCATCAAAGTGAAGATGACGGCGATGCCGCAGATGGTCGCGCTCTACAACGGCGCGGGCGGCGGCGCGGCCGCGCTGATCTCGACAGTGCAGTATTTCGTCGCGCGTCCGGCGGGCACGCTCGACGACGTCGTCGCCGTCTCGCTGGTGCTCTCCGCGATCATCGGCTGCATCAGCTTTGCCGGATCGATCATCGCGTTCCTGAAGCTGCAAGAGGTCATGACGGGCCGTCCGCTCACCTATCCCGGGCAGCAGGTCGTCAACGCCGTCGTCTTGCTGGCGATACTCGGGCTAGCCGTGTGGTTCGTCGCGACGCTCGGAGCGCTGCCTGCCTGGGCGTTCGTCGCCCTGATCGTCGCCGCGCTGCTGCTGGGCGTGCTCTTCGTCTTACCGATCGGCGGCGCCGACATGCCGGTCGTGATCTCGCTGCTCAACTCGTTCACCGGCGTCGCGGTCGCGATCACGGGCTTCGAGATCAACTCCACACTGCTGATCATCTGCGGCGCGCTCGTCGGCGCGAGCGGAACCATCTTAACCGTCGCGATGAGCCGCGCGATGAACCGCCCGTTGACCAACGTGCTCTTCGGCGCGTTCGGCGCGGCCGGCGGTACGGTGGTCGCGGCGTCGGGCGGTCCCCAGCAGATCCGCGCTACGAGCGCCGACGACGTCGCCGTCATGCTCGCGTACGCGTCCAAGGTCATATTCGTTCCGGGATACGGCATGGCGGTCGCGCAGGCGCAGCACAGCGTCAAGGCGCTGGCGGACCAGCTCGAAAAACGCGGCGTGAAGGTGCTCTACGCGATCCATCCCGTGGCCGGGCGTATGCCGGGTCACATGAACGTGCTGCTGGCCGAGGCCAACGTCCCGTACAACCAGCTGCTCGACATGGAGGACGTGAACCCAGAGTTTCCAACGGCCGACGTCGCGCTCGTGATCGGCGCCAACGACGTGACGAACCCCGCGGCCCGCAACGTCGCGAGCTCGCCGATCTACGGGATGCCGATCCTCGACGTGGACAAGGCGAGCAACGTCGTCGTCCTCAAGCGCTCGATGCGCTCCGGCTTCGCGGGCATCGAGAACCCGCTCTATGAGATGCCGAACACCTCGATGCTCTTCGGCGACGCGAAGGCCTCCGTCGACGCCCTCGCCGCGGCGGTCAAGGCACTGTAGCCGTTCGACTTAGCTCAGGGCAGGCTTAATGGGCATCGGCGGAGGCGGCAAATCCTCCGGGAGCGTCGGCTCGCGCTTGCGCGGGTTGCGTTCCGTGATCTCGATCACGACGATGTAGAGTACCGGCACGATCGCGAGGTTCATGATCGTCGACACGACCATTCCGCCCATCACCGCGGTGCCCAGGGATATGCGCGACTGCGCGCCGTCGCCGTGCGCGAACGCGAGCGGGATGATGCCGAGGATGAACGCGATCGACGTCATCAGGATCGGCCGCAGACGCGTCGCCGCGGCGTGCGCCACGGCCTCCACGGCCTCCATCCCCTGCTCGCGTAACTGGTTGGCGAACTCGACGATCAGGATCGCGTTCTTGGCGGCGAGCCCGATCAACATGACGTAGCCGATCTGCGCGTAGATGTCCGACGACGTCGTTGGAATCGGCACCAAGTGTCCCGCTAGCTTCGAGTGAACCACGATCATGAGCAGCTCGACGATGCGGCGGATGTAGATGGCGCCGATGGCGCCGAGCAGCGCGAGCGGGACGGCCAGCATGATGACGAAGGGCGTGGATACGCTTTCGTATTGAGCCACAAGCACGAGGAACACGAACAGCAGGCCCATGGCGAAGACTGCGATCGTCTGCGGGCCGCTCTGCACCTGCTGCCGCGCGATGCCGGTCCACTCGTAGCCCATGCCCTTCGGCAAGTTCTTGATAACGAGCCGCTGGATCGCGTTGAGGGCATCGCCCGAGCTCGCGTTGGTTCCCGGATTGCCGTCGATCTCATAGGCGTTGTACTCGTTGAAGCGCATGATCGCGACGTTGTCCTGCGCCATCGACGTCTCGAGGAACTGGCTCGCCGGCATCATCGCCCCGGCAGCATTTTGGACGTAGATCCGAGAGAGATCGGCGGGGGTGGTGCGCTGTTTGGCGGTGGATTGGACGACCACCTGATACGAGCGCGTACCGTAGTCGAAGAAGTTGACGAACGTCGATCCGGTCGTCGCGTTAATGGTATCGAAGAATGCTTGCGGCGAAACGCCAAACGCGAGGGCCTTGGAACGATTGAACTTGGTGACGAGGTACGTGCCGACGAGGGTAGTGGGAATCCGGACCTGCGAGAGCTTCGGATCGGCCTGCGCCTGAGCGAGCACCGTGTTCCCGATCTTGTTGAGCGTGGGCAGCCCGAGGTTGTTGATGTCCTCGATCTCGATCGCGAAGCCGCCCGTCGAGCCCAGACCGGGGATCGCCGGCGGGTTCGCGGGAAGCGCCTTGACGCCGGGTATGGTTGAAAATTTCTGATACAGATTGTATTGCAGCGCGAGCGCTGCGTTCTGCACGCCGTGCCGTTCCGAGAGCGGCTTCAACTGCACGAACATCGTCGCCTGATTCGCTCCGTTGTTGGCAAAGCCGAATCCGATGCCCGACGTAACCGCCTCGACCTGCGGCATCGAGCGCATGATGCCTTCGAGCTTCTTGACCGCCGCCGTCGTCTGGTCCATCGATGATTGGATCGGCAGCGTGACGAGGACGTAGAGCAGACTCTGATCCTCGTTGGGCAAGAAGCCCTGCGGAGTGATCTTGAACATCACGCCGAGCAAAAGGAGCCCGCCCACGAAGATGGCGATCATCATTCGCTGGCGCCGGATCAACCGCGGCACCAGGCCTTGATACCATGTCGTCAGCGCGCGTAGCCGCAAATTGAACCACTGCATGAAACGGTTGGTCGTCGGTTCCGCGCCGTGCACGAATTTGTAGGTCAGGACCGGCGCCAGCGTCATCGCCGTGAAGAGTGAGATGCCGATCGAGGCCGCCATCGTCAGCGCGAACTGCTGGAAGAGCAGCCCCGTCGTGCCGGGCAGGAAAGCGACCGGAACGAAGACCGACATCAACACGAGGGACGTCGCGACGACGGCGCCGCCGATCTCGCGCATCGCGCGCGCCGTGGCCTGGAAGGGATCGATCTTGTCGTCCACGATGTGGCGCACGATGTTCTCGAGCACGACGATGGCGTCGTCGACCACGAGGCCCGTCGCGAGCGTCAGACCGAAGAGTGTCAGAGTGTTGATCGAGAACCCGAGCAGCTTCATCGCCGCGAACGTCCCGATGAGCGACACCGGGATCGTGATGGACGGGATGAGCGTGCTGTGCCAATTCTGCAGGAAGATGAAGATGACCAGGACTACGAGCAGGATCGCGATGAGCAGCGTGACGATGACCTCTTTGATCGAGGCCCGCACGAAGTCGGACGTGTCGAAGGCGATCGTATAGGCTATGCCAGCCGGCATATGCTGCGCGATGCGCGCCATCGTCGCGCGAACGTTCTGCGAGATTTGCAACGAATTGGCCGTCGGTTGGCCCTGGATCGCGAGAACGACCGACGTTTGGCCGTTGTAGCGCGCCGACGTCACGTAGTTCTGCGCGCCGAGCTGCACCTGGGCCAGGTCGCCGAGTCGCAGAAAACCGCCGTTGGGCTGCGCCGCGATGACGATCTTCTTGAACTCGTCCACGCTCTGCAGGCGCCCGTTGATTTGAATCGGGATCTGGAACGGTTGCGAGCCGGTGGTGGGCGGCTGGCCTATGGCGCCGGGGGCGACGTCGGCGTTGTTCTGGCGAATCGCGCCGATCAGCGTGTCGAGCGAGACGTTGTTGGCTTGGAGCTTGTGCGGCTCGACCCAGATGCGCATGCCGTACGTGCGGTCGCCGAGAACGGCCACCTGCCCGACGCCCGGAACGCGCTTGAGCTCCTCGACGACGTTGAGGTCCGCGTAGTTGCTCACCGCGACGTCGGAAACGGCGGAGCTAGTCGAGAGCATCGCAACGGCGATCGTGATGTTGCCGGAGCTCTTCTGAACGGTGACGCCCTGGTTTTGCACGGCCGTAGGCAGCTGCGCGAGCGTCAAGTCCACGCCGTGCTGCACGTTAGTCTGGTCGGTGGTGGGATCGGTTCCAAGCGCAAACGTGCAAACGATCTGGCTCGTCCCGTTGGCACTCGAGTACGACTGCATGTATTGCAGACCGTCCGCGCCGTTGATGTTGATCTCGAGCGGCGTCGTTACCGAGCGCGTCACCATCTCGGCGGAGGCGCCGGGGTATTGCGACGTGACGGTCACGGTCGGCGGCGAGATCTGCGGATATTGCGAAATCGGCAGCGTCGGGATCGTGATGAGTCCGGCGAGCAGCACAATGAAGCTCAACACCCCGGCGAAGAGCGGTCGGCGTAAGAAGAACTCGATCACGATGCCGCTCTCTCGGGGATGGCGCTCATCTTAGAACAAGCGTTCGCTAGCCTTACGCGCGTTCCCCGCGACAAAGCTGTTTTGCAAGGCCTGACCGATCATGACTTAGCGAGCCTCGCGGATCCTCCACTGATATGCGTTCCAGGTGGGCAGAAAAGCGTTCGGAGCGAAGCCGAGCAGCCGTTTTCGATACGCGTAGACGTAGTCCGCGTTGAAAAGGTAGAGGATCGGGACTTGTTGGGCAACGATGCGTCCAATCTGCGCGTACAGACGCTTGCGCGCGCCGGCGTCCACGCTGCTCAGCGCCGCGCGCTCGAGCCGCTCGACCGCGGGGTCGCACCAGCGCATGTAGTTGGACGGCGCGCCACATCCGAGCACCGACGAATCGTCGGGATCGGCTCCCATCGTCCAGGGCACGTAGGCCAGATCGAAGGTGCCGCGAGCCAGGACGCCGGTGTTGGGCAGGAACAACTGCGCGTTGCTGACGGCCTTGATCGCGACGTCGACGCCGCGCTGCCGCAGGCCGGCCTGCGTCGCGGTCGCGACGCGCACGCCGGTCGCCGTTTCCGGAAACTGCACGTAGACGAGGCGCAGCGCTTGCCCGCCGTGCCGCCGAACTCCGTCCGGGCCGCGGCGCCATCCCGCCGCGTCGAGCAGATGGTCCGCGGCCCCCGGATCGTAGTGCGGCTGCTGCACCGACGGATCGAACGCCCACGAGAATTGCGGCTGGATAACGTTCGTCACCGGATACAGCCCGAGCGTGATCTTTCGCGATATCGCCTCGCGGTCGATCGACATGGCGATAGCGCGCCGCACGCGCACGTCGTCGAGCGGGAAATGCGCGGTGTTGAACGCGAGGCCCGCGACCACGGCGGTCGGCACGGTGACGAACGCGATGCGCGGATCGTCGCGCACGACGGCGACCTGCGCCGGCGCGAGCAGGTTCCAGTCCAGATCGCCCGCGCGCAGCAGCAGTAGATTGGTCGACGGATCCGGGATCGTTCGGATAGTCAGCGTCGCGACCGCCGGCTTGCCGCGCCAATAGAGCGGGTTCGCCGCATAACGCAGCCCCTCGCCGCGCGTCCACGATACGAAGCGGTACGGCCCGTCGCCGACGGTTGGCGCAGAGTTGAAGGTCGCCCGGCTCAGCGGCGACTGCGACGCTAAGACGTGCTCGGGCAAGACGAACTGCGGTGAGAATCCGTACGAGAAGTACGTCATGACGGCCGGCGCCCACGCCCGCTTGAGGTGAAACACGACGGTGTGCGCGTCGGGCGCATAGGCGCTATCTATGAGATCGTAACCCTCGTGCGAGCGCACCGGATTGCTCGGATCCAAAATCGCGTGCAGCGTGAAGAGCACGTCGGCCGCGGTCACCGGCCGCCCGTCGCTCCACTCGAGCGCGCGGCGCAGCCGGTACCGGATCGTGCGCCCGTCCGCCGAGAGGCCGCCGTTCGCGAGCGTCGGGATCGTTTGCAGCAGCTCGGGCTGCGGCCGGCCGCGCGCGTCCAGGTCGACGAAGGGCGCGAACGCGAGGCGGGCGAGCTGCTGCTCGACTGAGGCCGCGTCGGGGTTGAGGAACAAGGGGTTGAGGTTGCGCGGATCGGCGGCCAGGTCGAAGCGCACGCTCGAGCCGCCGGGCCCGCCCGGCCGGGCGCACCCGGCCGCCAGCGTGGCCAGTAACACCGCGGCCGATAGCGCCCGGGTTGCGCCGAACGGATGCGGGGTGCTATTGTTAGCGCGCCGAAGAATGTTCGGCAAACCTCCTTTCATGTCGAATATGGCGATGTTGACCGAAGAGCTCGACGACCTCGATCTCCGAATCTTGGACGCGTTGCAACGCAACGCGCGTTCTACCTTTACCGAGCTTGGAGCGCTCGTTGGCCTCAAGGCACCGGCGGTTCACGACCGAGTCAAGCGGCTCGAGCAGCGCGGCTACATCCGCGCGTACAGCGCGCAGCTCGACGCCAACCGCCTCGGGCTGCACCTCATCGCCTTCGTCAGCTGCTATACGTCGCCCGACTGCGACTACGACGATTTCACCCGGCGGTTGAGCGAGATGCCGGAGATTTCCGAGGTGCACTCGGTCGCGGGCGAAGAGTCGTTTTTGTGCAAGGTCGTGACGCGTTCCACACAGCACCTCGACGACTTGCTGGCGCGGCTGAAGGGGACGCCGGGAATGGCGCGCACGCGGACGACGATCGTCCTGGGCGTGCCCTTCGATCGCGGTGGCGTGACGGTGTGCTGGGAATGAAAGCGCCTGCCAAGCCCCATCGCCTGGGAACTCATCGAGTGCTCGAGCCGGCCGGCGCCATGCCGCAAGACGCGTGGCGGATCGATAACACGCCGGTCGCGGCCGAGAACGAGTTGCTCTGCGAGGTCGACGCGCTCAACATCGACTCGGCGTCGTTCCGGCAGCTCTGCGAAGCCTGCGACTTCGACGCCCGCCGGATCGGCGAGCGCATCCTGGAGATCGTCGGCGAGCGCGGCAAACAACACAATCCGGTGACGGGCAGCGGAGGGATGTTCGTTGGACGCGTCCTCGAGATTGGCGACGCGCTGCGCGACAAAATAGACGTAACGACGGGCGACCGCATCGCTTCGCTCGTGTCGCTGACGCTCACGCCGCTGTACCTCGAAGCCGTCGACGAGGTTGACGTCGCCACGGGACGCGTGCGCGTGCGTGGGAAGGCCATTCTGTTCGAGAGCGGCCTGTGGGCGCGGCTGCCGCGCGACATCGACGAAAGCGTCGCCCTGGCCGTACTCGACGTCGCGGGCGCGCCGGCGCAGGTATGGCGCCTCTGCAAGCCCGGTCAGACCGTCGTCGTCATCGGCGCCGACGGCAAGAGCGGGCTGCTGTCGTGCGCGCAGGCCAAGGCGCGCGTCGGCGCGAGCGGCCGCGTGATCGGACTCGTGCCGGACGGGTCGACCGTTTCGGCTGCGCTGTTGCGCAGCGCCCGTTTGATCGACGAGTTGGTCGTCGCGGATGCGCGACGCGCGCTCGCGACGAGCTCAGCGGTCGAGGCGGTCGCGCCCGGTCTCGCCGACGTCGTCATCAACTGCGTGAACGTTCCGGGCACCGAGCTCGCCTCGATCCTGTGCGCCAAGGACGGCGGCACGGTTTACTTCTTTTCGATGTCGACGTCGTTCACGGCGGCGGCGCTCGGCGCCGAGGGCGTCGCGCTGGACGTCACGATGATCATCGGCAACGGCTACACCAAGGGCCATGCCGACATGGCGCTGCAGACGCTGCGCGACCATCCCGCGCTGCGCACCTATTTCGAAGAAAAATACCGGTGTCACCCCGAGCCTGTCGAAGGGTGACAGAGAGAAAAGCTTTTATGACCATCGAAGCGGAAATCCATCACATTAAACCGCCGGTAGCGCCGGAGCAGTTCGATTACAAGAACCTCAAGCAGGGAGAGTTCTGGCGGCACATTCCCGCGTACGCGGATGTGGACGAAACAACGTTTCTGGATCATCTGTGGCAGCAGAAAAAATCGGTCAAGACGGCCGAGGAGTTGCTCGAAACCATTCGCGAGGTCTGCACCCCGGAGTTCTATCGTGACGCTGAGGCGGGCTTTCGCGTCGCTCCGATGGCCGTGCGGGTCTCGCCCTATGCGATCGCGCTGATCGACTGGAACGATCCCGTCGACGATCCGATTCGGCGCCAGTTCATTCCGCTCGAGTCGACGTCGCTGCCCGACCATCCGCGTCTGACCCTCGATTCGCTGCACGAGCAGGAGGACTCGCCGGTGCCGGGCCTGGTGCACCGCTACGTCGACAAGGCGCTGTTCCTGCCGCTGAACGTCTGCCCGGTCTACTGCCGGTTCTGCACGCGCAGCTACGCGATCGGGCCGGACACGACGTACGTCGACAAGATCCCGCTCGCCAAGACGCCCAAGCAGTGGAACGACGCGTTCGCGTATATCGCGGAGCGGCCCGAGCTGGAAGACATCGTCATCTCCGGCGGCGACGTATATCAGCTGCCGCCGAAGAACATCGAGCTGATCGGCAACGCGCTGCTCGACATCCCGCACGTGCGGCGGATGCGCTTCGCGACCAAAGGTCCGGCGATCATGCCGATGAAACTCCTTACGCACACGGAGTGGCTCGATGCGCTGACGGCGATCGTCGATCGCGGCCGGGCGATGGGCAAGGAGGTCGTGCTCCACACACACTTCAACGCACCCGAAGAGATCACGTGGATTACGCAGAAGGCGATGCGCGTGCTGTTCGAGCGCGGCATCTTCACGCGCAATCAATCGGTGCTGATTCGCGGCGTGAACGACACGCGCGAGCGCATGCAGTTGCTGGTCAAGCGCCTCGGCCACGTCAACGTGCATCCCTACTACGTTTACATGCACGACATGGTCAAGGGCGTCGAGGAGCTGCGTACGACGATCGCGACCGCCGTCGACACCGAGAAATACGTCCGCGGCAGCACCGCTGGCTTCAACACGCCCACGTTCGTCTGCGACGCGCCCGGTGGCGGCGGGAAGCGCGACGTCCACTCGTACGAGTACTACGATCGCGAGAACGGCATCGCCGTCTACGCCGCGCCGAGTGTCAAGCCCGGGAAGGCGTTCGTCTATTTCGACCCGGTCGACCAGCTCTCGCCGGCGGCCCAGGCGCGCTGGGCGGTGCGCGAGATCCAAGAGCAGATGATCCACGACGCTGTCCGCAGCGCCGGCGTCGGCGACGAGCAGCTCGTGCTGGCCTGATGAACGCGCGGCTGCGGCTGGACTTCGTCATCGCGCTCTGCGCGCTGCTGATCAGCACCGTCGCCGCGGTCGCCACGGTTTATCAGACTCGCGTCATCGCGCGGCAGTTCAGCGCGACGGTCTGGCCCTACGTCAGCTTTGACCTGAACTACGCGCCTTGGCAAGTTCAGCTGTACGTTCGCAACGACGGTTTGGGCCCCGCGATCGTCCGCTCGGTGAACCTCACGTGGGACGGTAAGGCCGAGCCGTCGCTTGAAAACATCCTGGTGGAGATAGCTCGGAGAGAGCCGCAGATAACCGCCAGGTCACGCGCCGCTCTGCGTTCCGGAGCGAAGCTGCGCATCTCGACGAGCACGCCCACGGCGGGCATGGTCATCCCTGCGAACAGCCAGCACACGCTTTTTGAAGCCGACGGCGACCTCTTGGTGCACTACCTGAGCCCGGAGGTCAAGCATCTCGGGATCGCGCTCTGTTACTGCTCGCTCACCGGAAACTGCTGGGTGCAGACGTTTCAGAATCGCGCCGGGGAACCAACCGCCGTCTCGTCATGTCCTAAACGCGCCTAGCGACGTTCATCAATACGGGGCCGGCGGGGCGCAGCGTCACGAGCGGCGCCGTTCGAGTCGACGCACCCGGCGCCAGCGTGAAGCGCCAACGCGAGACCAGTGACGTCAGCACGATCGCGATCTCCGCAAGCGCGAATTCTTCGCCGATGCAGCGGCGCGCGCCGCCGCCGAACGGTACGTAGGCAAACGGCGGCGGCTCGGAACCGTGCCAGCGATCGGGATCGAAGCGATCCGGATAGGGAAAGAGGTCCGGCCGGCGGTGCAGCATCAGCGGCGCGAAGAAGACGGTTGTGCGCTCTGGGATCGCGACGCCGCCGTTCAGCGTGACGTCGCGCAGCGTCTCGCGGCCGATGATCCAGGCGGGCGGATAAAGCCGCAGCACCTCCTTGACGGTGCGCACGATGTACGCGCGATCGCCGTCACGAGCCGCCGCGGCGAGCCGATCGTCGATTCCCGGATGCTGCGCCAGGAGGACGAGCGCCCACGTAAGTGCGTTGGCCGTCGTTTCGTGACCGGCGATGAACAGCGTCATGATCTCGTCGCGGAGTTGGGAGTCCGCGGGACGATAGCCCGTGTCGTCGGCGCGCGCGGCGAGAAGCAGCGAGAGCGCGTCGGTGCGTTCGCTTCCGTCTCGGCGGCGTCGTGCGATGAGCTCGAACATGATCGCATCGAGCGTCGCACGGGCATGCCAAAATTGGCGCGTCTTGCGGAACGGCAAGCGCGAGCGCAGCGAGCCGATCGGTGTCAGCATGTAGGGAAACTGACCCATCATCAGCCGCAGCGCGTCGCCGACGACGCGCGCGGCGTCGCTCTCGTCGCTGCCGAAGAGCGTTTCGGTGGCGATGCGCAACGTCAGCGCCGTCATGGCGGCGTGCGCGTCGAGCGTCCGTCCGTCGTTCAGTCCGTCCGCGAACTCGTTTGCGTCGCGCTCCATCGCGTGGGCGTATTCGGCGATACGCTCGCGATGAAACGCCGGCTGCACGATGCGCCGCATCTGGCGGTGGAGCGGATCCTCGCTGGTCAGCAGTCCTTCGCCCAGCAGCAACCGGAGGACGCGCGTTCCGAGTGACTTCGAAAACGCGTGCTGCTGCGTCACGAGGATCGCCTTTACGAGCGCCGCCTCGTTGACGAAGAGATACGACCGCCACGGCAGCGCAAAGGCAACGACGTTGCCGTAGCGCGCCGTGATGTCGCGCAAGAACGTGGGAAAGCGTTCGAACGGGACCGGCAGAAGCCCGCGGATCGTCGCCCAGCGGCTGGGCCCGGGAATCACAGCGACCCCACGGCCTCGTACGCGGCCACGTTCCCGTACCGGCAGACGACGCGATAACGCCCCGCGTCGACCTCCGCGGCGAGAGCCGGCCGCAGACGCCGCTGATTGGCCGTATCGGGAAAATCGTCAGCATAGACGAGGTACTGCATCCCCGACGTGCGATCGATCGTCGCGTTCGGTCGTTGCGCCGCCACCGCCGAGAACCACTCGTCGTAGGTCGCGAGACTCGCATCTTTCGGCACGCAGCCGATCGCGCGACGCGCGGCGGCAAGATCGTGGTAGTACGGATGCAGATAGTGGAGCGGGTGGAGCGGATCGAACGCAATCAAAAACAGCGCGCACAACACGCCGGCCGCGAGGGCCCAGTTGCGCGCGTGCCGCTCGCTGCGCCGCTCGACCGCGACCGCGCCCATCACGGTCGCCACGAGCAGCCATGGAATCCAAAGCGCGGCGTAGTGATCGCCCATGCGCCAGACGTAACCGGAGTTCGCCAGCAGGACGATCGCGGCGCCGGGCAACGCCAGCAGCGCCCAGCGCGAGAGCAACGGCAGAAACGCGAGCGGCACGAGGGATTCGAGCACGTAGGTGAGCCGGCCGAACGTGAAAATCGCGCGCGCGAATTCAAGCGGGTGCGTCAGCGGAGCGATGACGAGCGCGACCGGCCCGTCCGCAAACGGATACGAGTAGAAATGACTCGGCACCCAGCCGCCCAAGCGTGGAACGATCAATCCGAAGTATCCGGCGAGCGCGGCCGCCGACGCGAGCGCAAGGCCGGCCCCGGCCCATGCCAGCGCGCGGCTCCCTCGTGATCGCGCGACGCCGATGAGAACGATGCCGAAAAATATCAGCGTAAGCGCCGCGTCTTCGCGCAAGCCGATCGCCAGCGCCGCGCAGATCGCAAACCAGAGCCACCGCGAGCGCTCCGCGGCCAAGAACATCGCGAGCACGAGCGGAGTGAACAGTCCGAGCTCGTGAAACTCGTCGAAGCCGAGCGCGAGCAGCGGCGGATAGAGCAGCGTTACGTATCCGAGCGCGTTCGCGATCCGAGCGCTGGCGTACGGCCGCGCGATGGCTGCGACCAGCGGCGCGCAGGCGGCCGTCGCAGCGGCCTGCAGCAGCTGGAGCGGAAGCGCGCTACGCCCGAGCGCCACGAGCGGCCACAACAGCGCGAGCGTCGGGGACCAGTGGTAGCGGAAGTGCGAGCCGGTCTCCACGCCGTCGCGCATGCCCGTGAACGCGCCGGCGACGATCTGCGCGAACGTTCCGGTGTCCGACCCGTACGTCCACAGCTTCGTGCGCACAACCGCGAGGATGGCGAGGACGGCGAACTCGACCGCCGCCCACCCGAAGAGCCTCATCGGCAGGCGCGGCGCGCGCGTTTTAGAATCCGCGCAGGGCGATGAAGCGAATCTGTGTTTTTTGCGGCTCGCACACGGGCAACGGCGAGTCGTACGCGCAAATGGCGCGCGAAGTGGCCGAGAAGATCGTCGCCGCCGGTTACGGCATCGTCTACGGCGGCGGCAGCGTCGGCCTCATGGCGATCGTGGCGGACACCGCCTTGGCCCTCGGCGGGGAGGTGATCGGCGTCATCCCCCAGGCGCTGGCGCGCACGGAGATCGCTCACCCGGGCCTCACCGAGCTGCACGTCGTCAAGACGATGCACGAGCGCAAAGAGATCATGGACAACGCCAGCGACGCGTTCGTCGCGCTGCCCGGCGGCTACGGCACGATGGACGAGTTCTGCGAGGTGCTGAGCTGGCGCCAACTGCGTATCCACGACAAGCCCATCGGACTGCTGAACTATCGCGGCTACTACGACGCATTGCTGTCGCTCTTCGACCACATGGTTCGGGAAGGCTTCATCGGACCGCACACGCGGCGCCTGTTTACAGACGCGGAAAGCATCGATGAACTTCTCACCGAGATGTTCGAGCCGCGGAACGAGCCTTAGAGAATCTCGCGCGCCGCTCCGACAGCCAAACGCCCCGTCATGGGAGATATCACTCCGAGAGTGCGGTGGTGACGATGCGCTCTTGCTCGACCGCGTGCTGGCCGGCGTAACCCTCGCTGGGGCTCGCGCGGTAGCCGCGCCCGATGTACTCGATGTCGAACCCGTCGCGCTTCCCTTCGAGCAGGCGGCGACGCACGAACGCGCGAGCGCCCATGTTCTTCGGCTCCTCTTGCACCCACACGAGCTTCTTCAGGTTCGGATAGCTGCCGATCACGCGATTGATGTCGAAGACCGGCAGCGGCGCAAGCAGCTCGATGCGCGCGATGGCGGTCTTGCGCAGCGCGCCGTACGCGGCGTGTGTGACGAGGTCGTGATAGATCTTGCCGCTGCACAGGATGAGGCGCTCGATCGCGTCGCGGTCGAGCGGGCGCGGATCGTCGATCACCGGGGCGAAGCTGCCGCCGGCCATCTCGTCCAGCGTCCCCGCCGCGCTCTCGGAGCGCAGCAGTGATTTCGGCGTCATGACGACGAGCGGCACCGCGAGCGGCGAGCGCGCCTGCATGCGCAACAGATGGTAGTAGTTGCTCGCAACCGACGGCGACGCGACGCGCAAGTTGCCCTCGGCAACCAGCTGGAGAAAACGCTCCGGGCGTGCGCTCGAGTGTTCCGGACCGCCCCCCTCGTAACCGTGTGGCAGCAATAGCGTCAGGCGCGAGGTCTGTCCCCACTTCGCCTGGCCGGCGGCGATGAACTGATCGACGACGATCTCGGCGCCGTTGAAGAAATCGCCGTACTGCGCCTCCCAGAGCACGAGCGCGCTCGGCTCTTGCGTCGAGTAGCCGTATTCGAATCCCATGCAGGCGTACTCAGAGAGCGGGCTGTTACGGATCTCAAACGACGCCTGCGTCTCCGCGAGGTGCTGTAGCGGGATCCAGATCCCGTGCGTAGTGGGATCGTGAAAGACCGCGTGGCGATGGCTGAACGTGCCGCGCTCCGTGTCTTGGCCCGTCAGCCGGATCGGCGTCCCGCTCGTCACCAGCGACGCGAACGCCAGCGATTCCGCCGTGCCCCAATCCACGCTGCCTTTCTCCGCGATCGTCGCGCTGCGGCGCTCGAACTGAGTGCGCAATTTGCGACTGAGCTCGAAGCCCTGCGGCACGGCGACGAGCGCCACGCTCCATGCAATCAGCTCGGCGCGGTCGACGCGCGGCAGCGCCGTTCCGTCGAACGTATTGCTGCCGGCCAGCTTTCGCCCGGTGATGTGCGAGGCCAGTGCGCCCTTGACGGCGCGGCGCGCCTCTCGCAGACGCTCCGTCGCCTCGTCCTCCATCGCGCGGGCCTGTTCCGCGGTGACGAGGCCTTGATTGACGAGTTTGTTCGCGAACAGCTCGCGCACGGTCGGATGATTCTTGATGCGCTCGGCCATCTCGGGCTGAGTGTACGCCGGCTCGTCCTGCTCGTTGTGCCCGAATCGGCGATACCCGATCAGGTCGATCAGAACGTCGCTCCCGAACGCGCGCCGGTAGTCGATGGCGAAGTGCACTGCGGCGATGCACGCGTCGACGTCGTCGGCGTTCACGTGGACGATCGGGACGTCGAAGCCCTTCGCCAAGTCGGAGGCGTAGCGCGTCGAACGCGCGTCGGCGGGATCCGTCGTGAACCCGATCTGGTTGTTCGCGATGAGGTGGATGGTGCCGCCGGTCGCATAACCCGGCAGCGACTGCATATTCAGCACCTCCGACACGATGCCCTGACCGGTGAAGGCTGCATCCCCGTGAATCAGGATCGGCACGGCGCGATCGCAGTCGCGAGTGGGCACGCCGTGGTCGTGATCGGTCTGGAGCGCGCGCACGGCTCCCTCGACGACTGGATCGACGGCCTCCAGATGGCTGGGGTTGTGCTCGAGCGTGACGTCAATCGTCTTGCCCTTCGACGTGGTGAACGTGCCGGTCGCGCCGTGGTGATACTTGACGTCGCCCATGACGTCGTCGTCGCCCAAGTTGCCGCGATACTGCGCGGCCTCAAACTCGGTCATGACCTCTTCGTACGGAAGGTTCACGACGTGCGCGATCACGTTGAGGCGTCCCCGGTGCGCCATGCCGAGCACGGCGTCGGCCACGCCGTCGTCGGCGAGCATGTCGAGCATCTCCTCGAGCATGGGCACCATCACGTCGAGCCCCTCGCCCGAGAACGTCTTCTGTCCCAGGAACGTCTTGCGCACGTAGCGATCAAACGCCTCGACCTTCGTGAGGCGCGCGAGAAACTCGATCTGCCGCTGCGGAGAGTGCTTGATGTTGTTGCGTCCCGATTCGATGTAGTCGCGCAGCCACGCGCGCTCAGTCGCGTTCGAGATGTGCTCGATCTCATACGCGATGCTCGAGGCGTAGGTCTCGCGCAGTCGCGGCAGGATCTCCGCCAGCGTGTTGCCCGGCACTTTCACGTGCAGCACGCTCGCCGGTATGGCGCTCTGCAGCGCGGGCGTCAGCCCGTACGTCGCCGGTTCGAGCGAGGCGTCGCCGACGGGCTCGCGGCCGAGCGGATCGAGGTTGGCCGCGAGGTGACCGTGCCGGCGATACGCCGAGACGATGGCCATCCCCGACGCGACCGCGCGCAGCATCTCGTCGGACGGCGGCGCCTTCGCCGGACCGACCGGGGCAAGCGCGACCTGCGGCACCGCCGCAGCCTGCAATCCGAGCGATGCGAAGACCGCTTCGTAAAATCCGTCCTTGCCCTGTAATAGCTCGTCGACGCGGCGCAGAAACTCGCCGGATTGGGCGCCCTGAATGACGCGGTGGTCGTAGGTGCTTGTGAGCTGCATCACGCGCGAAACGCCGAGCAGACGCAGCGACTGTTCGTTGGCGTTGGAGAACCCGGCCGGATAGCCGATCGCGCCGGCGGCGATGATCGCGCCCTGCCCCGCCATCAAGCGCGGCACCGACGCGATCGTCCCGATGCCTCCCGGATTGGTGAGGGTGAACGAGGCGCCTTGCAGATCGTCGGCGACGAGCTTGTTTTCGCGCGCACGAGTGACGAGCTCTTCGTACTTGTCGCGGAACGCCGCAAACTCCAGCGCGCCCGCGTTGCGAATCACGGGCACGACGAGCGTCCGCGTGCCGTCCTTGCGTTCCGTATCCACCGCGAGACCGAGATGAATGCCCGGTTCCACGCGCACGGGCGCCCCGGCTTCGTCGCGCCGGAACGAATACGTGATGAACGGCATCTGCCGCGCCGTTCGGACCAGCGCGTACGCGATCAGGTGGGTGAACGAGATCCGTTCCTCTCGGCCGGCGGCCTTGACCGCGCCGTTGAGTTCTTTGCGCCGCGCGTCGAGCACGTCCACCGAAACGGTGCGAAAACTCGTCGCCGTCGGGATGGTGAGGCTCTGCTCCATGTAGCCGGAAAGCGCCGCTGCGGGCCCGCGCAGCGACGTCAGCTTGGCGCCGGCAGGCGGTGGCCCTTCGACCCCACTCAGGGCAGGCTTAGTGCCGGTTGGGCGGCGCGCGTTTTCGGCTTGCGCGATCACGTCGGAGCGCAGTATCAGGCCGTTGGGTCCCGATCCGCGCACGCGCGACAGATCCACGTCAAGGCGCCGCGCGATGCGGCGGGCGGGTTGATCGGCGACCGCGTCGGTCCGCGACGGAATCTCGGGTGCGGGAACGGGTTTCGCCGGCCCTTCGACTCCGCTCAGGGCCGGCTGCGGTGCGCCATTGCCCGTCGCCTTTCGTGCGGTCGCGGAGCCATCGGTCTTGGACGTGTCGATCTCCGCCAGCGCCGTGCCGACTGCGACCGTGTCGCCTTCGCGCGCGAGAATCTGCGTGATCTCACCCGACGCGGTGGCCGGAACTTCGACGTCGACCTTATCGGTCGTCACCTCAACGAGCGGATCGCCCTCGGCGACGTACTCGCCGACTTTTCTGCGCCACTCGACGATCGAGCCTTGGGTGACCGACTCGCCCATCTCGGGCAGCGTCACGCGTACCATCGTGGAATCCAAAACAGGTTTCATCTTATCTTTTGGCGCGCCGGGGGCCTACGCCTAAAAATACTTTGCCGGGAGGGAGGGCGTTGTTACGAGCGCGTTGCGGTGAAAGCGTGGGCGCGGGTGGCTCAGCACGAACGCCGCGACGTCGTAGGCCTGTTCGAGCGTGAGCGAGCCGGGCGCATTTTGCGGCATGTTGTAGCGCACGAAGCCGGTCATGCGGTCGATGTGCGCCATGCCGGCCCCTTGGTTGAACGAGCGCACGCCCCAGAGTGGCGGATAGACCGAGCCGACGCCGCCGCCGTCGGCCTGGTGGCATTCTTCACAGCTCGTGCGGTACAGCGCCTTGCCGCGCGCAACGTCGGGCGAGGCGCTGGGTAGCGGCACGATATAAGAGTCGGACGCCGTCTCTTTTGCGCCGATCGGCGTGCCGCGCGAGAGCCACGCGATGTAGGCGACGATCGCGATCATGGGTTTGCTGTCGTAGGCGGGCGCCTTGCCGTTCATGCTGTAGAGGAAGCACTCGGTGATCCGGTCCTGCAGCGCGATCACCCGATGCGCGCGCCGATTCCACTGCGGAAAGCGCGCGTACGTTCCCACGAAACTGCCGCCCCGCGGCAGCATTCCCGCGGCGATATGGCAATTGGCGCAGGTGAGATCGGCGTGCACGTAGTCGCGCATCAGCCGGTGCGTTTCGGTGATCAGCGAGTAGCCGTACGAGATCGATCGCCCGACGGGTCCAGGAGGCAGGTCGCGCGGATCGTACGGCGCCGGCGCGGATTGTTGCGACGAACATCCCGCGATCGCGAGCGCCATCGCGACGCCGGCGAACGCGGCTCTCGCGTGCATCAGAGCTCCGGCGATAGGTAGGTGTAGCGATACTTCGCCTGAAGCACGGCGATCGTCGCGACCATCGCGGGAACGACGACCGCGCCGGGGATCAGATGCGTCAGCAGCTCGTCGGCCACGTCGTTCGCGCTCGCGCCCGCCGGCGCGAAGCCGCCCTTGACGAGCCCACGCGCCTGCTCCTCGACCGCAGTGTGACAGATAAGGACGACGAGACCGCGATGCTGCAGCATCTCGAGGGAGGTGTCTTGATACATGCCGGCGGGATCGTCGGGATCCGCGGCCGCATCGATGACAGCGCGCTTGACGACAAAGACGTTCGAAACGATCGGATTTCCGGTCGCGTCAGTGAGCTTGAAGAACTCGCCCAGACGATACTTGCCCCAGAGCTCGTCTCCGTAGCCATAGACCGCCGACGGACCGTGCGCGGCGAGCGCGACGGCGATCGTGCTGGGCGAGTAGCCGAAGCCGAACTGCAAACCATTGAAAGAGTTCTTGACGTTGTTGAGCACCGCCGGCCGAAACGCGACGGCCTCGTAGAGCTGGCGTATCTGCGCCGGCCGCCCGACGGCGCGCCCGAACGCCGCGGCGTCAAAATCCGCGCGGCGCTCGACCAGGTGGGTCCCGCCCGGGACGACCTCACCCGGCGTGGCGCCCGAGGCCGCGATCACGGTCGACGCGGCGAGGAATCCCCTGCGATTCATTGACTACGGTCTCCTTTTCTCACTTCGGCTCGCGTCCTTCCAGACCCGCCGGCGCCGGCTCTGGTCGCATCGCTGTTGTTTATCGCAATAGAAGTGCGAAACTCGAACCCCAAGGGAAGTTCGGCTGGAAGTGTGTGTTTCTCGTCCACGTCGATCGACGATTATCCCACTAGCTCTGTGAATCCACCGAAAGTATGGCTGGTGATTTGCTCAGCTACCCGGGGATTCAAGCGCCGAGGTCTGCTCGAAAGCGCTATTTTCACTCGGACTTTCGAGCGCATGTGGACGGCGAGATCGAAGCGATTCCAAGCGACAGCAACTCTGCGCTGCCCTGCGAACACTCTGGGCACGCGTAAGCCGTATCGGCCTGCGCCGAGGACCGGCCCCGCGCGTGTCAAAGGTCGGCAGGGTGACGGCGCCGGAGATCGACCCGACGCAGACGGACTCCGCGAGGTTGAACCGGCGCTTCTTCGTCGGAATCTCTGCGGCGGCCACCCTGAGCGGACCAAACTTGGCGCTGGCCGATTCTTCCATTTCCGCGCAGTGGGTCGGCCTGTCGCGTCCCGATGCCGACGTCCGCGCGTATGCGGCCTGGCCCGCCGGCGCCGGCCCGAAGACCCCGTCCGTTGTCGTGATCATGCACATATGGGGCGTCGACAATTCCATTCGCGAGGTCGTGGAACGGCTGGCTAAAGCGGGATTTGCGGCGATCGCACCCGACCTCTTCGCGCGCTTCGGCGCAGCGAGCGGCGACGGAGCGACGGACTCCAGCGTGTTCCGCACCTACGCGAAACGGCTGGATCGCACGCAATACGACGGCGACATTCGTTCCGCCGCGGACTGGCTGGCGCAAAAGTTTGCGGGAACGAAGATCGGGATTACGGGATTCTGCATGGGCGCACACATCACGCTCTTGGCCGCGATCGACGACGCCGACCGCTTCGCCGCGGTGTGTCCCTTCTACGGAGCCGTCGAGGGAGTCGATCCCGCCGCCATCCGCATGCCGCTTTGCGGGAGCTACGGCGGACGCGACAAGAGCATCCCGGCGGACGGCGTACGGGAGTTCGCCGCCGCGCTGAAGGTGCCCAACGACGTGCGCATCTACGACGACGCGGGACACGCCTTCTGCGACGACCATCGGGCGTCGTACGTCAAGGACGCTTGCGAAGACTCCTGGCAACGCTTGACGACGTTTCTCAGGAGGTATCTCGCAAGCACGTGATCGTCGTCGAAGCGCTGGTCATCTTTCTCGTCGGTTGCGCGATCGGCGCGGCGATCGCGTGGCTAGCGGTTCGCAGCGAAAACGCCGCGCTGCGCATCTCGCTGCAGCATGCCGAGCGCGCGTCTGAAAAGGCGATCGAATCACTGCTCGAGCGCGCGAAGAACGATCTCCGCGAGGCGACGGCGACGCGTGCGAGCGAGCGAGTCGGCGAACTCGTCTCGCCGGTCGCGCAGAAGCTCGGCGAGTTCGACCGCCTCCTCGGCGAGCTGTTAGGGCGCACCGACAAGCTCGAGACCGCGACCGTCAAACTGACGACGCAGACGTCGACGCTGGTCACCGCGCTGCGCAACCCGGCGGCGCGCGGCAAGTGGGGCGAGATGCAGCTGCGT
The DNA here is from genome assembly GCA_035544215.1 of Candidatus Binatia bacterium. Lineage (GTDB taxonomy): Bacteria > Vulcanimicrobiota > Vulcanimicrobiia > Vulcanimicrobiales > Vulcanimicrobiaceae > Cybelea. The sequence goes on along the minus strand of DATKHY010000007.1, from coordinate 1,479,726 downwards.
AACGTCGTCGAGAAGGCGGGAATGCTTCCGTACTGTGACTTCGCGGAGCAGCAGACCGTCGCGCTGGAAGAGGCGCGCGTGCGCCCCGACATGACGATCAACTTGCCCGGGGAGCGCGTCGTCTTCGTCGACGCCAAGGCGCCCACGGACTCGATGCAGGCGGCATTCGAGGCCTCCGACGATGAGACGCGCAGGGCGCTCGTGAAGCGGCACGCGCGCGCGCTGCGCGACCACGTGGACTCGCTCGGGCGGCGCGGCTATCCGACCGCCGAAGGCTCGGCCGACTACGTCGTGATGTTCGTTGCCGGCGAGGTCTTCTTGAGCTCGGCCTGCAGCGAAGATCCGTCGTTGATCGAATACGCAATCGACAAGGGCGTGCTGGTCACCGGACCGCTGACACTCATCAGCCTGCTGCGCGGCTTCGCCATGGGCTGGCAGGCGTTGCGACAAGAGGAAAACGCGAAACGCATCGCCGCCATCGGCCGCATCTTCTACGAGCGCGCGTGTAAGTTCGCCGACCATCTCTTGGAGATGCGTAAGCACCTCGAGCGCTCGGTCAACGCATTCAACGGCGTAGTGGGATCGTACGAGAGCAAGCTTCTGCCGCAAGGCCGCAAGCTCAAGGATGAAGCCTCGCTCGGCGGCAGCGAGATGAGCGAGATCCCGCCGATCGACGTGGTTCCGCGTGACGTCACGGCGCTCGACACCGCCGAACGCAACCCCAAGCGCCTCCCGCGGTCGCAGCAACTCTTCGCCAAAGACGACGCGGTCTAGCAGAGCTCTGCCCATTGGCCTTGCGCTGACCCTTCGGCTCGGCGGCGCGCCGCACGGAAGCTTCGCGCGCGGCTGGCTTTGGGTCACGTACGTCATTCTGTTCGTCGGTCAGCTCCGAGCGCGGCGGGTGCCGTATCTCGTTGCGCCCGACCCGGTACGCGCGGCCCGCTACCGCGCAATGTTCGGAGGGACGCTGGCCTTTCTCCCGGTACGTAACGGCATGGTGCCAAACGCGCTCACGTGGCTTTGCACCTCGCGACGATCGCGATTCTAATCGTCTTAGCCGTCGCTTGACGCGCCGGACTTTGGCGGCGTTCGCGCTCCTCGCGACAGCGCAGTGCGGGATCGCGTCCGCGTCGCGCGCGACCCACGTCGAGTATGCGTTTGCGGATTATCAAACCACCGGAGCCAGCGCGAGGGCGGTCGGACATTTCTCCGGACCAGGGTCGGGAGTGCTGTACGTCGACTTCCTGCGGACCGCGCCGGATGGAGGCGCGATCGTGCAGTCCAAGGCATGGTGGTGGAACCAAATTCGAGCCGATCAGGCGCCGACGTGCGCAGTATATCCCAACGCCAACGTCGTGTGCGACCAGTATCCCGTCATCGAGGATGTGCAGTTCGTGCTGATGCCTATGCTGGCGAATGATTTTTTCTCGGGCATCCTCGTCGCTGCCGACCCTCATCCACGACGAACTCATACCGACCGAAGATAGCGTCAACGCTGGGAGTCCGTGGACCTAAAGCTCTTACGCGAACTCCCCGTGTCACCCTGACACTGGGAGAGTCTACCTAGGCCAGGTGGTGCCGTCGGAATAGTCGACGCGGACGATCTTCGTACGTGACGTAGTGCGCCGAGAGCAACGGCGCCGCGGCGACGCCGCGCTCGAACACCGTGCAGTTGTCGTTGTAGCCGCGGTGTCCCATGCCGCTCTGCCAATCAGAGAGGTTGTGCCAGCCTTCGATATCGACGCCGGGTGAGAACGTGCCGCGCCGGTCGAGCTCCAGTCGCCCGAGCTGCGCGCCGGAACGGCCGGCGAGCGAGAAGTCGAACAGCACGTGCGTCGCCGTCACCGCAGCGACGTTCTTGAACGACACGCACACCACGGCGGCCTTTCCGTCGCGCTTGACCGCGGCCCAGCCGCGCGTGATGTCGATGCCGCCGGACGGCCTGCCGCCGAGCGTCATCGAGGCGAACTCGATCTGGCGATAGGGATTCGGCGTCGCGGTCGGCTTCGGCGACGGGCTTGGGCTCGCCGTCGCGCCGAGGCAGCACAGCGTCAGGACCGCCAACGCGCGCCTCACTGCGTGGCGCCTGAGGTGTGATCCGCCTTCCAGGTCTTGAGTGCGTTCAGCGTATTCTGCACGTGCAGCGACGGATCGAGGCTCGTGTAGGTGTAGACGATCGTCCCGTCGGGCGCGATGACGTACGACGTACGATTCGCGTACTGCGGATGCTGCGGCAGAACCGCATCGTACGATTTCATGACTGCCTGATTCGTATCCGCCGCGACCGCGAATTTGCTGCGGCACTCGCTGGTGGAGAATTTCTGCAGCGTAGCGACGTCGTCGTGCGAAACGCCGATCACGGTCGCGCCGAGCGCCTTGTATTGGTCGATCGCGTCCGCGAAATCGTGCGCCTCGATCGTGCAGCCTTTCGTAAACGCCGCCGGGTAGAAGTAGAGCACGACCGGGCCCTTCTTCAGCGCGTCGGCGAGGCTGAACGTGAACGTGCTGCCGCCGATCGTCGCGGGCAGCGTGAAGTCGGGCGCTTTGGTGCCGATCGACAGCGCCGCCAGGGCCGGAGCGGTGAGCGCAGCCGCCAGAGCCACGGCCGCGAGAGGAAAACGCATCGCTGGATGTCTCATAGGGTGGACTTCCCGCCGCCGCAGGCTAGACCTTGAATTTGACGTCGCCGAACTGCTTGGGATCGTAGTTTGCGTCGCGCGGAGGACGCGGCGTGTCCTTCCACCAGGTGCTGAACATCGCGAGCCACTCGAAGTTCTCGAACAGATATGCGTTGCCGCGAACCAGCCGCAGGTGCTCGACGAACGGGCGGATCGTATTCCAGCGGCTGCGCAGCATGAAACCGACGGCGTCGACCAGCAGCGACGCGTCGAGCACGCGCCGCCGGGCGAGGCACGCGACCGTCTCGACGTACTGCGCGACCAGAACGAGCGCGCGGTCGTCGGGCGAACCGTCGAAGTCGCGAAGAATCCTCTCGTCATCGGGATAGCGGTCCGCGATGCCCTCGAGCTGTGCGAACGCGCTGACGATCGCGGGATCGGTGAGACGGCCGATCGCGTCGAGAATCGCGAGGGCGTTGCGCTCGTGCTCGAGCTGTTTGTTCTGGCGCGTGAGCAGGAACGCCGAGAGGCCGATGGCCAGCAGGGAGACGATGACGGACGCGCCGGCGAAGACTTGCTCGGCGCTCAACGCATGCGCCTCACAGGCCCATGAGCCGCGCCAACACGAGCCGTTGTACCTCGTTCGTGCCTTCTCCGATCTCGTTGATCTTCTGGTCGCGGTACATGCGCGAGATCGGATACTCGTCCATAAAACCGTAACCGCCGTGGATCTGCAGCGCCTCGTTCACGACGCGATGCGACAGCTCGCCGGCGAAGAGCTTCGCGAAGCTCGCGGCCTGCACGTAGTCGCGTCCCAGGTCCTTCTCCCATGCCGCGCGCAGCATCATCAACTTCGCGTGTTCGATCTGCGTCAGCATGTCGACGAGCTTGAACGAGATGGCCTGGAACTTGCTAATCGGTTTGCCGAACGCATGGCGTTCTTTCGCATAGGCCAGCGCCTGGTCGTACGCACCCATGGCGAGCCCGATCGAGAGCGCGGCGACCGAGATGCGCCCCCCGTCGAGAATCGAGAGGAACTGCCTGTACCCCTCGCCGCGCGGGCCGAGCAGATTTTCCTCGGGCACCGCGGCGTCGACGAACGAGAGCTCGCGCGTGTCCGAGGCGCGCCAGCCCATCTTGCGATACTTGCGGCTGCGCGTGAAGCCCGGCGTGTCCTGCGGAACGATGACGTTCGAGATTTCGCGCGACCCGTCGGGGCGCTTTCCGGTGACGGCCGTGATCGTCGTGCCGCCGCTGATGTCGGTGCCCGAGTTCGTGATGAAGGCCTTCGTCCCGTTGATCACCCAGCGGCCATCGCGCAGCTCCGCCTTCGTCTGCACGTTGCCCGCGTCGCTTCCGGCGTTGGGCTCCGTCAGGCCGAAGCCCCACAGCTTCTCGCCACGGGCCAGCGGCACGAGATACTTCTGCTTCTGTTCCTCGGTGCCGAACAGAAAGAACGGCGTGGCGCCGAGCGACACGTGAGCCGCCATCGTGATTGCGGTCGAGGCGTCGGCACGCGCAATCTCCATCACCGCGAGCGCGTAGCTCACCGTGTCGCCGCCGGCGCCGCCGTACTCTTCGGGAAACGGCAGCCCCATGAAGCCGAGCTCCGCCATCTTCGCGACGAGGTCGTAGGGAAAGCGCTCTTCGCGATCCATCTCTTCGGCTCGCGGGGCGACCTCCTCGCGCGCGAACTCTCGCGCCAGGCTCGCAATGGCCTTCTGCTCGTCGGTTAAATCGAAGTCCATGCCGAAGGTATAGCCCGGAGGTTTCAGAAAACCCCTCTCCCAGCGATGATCTCCCTCCGCGGCGTTTCGCTTGTCTATCCTAATGGCGTCCGCGCCCTCGACAACGTGAATCTCGAGATCGCCAAGGGAGACTTCGTCTTCCTCGTCGGCCATTCCGGAACCGGTAAGTCCAGCCTTCTGCGTCTGCTCTATCGCGAAGCGAAGGCCACCGCCGGCGAAATTACCGTCGACGGCATCCGCGTCGACCGCGTGCGCCGCAGCCGCGTGCCCGCGTTGCGCCGCCACCTCGGAGTGGTGTTCCAAGACTTCAAGCTCCTCACCGACAAGACGGTGTGGGAGAACGTCGCGTTCGCGATGCAGGTCACCGGCGCGCACACGCGCGACGTGATGCGCCAGGTCCCGCGCGTGTTGGATCTCGTCGGCCTGTCCCACAAGAGCCGCATGTATCCGAGCGAGCTTTCCGGCGGCGAGCAGCAGCGCACTGCGATCGCGCGCGCGCTCGTCAACAACCCGAAGATCCTGCTGTGCGACGAGCCCACTGGGAATTTGGATCCCACGAACACGAGCGAGATCACGGCTCTCCTGCAACGCATCAATCTCAAGGGGACGACGGTCGTCGTGGCGACGCACAACCAGGCCGTCGTCGATCGCATGCGCCGCCGCGTCATACGGCTCGACGACGGCCGCATTACTACTGACGAAGAACGGGGCTACTACTATCTTGGACTCGGGGAAAGTCAAGTTCTTTCTGGGTGAGGTGTCGCGCAACTTCACGCGCAACACCGGGATGCAAATGACGGCGATCGGCACGGTCGCGATCACGATCGTCCTGCTCGGCATGTTTCTCTTCGTGCGCGCCGCGCTCGCCGACGCCGGTAAGCAGCTGCTCGATCAGATCGAGATCTCCGCGTACCTGCGCACCGACGCGACGCCCAAGCAGGTCGCGGCGATCGGGCGGTATCTCGCGGCGGACCCGCGCATTGCGTCCGCGCAGTTCGTCCCGAAGCGCCAGGGCCTGGCCGAGCTGCGCGAACGCACGAAGGGCACCATCGACACGGCGTTGTTGACCGAGAATCCGTTGCCGGACAAGTTTCGAGTCAAGGCGCGCAAGCCCGAAGACGTGCCGGCGGTCGCGGCGGGCGTGCGGCGCCTCACCGGCGTCGACAACGTCGTCTACGGTCAGACGATCGTGCAGCGCCTGCTGCAACTGGGCGCGGTGCTGCGCCGCGTCGGCATCGGCGTGATCGCCGTCTTCTTCGCGGTCGCGGGAATCATCATCGCCAACACGATCCGGCTGACGGTCTTCGCGCGGCGGCGCGAGATCGCGATCATGCAGCTGGTCGGCGCCACGAACACGTACATCCGCCTGCCGTTCATCTGCGAGGGGCTGATCGCCGGCCTCTTTGGCGCGCTGGTCGCCGTCGGACTGCTCGCGATCGCGCGAGCGACCTTGTGGCCGCGGCTGCTCGAGGCGCTTCCCTGGGCGGCACTGCGTGCCGTTCCCGTGGATCCGCGTCTGCTCGCCGGCGAGCTGATCCTGGTCGGCGCGGCGATCGGAATCGTGGCGTCCTGGATCGCGGTCGGGCGACACCTGCGCACGTAGTGATGCTGCGTCGCTTCGCGGCCGTAGCCGCTGTACTCGCGCTCGCGCCTTCATTCGCGCAGGCGCGCAGCCCCGGACTCGAGCAGCGCATCCAGGCGGAGCGCGCCAAGGCGGCGCAGTTGCAGGAGCGGCTCCACGGCAAGCGCGTCGAGCTAAACACCGTGACGATGCGCTATCAAGATTTGCAGCGTCAGCTCGGCGAAACGAACGCCGCGATCGGCGAGGTCAACGGCCGCATCGGTTCCCTCCAAGAGCAGCAGGACTCGACGCAGCGGCGGATCGACTGGAACACGCTCCAGCTCAACGCCGCCAAACGATCGCTGCAACTGCACGATGCGGCGCTCAAGCGCCGTCTCGTCGACATCTACGAGTTCGGGGACCTGACGTATCTCAACGCGTTGATCGCCTCGCGCTCGTTCAGCGAGTTCGTCGAGCGCTGGGAGGATCTGCGCCTGCTCATCGCCGCCAATCAGCGGGCGGTGCGCGCGCGCAAGGCGGCCGCTACGCGCGTCGCGGCGATCGAGGCCGACCTAGAAAGCACGCGCCTCGAGCTGCAGCAGCAGGAGGAGGCGCAAGAGCAGGCGCGCAGCCAGCTCAACTCGCTCGCGCAGGAGCGCAGCAATCTGGTCGAGCTCGCCTCGGTCCGGCGCCGCAGCGTCGCGACCGAAGTGGCCCAGATGGAAGACCTGTCGGCCGCTGAGGAGGCCTCGCTCGAAGGGCTGATCCTCGAGCGCGAGCGCGAGATGGAGGCCGAGCGCAAGGCCGCCGGCATCGCCGGCGTCGAGACCGAAGGGGCCGCCGGTTCGTTCTCCTGGCCGGTGACCGGCACGATCACATCGCCGTTCGGCTGGCGCTCCAACCCGTTCGGCGGAGCGCCTGAGTTTCATCAGGGGCTCGACATCGCCGCGCCCAGCGGGACGACGGTAACCGCGGCCGCCTCGGGCAGCGTCATCATGGCGCAGTGGTACGGGGGCTACGGCAACTACATCCTGATCGATCACGGCGGGGGCTACTCGACCGGCTACGGCCACCTCTCGGCGATCTACGTCTCGACCGGGCAGGCCGTCCAGCGCGGGCAGGCCATCGGGGCGGTGGGCTCGACCGGCCAATCCACCGGCCCCCACCTTCATTTTGAGATCAGAATTGCCGGTAAGCCTGTTGACCCGGCCCCCCGGCTTCATTAAGACTTAGCAAGTACGCTAGGATAAGGAAACTCGGTCCGCTCTATAGCGGGTCGAAGGACGGGTACTGATTAGAGGACATGTCGCTTCCAATACGTCTTTTTTTGACAGCCCTGCTGGTCGTCGCGCTCGCGGCCGGCGGCGCGATTTACATCGGCTACCGCACGGGGGTGCTTGCCGGGCAGTCCGTGTTGCAAGTCGCGACCACCGGCGACCTGCGCGATCTCTTCGCTTCGCACGATCCGCCGAATGCGTTCGTGGCCGACGTCGCGCTGCGCAGGTTGGAGAACTCGTATTACAAAGACATCGCGCCGGAGACGCCGATCGCCGGCGAGATCGACGCGCTGCACCATTTTCTGTCCGCAAAAAAGATCGATAACGCAGCCCTGCCGGGCACGACCGCGAGCGGCGTTCCGAGCCGAGACGGCGAGCGCGCCGCCGACCTTCTGGCGTACGCTCAGGATCACTACGCGGCGAACGTCGGGCCGAACGGCCGCGACGACCTCACCGACGCAGCCTTGCGCGGCATCATGAGCTCGGTGCGCGATCCCTACACGGTCTATCTCTCGCCGCGCGAGATTCGCGGCCTCAATGAGTCGCTCTCCGGCGGCAATTTCGGCGGCATCGGCGTCTACATCTATCAACTCAAAGACGGGCGCATCGTCGTACAGCCGATCGAGGCTCTGCCCGCGGCCCGCTCCGGGATGAAGCCCGGCGAGGTCGTGGACAGCGTCGATGGAAAGCCCGTACGCGGCTTGCCGATCGACCGCGTGGAAGAGATGATCCGCGGCCAGGCCGGAACGACGGTTCGTCTGCGCGCGCACGGCTACTTCAAGCCGTCGAATGAAAGCACTTACGACATCGTCCGCGAGATCATTCACGTCCCCACCGTGCGCGCGAAGATGGAGGGCAAGATCGATTACGTTCGGCTGTCGGACTTCGGAACGACGTCAGGCGACGAGGTGCGCAAGGCGCTGTTGGCCGGACGAGCCGCGGGCGCGAAGGGTTACATCCTCGACCTGCGCGATAACGGCGGAGGCCTGCTGGATGCCGCCGTCGAGATATCGAGCCTGTTCATTCCGCAGGGAACGATCGTTTCTACGATTCGCCGCGACGGCCAGCGCACGAGCGACGCGGCTCTCGGAACCGCCATCGAGGGACTGCAACCGCTGGTCGTTCTGGTGAACAAGTACACCGCCAGCGCGTCGGAAATCACGTCGGGCGCGTTGCAGGACTACCATCTGGCGACGCTGATCGGGACGCGCACGTTCGGTAAGGGCGTCGTACAGAGCATCTTCCCGATGCCGGATCAGGGAGCGCTCAAGATAACGACGGCCCGCTACGTTACGCCCGCCGGCCGCGACATCCAGCACCGCGGCATCGAGCCGGACGTCGTGATCGAGCAGGACCCCAACCCGTCGATCATCGATACCCCGGCCGACAAGCAGCTCGCTGCCGCCAAGGCACGTTTACACCAGCTAATACGTTGATTTGGAGATCATGAAACGTTTTCTTTGGCCCCTGTGGGCGGGCGGGCTGACCGCCGCGCTCATCGCCCTGCCCACTGCATCCGCCGCTCCGGCGGTGCATCTCTCGACGACCGACGCCGGAGAAGTGTCCACCAGCTACACGTACCTGACGGACAACTTCTACAAAAAGGTCGATCCGGACGTCGTGCTCGCCTCCGTCCACGCGGCGCTGTCGGCGGCGATGCGCACGGCGGGTATCAAGCACATCTCGCTCGCGGTTATGCACGACGCGCAGAGTCCGATGGGGAACGTGCGCGAAATCGACCGCGAGATCGAGACTGCGGCCACGGAGTCGAAGAGCAAGTTTAGCGCGCACGACCTCAGCTACGTCGCCATCGACGGTATGATGCGCGCGGTCAACGACCGCTACACCGTGTTCTTGACGCCGAAGGAGTTTGCGGGACTCAATCAGGGTCTCGACGGGGGCGACTTCGGCGGCACGGGCATCGTCATCCAAGTCGATGACAAGACGAAATACATCGCGGTCGAGAACGTGATTCCCAACGGCCCTGCCGACAAGGCCGGCGTGCAGCAGGACGACCTGATCACGACGATCGACGGCAACTCCACCAAGGGCATGGCCATCGCGACCGCGAGCGGGAAGCTGCGCGGCAAGGAGGGCACGAAGGTCACGCTGACGATTCAGCGCGACAGCTCCGCACTGCCCGCGCCGATCACGATCACCCGCGCGAAGATTCACCAGCTCAGCGTCTACGAGAAGCTTTTGCCCGGCAAGATCGGCTACATCGCACTGACGGTGTTCGGCCGCGACACGGGGAGCGAGCTGACCACGGCGCTCGGCCGCCTGCAGAGCGAGGGCGCCCGCGCACTGATCCTCGACCTGCGCGACAACGGCGGCGGCTATCTGGAAGCGGCCGTGGCGGTGAGCTCCAAGTTCATCCCGAGCGGACCGATCGTCTCGGTAGAGTCGCGCGCCTCGAACATCACGACGCTCGACGCAGACAACACTGCGATCAGCCCGCTGCCGCTCGTCGTGCTCGTGAACGGCTATACGGCCTCGGCTTCCGAGATCACTTCGGGGGCGATCCAAGACAGCAGCGTCGGCACGATTATGGGCACGAAGACGTTCGGCAAGGGCGTCGTGCAAACGATCTACCCGCTGCCGGACGGCAGCGCGATCAAGGTGACGACGGCGCGTTATCTGACGCCGCGTAATCGCGACATCAACCATCTAGGCATCACGCCCGACGTCGTCGTGACCGAGAACAAGCGCCCGCAGTTCGGACAGCCGACTCGCGACGACCAGCTAACGCGGGCGATCCAATACCTGGACGACAAGCTCGCGCACGCCAACCAGGAAAACGGCGTTTAGCTAAGACGACGCCTTCTTGCGGGAGCCCGTTGCCGAGCGTTTGCGCTTAGCGGCGGGCTTCTCGGCTTTCGGCTCGCTTGAGGCGACTTTCTTGCTCGAGGCGCGCGTGCGCTTCGGCTTGGCGTCGGTGGCCGGCAGCGCGAGCGCACTGGCCGTGCCCTTCAACTCGCCGGCGACGCCCTGCGGCGTCGCCTTGCGACGGCGCGCGGGCCTCGCGCGTTTTGGCTCCTCTTGCGGCGCGGTGAGGCTGGCCGGCGGCGGCTCGACCGCGGGCGGCGCGGCGGGAATGCGCGCGATCGCGCGCGACGGCTCCGGAGGGGCGGTCGCGCCGGTCGGATGTGCTGCGCCATCGGACGAGACCTCGAAGATATGCCGATCGGGCATCGCCCCGCCGGGCGCATGAGCCCCGCCCCTACCGCGTCGTCCGCGGCGGCGACGGCGGCGGCGCTGTCCGGCGCCGTCCGGAGCGGCCACTGCCTCGGGTGCAGGTGCAGGCGGCGGAGCGAATACCGTCTCCTCGGCTCCTTCTCCGCGTCCGCGCCCACCCCGACGGCGGCGCCGGCGGCGCTTTCGCCGCCCATCGCCGTTCTCGGTTGCGGCGTGTTGTACCGCGCCTTCCGCAATGATGATCGCGTCGGGCTGGGCCTCGCCCTTGAGCTCGGCGCGGATGGCCTTGTCTTGCGCCTCTTCCTCTTCGGTGATCGATGAGATCCCTATGGGCGGCCGCGAGGCGGACTGGCGGGCCGCGTCCTCGGCGAGCTCGCGCAGCTGGCGCGCCTGTTCGGCCGCGGTCGGCTTCCCCCGCCGCGCGGCGCGACGGCGGCGCGGCTTCGCACCGGCCGTCACGAGCTCGGCCATCACGTAATCTTGCTCGTCGTCGACATCCAGGATACGGATCCGTACGAAGTTGCCGGCGTTGCCGGCGGCGTTTTCGACCTCGACGAGGCGGCCGTCGACGACGCCGGCCGCCGAGGTCGGGTTGGGAAGCCGGCCCGGCAGAAGCTCGATTTCGTGCTCGTCGCCGACGCGCACGGCATGCGCGCGCTGTTTGTCGAAACCAGCGACGAGCTCGACGCGCGCCTTTTCGGGATGGATCATCGGATCGACGCGCACGTGGATCGGGCGACCGATCGAGCGCGCAAGCTCCCCGCACTCTTCCTCGTACCAAAACTCCATCTGCACGGCGACCGTCGGCGCGACGTGCGCAACCACGTCGCCGGCCGCGCCGTTGTGCGTCTCGCTGCGAATCTGGCGGAAGGTCTCGATCGCCACCGACTGCGACGACATGACGCTGCCCATGCCGTTGCACGTCGGGCACGCACCGCGCAGCTGAGCTCCGAGATCCTTGCCGATGCGTTTGCGCGTGAACTCGAGCAGCCCGAGGTTGGAGAACGACTGAATCGTGGCCCGCGTGCGATCCCGCCGCAGGCTGTCCTCCATCGTCTTGACGACCTTGTTGCGCGACGCGTCCGACCCCATGTCGATGAAGTCCACAACGACGATGCCGCCGATGTCGCGCAGGCGCACTTGCCGTGCGATCTCCTCGGCCGCCTCGATGTTCGTCTTGAGAATCGTGTCCTCGAGGTTGCGCCCGCCCGTGAACTTGCCGGAGTTGACGTCGATGACGGTAAGCGCTTCGGTCGACTCGATGACGATCGACGCGCCCGAAGGCAGGTTGATCTTGGGCCGCATGAGCTTCTGCAGCTCTTCCTCGACCTTGTAATCGTCGAAGAGTGAGCGCCCGGAGTTATAGTATTCGATCCGGTTGATGTATTGCGGTCCTAGGAGCTGCAGGAAGTCGCGGACCTTGCGGTACTCTTCCTCGTCGTCGATGAGGACGCGCTCAACGTCGGCCGTGATGAAGTCGCGTGCGGCCTTGTAGACGAGGTTCATGTCCTTGTGTAGCAGCGACGGCGAGGACGCGCGCTTGTACGTCTCGAGGATGCCATGCCACATGCGGATCAAGACGCCGAGATCGGCGATCAACTCCGCCTCGCTCACGCCGGCCGCGGCCGTTCGCACGACCGTCGCCATCCCCTCGGGGCGAATCCGCTTCATGATCCCCTTGAGGCGATTGCGCTCGTCGGCCGATTCGATCTTGCGCGAAACGCCCGAGTACTTGCCGGTGGGCATCAAGATCAGATAGCGGCCCGGCAGCGAGATGTTCGTCGAGATCCGCGCGCCCTTGAGGCCGCGTGGTTCCTTGACGATCTGCACCAGCACGTCGTCGCCGCGCTTGACCTTCTCGCTGATCGTGAAGCCGCTGTGGCCAGACGTGATTTCCACGTCGCCGATGTTGAGCGGCTGTTTGTTGATGTCGTCGACGTACAGAAACGCGTTGCGGCCGAGGCCGATGTCTGCGAACGCCGCCCCCATGCCTGGAAGCACGTTCTGTACTTTTCCTTTGTAGATCGAGCCGATGACCTTTTCTTCGCGCTCGATGTAGAGTTCGGCTAAGTCGCCGTCCTCGAGTATCGCGACCCGGTTTTCCCAGGGGTCGCTCGAGATGAGTATCTCGCTCGCCAAATTGTCCTCAATTGTAGAGCCCGCCTCTCGCGGCTAGGCGCCGCCCCGGCCGGCTCGTTTTAAAAAATTCTTGCAAAAAGGCTTTGCCCGCGGCCCTACGTCCCCGCGACGGAGCCTGCCGGCAAGCCAGGAGACCTTGTTCCGGTCTCCTACGTAGCGACCCTGCCCGCAGCAGGCTGGTTGCGCGACGCTTGAGTAGAGCGCAGTGTGGCCGGCGCAGGGCGTTCCTCCGGGAGGGGCTTCGACAGGGCCCATGGCGTCACGACGCAGGCGCTGTTGACGCTCGGCCAGCTCGAACCGGCTTCCGGCGATGCCTACGTCCACGCGACGCACTACGAGCCGGTTCCGGTCGAGGCGTTCGGGGAGCTGCTCGCTTTCGTCCCCGAGGATCTCGTGCGCGCGGCCGCCTTCGTGGACGTGGGATGCGGCATGGGCCGCGCCCTGCTGCTCGCGGCGGAGCATCCGTTCAAGCAGGTCGTCGGGATCGAGCTGTCGCCCGCGCTGCACGCGATCGCGCGCGAGAACTTCGCGACCGCGCGCGGGTTAGCGTTGCATTGCCGCGACGTGCGGATCCGCCGCGGCGACGCCCGGCGCTTCGCTTTCCCGAAGGGCGACCTCGTCGTGTTTCTGTTCAATCCGTTCGACCATGAGGTCTTGCGCGTGGTACTCGACCGGATCGTGGTTTCGCGCCATGCCGGCGATCGTGTGACGCTGCTCTACCACGTGCCGATCCATCGCGACGTCGTGGCGAAGTACGTCGCCCAAACGCTGTACGACGACCGCGCGGGGATCGTGGCGACGCTACGCGTTCCCTAGCACGTCGCGATCCCGCTGCGAGTACACGTTGAGCAGGATGCCGATCGCCGCGAAGTCGGTCAACAATGCCGATCCGCCGTACGACATGAACGGCAGCGGGATTCCCGTGATCGGCATGATGCCGATCGTCATACCGACGTTGATGAGGACGTGGAAAAACAGCATGCCGACCAGGCCGGCTGACAGCAGGAAGCCGAAGCGGTCGCGCGCGGCGAGCATCGTGCGGATGCCGCCGAAGAGCACCGCGGCGTACAGCGCGAGCAACAGCGCGGCCCCGGCGAAGCCCCACTCCTCCGCCAGCACGGTGAAGACGAAGTCGCGCGAATGTTCCGGCACGAAGTTGAGCTGCGTCTGCGTACCGTGGTAGAGTCCGCGACCGAACCACTCGCCGTTGCCGACGGCAATCTTCGACTGGTCGAGGTTGTAGCCCGACCCTTGGGGATCGGCCTTCGGATTGAGAAAGACGAAGAGCCGCGCGCGCTGGAACGGCTTGAGCACGGCGTTCGTGCCGATCGCGCCGGCCGCGACGACCAGCAGCGCGGCCACGTAAATGCCGAAATCGCCGAGCTTGGGCAGCGCAAAGAAGAGCTCGACGGTAAGGATCGCGAGCAGCACCAGCGACGTGCCGAGATCGGGCTGCTTGAGGATTACGAGCGCGGGGATCGCGACGGTCAGCAGCGGCTTCCAGAGGTCCTGCAGGTTCTCGTACGTGCCGCGGCACAGCACCGCCGCGAGCGCGATCGCAATGACGAGCTTGGCCGGTTCAGACGGCTGAAACGTCCCGAGCGGACCCAACGAAATCCAGCGCTGAGCTCCCATCGCCGAGTGCCCACCGCGCAGGATGAAGAGCAGCAACAGCAGGTTGACCGCGTACAGCGCCGGCGCCCAGCGCTGCCACGTGCGATAGTCGACGAACGAAACGCCGATCATGATCGCCACGCCGAGCACGAGATACAGGATCTGCTTTTGAAACTCGCCCGCGCTGCCGGGAGAGTGCAGATCGGCCGACCGGATGCACACGAGTCCTACCAGCGCAATCAGCAGGCCGCCCGCGGCGAGCCACCAGTTGAAGTTACGAAAGTAACGCCGCGCGTCGCCGCCGAGCGCTAGGACGGCCATCTGGAAGAACTAAGCCGGGGCCGTCGATGCCTGGGGCTGGCTTTGGCTCTTCTTGCGGCGGCGGCGCTTGCGCGAAGGCGGCGCTTCGCCGTTGCGCGTCGCGGCCTTCGCGGACGCCGGTTTCGGCGGTTTGGGAGGCGGCGGTGTGGACTCGGCCTTACCGTTGGGACGATTGACGGAGAGGATCGGAATGTTGGCCAGCAGCGCGAGCGTGCGGTCCTGCCGCTCGAAGTTCACTTCGATGTGTTCGCGATCGACCTCGACATGGCGTGAGATCACTTCGACGAGCTCGCGCTTCATCTGCTCGATCATTTCGGGCGCGAGCTCGAGGTGATCGGTCATCAGGACGAGGCGCAGCCGCTCCTTGGCGGTCGCGCTCGAGCCCTGGTGGCCGAAGAGCCGCTTGAGAAACTCGATCATGAGCGCTTCCTTCCAACGAGCGAGCCGATGCGCTCGAACAGCGTCGGCTTCGCGGCCGGCGGCATCGGCGGCGGGACGTCGTCGCCCGCGAGCCGCGCCGCGATCGCGTGATAGGCCGCTCCCGTCGCGTTTTCTTTGCGCAGCGCGAGCGGCTCGCCGCGGTTGGTCGTCACGATGATCTCGGGCTCGTCGGCGATCACGCCGAGCAACGGCAGGCGCAGGATCGCGTTGACGTCTTCGACCGACAGCATCTTGCCTTTCTTCACGAGCTGCGGGCGCAGGCGGTTGATCACGAGCTGCGGACGGAAGCGGTTTCCGAGCAGCCCCACGACTCGATCGACGTCGCGCACCGCCGAGACCTCGGGCGTGCACACGACGATGGCCTCTTCGGCGCCCGCAACCGCGTTCTTGAATCCGAGCTCGATCCCGGCCGGGCAATCGATCAAGACATAGTCGAAGCGCTCGCGCAGCGAAGCGACCAGCGCCTGCATCTTGGGCGTCTCGACTTCGTCCTTCTCGCGCGATTGAGCCGCGGCGAGCAGAAAGAGATTCTCACTGTGCTTGTCGGCGATCAGCGCGTCGTCGAGCGTCACGCGGTCCTCGAGCACGTCGAGCAGATGGTGCGTGATGCGGCTCTCGAGTCCGAGCACGATGTCGAGATTGCGCAGGCCCACGTCGGCGTCGATGAGCACGACGCTCGATCCGCGGCGCGCGAGCGCGGTGCCGAGGTTGGCGGTCGTCGTGGTCTTGCCCACGCCGCCCTTTCCCGACGTCAGCACGATCGCGCGACCTAGCTTGGCGGGCGCGGCGCTCGCTTCCGGCGTGGACTGAATCGACTCGACTTGGTGCACGCTGTGTTACCCCGCTTTCAGTGCGTCCAGCAGGCGCCCGAGGAAGCCCTGACCGTCGAAGCTCGTGAACGGCACGAGCTCTCCCTCGAGTCGCCTCGCGATCTTTTCGTAGATGCCGCGCAGACGGTTCGTGTCGCTGAGCACGACCGGTTCGCCGCGGTTGGTCGTGTCGATGACCTCTTCGTCATCGGGCACGATGCCGAGCAGCTCGATCGACAGCACGTCGCACACGTCCTCGACCGACAACATGTCGCCGCTGCGCACCATGTCCGGGCGCAGCCGATTGACGATCAGCCGGATCGGCTTTCCTTCGGCGGCGATCTTGCCGACGACGCGGTCGGCGTCGCGAATCGAGCTGACCTCCGGCGTCGTCACGACGATCGCCTCGCTCGCGCCCGCGACCGCGTTGCGAAAACCGGTTTCGATCCCGGCAGGCGAGTCGATCAGCACGTAATCGGCCTGCTCCGCCGCGCGGTCGACGATGGCGGAAAACTGCTCCGGCGTGATCGCATCTTTCTCGCGCGTCTGCGCGGCCGGCAAAACCGCGAGCGATTCGAAACGCTTGTCCCTGATCAACGCCTGGCGCAGCTGACAGCGGCCCTCGGCGACCTCGACGAGGTCGAACACGATGCGCTTCTCCAATCCGAGCACGAGGTCGAGGTTGCGCAGGCCGATGTCCGCGTCGATCAGGATGACGCGATGTCCGCGCTTGGCGAGCGTAGCCCCGAGGTTGGCCGTCGTCGTCGTCTTGCCAACGCCGCCCTTGCCGGACGTGAGGACGATCTTGCGCGCGCTCATGCCGGGGCAGCTCCCGCGTTTTCGGCCTCGCCGAGGCGATCGAGCGGCAACACGAGGATGCCGCCGTCGCGCGCGAGCGCTGCTTCGGGCACCGCGGTCCTGCGCGGCTTGTTTTCCTGTTCGGCCGCGATGAATGTGGCGATGCGCAGTTGCGTCGCGGACAGGTCGAGCGCGTAGATCCGCGCGGTCTCGTCGCCGCCGGCGCCGGCGTGCGCGATGCCGCGCAGGCGTCCGAACACCACGATGTCGCCCGTCGCGACCAGCTCGGCGCCGGGGTTCACGTCGCCGACGACGACGATGTTTCCCGTGTGATGCAGCACCTGGCCGCCGCGCAGCGTCCCGGGATGATAGAGTGTGCCCGGCGCGGCCTCCACGACGTGCAACGCGGGCGGGCGCGCGCTGCGGGACTCGCTTCGCAGCCGCGGTACGCTGGCCTCGCCGCGCCTGCGGCGCTGCGCGATGTCGCCGCGCGCGCCGGCGAAGTCGGCCACCAGTGAGCGTGCCGCGTCGGAGAGTTGCATCTGGCTCTCCGAGGGGGCGGCCGGCGGCACTGGCGGCGCCGGCGCAGTCGCGGACGCCTCGTAGTCCAGTCCTCGCTCGTGCGCGAGATCCGCGAGGCCGCCCGCGCTGCCGGAAAGGGCGCGCAGGCTGATTCCGGCCCCGTCCAGCACGCCGCGCAGGCGGGCGAGAACTGCATCCGAGGGGCAGGCGTCGCCGAAATTCACGACCGCAGACGACCCGCGATAGAAGCTGGGCTGCTCGGCGAGGCGAGCTTCCAGCTCGTCACAAGCCTCCTCGAAGTCGCGTTCTGATAGCGACACTTCAAGGCCGTCCCGCCTTCCCCGCAAGAGCGTCACGCTGCGCTGTGCGAGAAGAATTGGATTAATCCCCCTCGGTATCCACAAAGGACTCGCAACTTCTTAAGCCTTTTCCACATATAATACACAGTGACCGGGCGTAGACTCCGAGCGGGCTCGTCCGTTTGCTAAGAGGAAGTAAACAGCATGCTGCGTCGCATCATTCCCCTCCTCGTCATCGCGTCACTGCTGAGCGCGATGCATCCGGCGCGCGTTTCGGCCATGTCGACGCAGGCCGAGATCGCCCTCGGCCAATCGGAGGATCTGCAGATCGTCGCCAGCAGCGTGGTCGAGACCGATCCGCTGCTCAACGCCTACGTGCAAGGCGTCGCCGGCAACCTTTGGAATCAAGTGGCGCGCAAGGACGTCCCGTACTCGGTCAAGATCATCAAGGACACCCAGGTGAACTCGTTCGCGACGCTGGGCGGCTTCGTCTACGTCAACGAGGGCCTGGTCGACTTCGTTCAGTCGGACGACGAGCTGGCGAGCGTCATCGGCCACGAGACGGGTCACATCGAGCGCCGCCACGTGCTGTCGATGTATTCCAAGGCCGAAATCCTCAACATCCTGTTCGGCATCGCGTCGATCTTCTCGCCGATCATCTACGAGTTCGGCGGCCTGGCCGAGGCGGGCCTGATGGCGAAAGTTTCGCGCGAGGACGAGATTCAGGCCGACCGCTACGGCCTCCAGCTGATGTCGCGCGCCGGCTATGATCCCGAATCCATGGTCACGATGATGGCGCATCTCGCGGTGTTGCAAGACGAGCACAGCGACGCCGTGAGCAAGTACCTCGAGGACCATCCGGATCCGAGCGCCCGCGTGGCGCACCTGATGGGCTATCCTGAGCTCAATCCGCAGACGGTGACGACGGGCCAAGAGCTCGTGCAGGCGTCGAGCGACGAGGAGCGCGCGCGGTACGACTTCTCCCGACTGCGCCTCGACGAGATCCTCAAGCGCGATCCCCAGAGCTCCGAGGCGCTGCTCGACCTCGGTCAATCCGAGCTCGCGCTCGGTCAACCGAACAAGAGCGAGCAGACGCTGGCAGAGGCCGCGCAGCTCGGCAACTCCGCGACGCGGGCAACGGCCAACGCGCGCATCAGCGCGCTGCGGCAGATGGAAGTCCAGCGCGTGACGCTCGACAAGCCGAACCTGCCGAAGCTGCAGAGCGCGGTCCAGGCGGCACAGGCGGCCCACGTGCAGGCCGCCGGCGAGATCGCAGCGCGCGAGACCGAGGGCAAAGATCAGCTCAAGTCGGTGCAGAGCCGGCTCGAGACGCTGCAATACGAGGTTCCGGACCTGAGCCGCGTCAACGTCAAGCGCGGCTCGCGCGTGGAGGCCGTCGTCAAGAATCTCAACTCGATGACGCGCTCGGTAAACAGCGCGCTGCAAGACGCGGGCGGCGACTCGAGTCCGATCGGCGGCATCGGCACGCTCGAAAAGAACAAAGAGGCCGGGCTGCTCAAGGAGAGCGCCGACATCTATGAGGAGATGCTCGCGCCGTTCGCGATGAGGCCCGTTCCGACTGAGTCGCTGGCGATTTTGCCGGCATATCCGCAGATGGTCAACGAGTTGTCGCTCGCCGATGGCGATATGCTGCGGTCGGTGGACGCTGCGCGTGCGTCGATGACGACGCTCGATCAGTCGCTGGGCGACCTCGACGAATTTCTCAAAGCGCTCGACCACGCGTCGCTGAACTTCAACGGCGACATCAGCCTGAGCGAATACGACGACCTGCTGCCGATGATGAAGAAGTCGGTCGACGATTTCAACACGGCCGCCACCGAGGCGTCGGAAGGGGCGCAACTGTTCAATCTGGCGCGCTCGCGCCAGCTCTCGACGCGCATCACACTGCTCGGCCTCGGCACCTCGCCGGAGCTGTACTCGACGCTGCAGTACGCGTTGCAGCAGCGCTTCGGCAGCAACGGCATAAGCTATCGCACGATGCTGCGCGACGGGCTGACGCCGGGCGAAGTGGCGGCGGCGACCATCATCGCGGCCGACATCAAGAGCACGCCCGAAGACGTGATCGCGCAGGCGAAGGATTCCGGTAAGACGGTGATCGACGTCGCCAACGACCACAAGATGCACGCGTGGCCGCTCGAGATCTTCATGGGGCTGGTTTATCTGGACTACACGGACGATCCGCTGAAAGAGCTGCGCAAGGCCGATGGCACGCTTGCGGTCGATCTGAACAAGCTCGGGCTGTAAGTGCGGTCGATGGCGGTAGCCGGCAACGCCGGCAAGGTGTTCTCAATCCTGCGCAAGGGCATCGACCTACGCTCGATCGGCGCGCACGTTCGCAAGCCGTTCCGGTTTCTGCTCTGCGGCGATCCCGCGCTGATCTCCGAACTGCGCGCGCTGCTGCTGCGCGGGCACGCCGACGACACGATTCCGATCTCCGCCGCGGCGTGTCTCGAGACGATCCATCCCGAGGCGCCGCTGGTGACGAACCCGCAGGAGGTGCGGGCGATCGTGTTCCTAGGACGGCGCGGCGATCTGACGGCCGCGGACTTGACCACGCTGAGCGTGTTGCGCGTTCCGATTCTGGCGCTGACGGTGGATCCGGACGCGCCGACATCGGGACCGGCGTCGCCTCCGAAGGGCGGCGAGTGGAGCGAGTACGTGGTGCCGGCGATCGCACGCGAACATCTGCGCGGGCGGTTCTTCCCGCATCTGGTGGAGTGCGCGGGCGGAGTCGAGATCGCAGTGGGGCGGAATCTGCCGATGCTGCGCGACACCGTGGCGGCGAAGCTGACGCGCGACGCGGCGAACAACGCGCTGAAAGTGGCGCTGGCGAGCGCGGTAGTGGATCACGTGCCGGTGATCGGCTTGGTGCTCGGCGCGTTCGCGTCCGCAGGCGACATGATGGCGATCACGGGGATTCAGGTGATGCTGATGCTGCACATCGAGGCGGTCTACGGCCGCGACCCGGATGTGCAGCGGACGTGGCAGTTGTTGCCGGTGATTGGCGGCGGCTTCGGCTGGCGCATGATTGCGCGCGAGCTCGTCGGTTTCGTTCCGGTGGCAGGCATCGCGATCAAGGGCGCAATCGCGTACGCGGGAACAATCGTGGTCGGCGAGGGCGTAACGTTCCTACACGAACACGGCCACACGATGACCAAGGGCCAAGCCACGGCGCTCTACGAGCGCACCAAGAACGACGCTTTGCGATTCACGAAAGAGCTGATAGGGCGACTGCGTAAGTAGCGCCCGGGCGGCCGCACGCTGCTTGAGATACGTTAAATAGCGATCCGTTGAGCGTAGGTACCTGAGCGCTGCTCCGCAAGAACCGGCAAAGTGGACAACGCACAACGTTGTAGGGCTGCCAACGGGAATGGAATCAGATCGCGATGATCCCGACGAATAACCGTAGGTGTCAAAGAGTGTTCCCAGATAAAGCTCCCGGCGCGTTTACCGTCCCGGCAAATCCCCTCTAAAGCCTTGCGATTTCGACGCGTCGGTGCCACGTTGGTGCCAGAGGCTGCATGCACGTTAGCTAATCTGAATGCGAGAGGAGGTCGAGGCGGCCTTCGCGTGGCTGACGAGCCCGTACGTCGACCGCGCTCTGTGAAGCGACGAGAATCGCTCCGCGATCGTCATTCGTCCCGAACTTGGTGGCTAGAGGCGCTCCAATAGCGACTCATCATCTAAACCGCGCAGCTCCTCCGGTACGCGCTCGCGCGCGGGCTGCGCGAGTTGCGCGGCGATCACGGCGCGGCGCTGCGGCGTGAGCGTCTCGCGGCGCTCCAGGAAACGCTTGATCAGCGCTCGCTCGCGGCCGGAGAGATAGGCCGTCGGCGCGTATCCGGTGTCGTCCAGGTCGTCGCCGAAGATCAGATCCTCCAGATCGAATCCCTCGCGGCGAACGCGTACGTCAAAGTAATACACGGCCAGGATCAGCGCTGAGAACGGGAGCAGCGCCCAGCGCACGACCGAGTCGAGAGCGACATACGCGGCCGGCCAGTGCTGTAACCCCAGGAGCGCAGCCGTATCGACAAGTCCCACCGGGACCGTGCTCACCGCGCCCGCCGCGATCGCGCATAACAGCGCGCGACCGAACTGCGGACGCGTAAAGATCCGCGAGACAGCGAGCTCGATCGAGGCGGGGACGCTGCGCCCCTCGACCACGAGACCGAAGAACGCGAATGCGCCGCTGATCAGCAACAGCGCTAGCGCGAAGAGGATCGCGAGTATGGCGAACAAGACGGCGATTGGAACGATTACGGCGAGCGCCGTGGACATCATGGCGATGGCCAGCGGAATCGACACGATGACGATCAGCACGACGTAGCAGACGATGAGCACACCCAGCGCGATGCAGAGCACGCCGAGGATCGCCGGCCATCGTGCCAGGACCGCCCGGTACGCGGCGCCGACCGTGACGGGTTCGTCGCGATAGACGTCCGCTGTCGCGACGCCAACGGCGCAGACCGCCAACGACGTCAACACGTACCCGACCAGGGCCGAGACGGCCGCCGCCGCTATCGTCGTGGGAGAATCGAAGATCGACGGGAGTCGTGCGGTGCTTTCGGGATGTTGCCACACCGCAAGCATAGCGTCCAGCTGCGGCCCCTCGAGCCGCAGCGCGACGTACTGCACGATCGCTAGCGGCAGGATCGCGGCCAGCGAGATGCCCGCGAACGTGCGGAAGTGGCGCGTATAAAGGGTGATCGCACGGTCGAATATGTCGCCGAGAACGAGCGGACGAACCTCCACGCTGCGCGCCTTTCTGGCAAGGCGTTTCCAAAACCCCCGCGGAACGAGCGCCCTACCAATGCTGATCGGCACGATCGACGCGCTGCGGCGCTACCCCATCAAGAGTCTGGCCGGCGAGACGCTCGAGTCCGTCGAGGTCGGCGAGTCGGGCATCCCGGGCGATCGCGCCGGCGCCTTCTTCGTTCGCTCCGGTTCGGAGCGCATCGGCAAGCTCTATCGCGGCAAAGAGCACGACCGGCTGCATCTCGTTGCGACGCCCGGCGCCGCCCGCGCGGCCGCCGCGGCGCGCGGCGTCAACGTGGAGCTCCAAAACGGGACGCACTACTTCGACGACGCGCCCGTGTCGTTGCTCGTCGATCGGTGGCTCGACTCATTGAGCGCGCACGTCGGCTATGCCGTCGAGTGGGAGCGCTTTCGACCGAACTTCTTCGTGCGCGGCGCGGACGGGTTCGATCAGGAGGAAGCGGCGCTGGTCGGAGATGACCTCGAACTTGGAAGCGTTCTGCTGCGCGTGCGTTGCCCGATCGAGCGCTGCGTCACGCCGACGTATCATCCGCGCGGCGGCGTAACCGATCCGCGCATTCTCCGTTTCCTCGCGCAACAGCGCAACACGTGGATGGGGATCTATTGCGACGTCGTGCGACCCGGCGTCGTGCGAGTAGGCGACGACGTAAAAGCTGATGAGCGCACGATTGCATGAAGCGGGCATGCGAAGTGAAAGGTCGCCTATCAATCCAAGCGTAACCCCAATAGGCGCAAAACCTGCGCAGAAAAGGAGCCAGGGATGAAACAGTTATCCCGTTGCAGCGCAGTACTCTTCGCAATAAGTCTCCTCGCTTTGAGCACTGGTCCGGCGCCGGCTATAATTCGGCCGATGGACGGCGGTGGCGGAGGCGGCCTCAACTTTTCGGGAATGTATTCCGGTTCCGTTACCGACAGCGCTCTCGGAACGGGCACTGCCGTCGCGAATTTAGCGGCGTCCGGTGGTAGCGGAGGCGATCCCCTCGGCGGCTGGATGTCGTTCACGTTTGGAAGCGCGACGTACAACAACCCGACAGCCGCAGCGCCTCGCGGCCAGGGTGATGGTGGCGGTGACGGCGGCTACGTTCGTTACTTGGACGGTGAAGGCAACAACATGATCCACGGCCGCTTCGTGTCGATCATCGGCAGCATGGCTTGTACCTTTCATTACACGGCAACCTTCTATCCGTCGAGTTTCCAACTGAACGGAATGTACAAGGCCGTCAACGGTTGCTCCGGTCAAAACGGAACGTTTTCGCTCACGCAGCAGTGCTTCTACCAACAGGTTGGGCACGGCGGTCACGGCGGGCGCCGGGGAACCGGATCTGGACCCGGACTCTGCACGTAATCTCACAGGGCAGATACTGATCGAGCGGGCGCGGCTGCCAAGGCCGCGCCCGCGTCTGCCCACACCCGGCGAGGGTTTGAGATTAGCCGGCGCGGCGACATTGTTTGCTAGTTAGTTTGGATTAGACCAGTCGGCACTGCCGAAAGGTTTAAATCGAGCGGCGGCCTTCGAGCGCTTTGGCGATTGTCATTTCGTCGGCGTAATCGAGGTCGCCGCCGATCGGAAGGCCATACGCGAGTCGCGTCACTTCCACTCCAAGCGGCTGCAGGAGGCGCGAGAGGTACAGCGCCGTCGCCTCCCCCTCCGCGTTGGGATTCGTGGCGAGGATGATTTCGCGCGGCTCATCGCGGCCGATACGTTCCACCAGCTCCCGGAGATGAAGCTGCGCGGGACCGATGCCATCCATCGGCGAGATCAAGCCGCCCAACACGTGATAGCGGCCCTTGAATGCGCCGGCGCGCTCGATCGCGTAGACGTCCTTCGCCTCCGCCACCACGCAGATCGTCGCGCCGTCGCGTTGATCGTCCGTGCAGAATTCGCACGGATCGCTCTCGGCCAGCGAATAGCAGATCGAACAGAAGAGCACGTTGTCTTTGACGGATAGGATCGCCTCGGCGAGGCTCTGCGCCTCGTTGCGCGGCCGGTTCAACAGATAAAAGACCAAACGCGCCGCCGTCTTCGGACCGATCGTGGGCAACTTGCTCAGCTCGTTGATCAGCCTGGCAACAGGGCCGGCAACGGTCGTCACATCAGCCCGGGGATGCGCATCCCGCCCGTCACGGAGGACATGCGCTTCTGCGCCGTCTCGCTCGCCTTGTTCAATGCGTCGTTGACCGCGACCGTCACGAGATCTTCCAGCGTCTCCAGATCCTCGGGATCCACGGCGTCCTTGCCGATACGCACGCTCTTGATGTGCTGATCGCACGTCGCCTCGACGGTCACGGCGCCGCCCGCGGCGCTGCCGGTCACGACCGTGTTCGCGAGTTCCTCCTGAGCCTTGGTCATCTCGGCCTGCATCTTCTTCATCTGGGCCAGTAAGTGCGCCTGATTCATCTACTGAATTCTTTCATTTGCATAATCGAAGAGTGCGTCGGCGTCGTCCGTTGCCGTCGATCCCTTGGCGCGCGCGGCGTTGCCGTCCACCCGAAGCCGTACCTGCAAGGCCACGCCGAGCACGTCGGCGATGGCCGCCTCGATGAGCTTCACATGATCCTTCAACGTATCCGCGCTCCACGCGTCGGGCAGTTTCAGGACGAGCGCGTTATGCTCGATGCCCTCGATCGCGGCGCGCGACAGCGGCGCACGCAGCGGCGGCCGCTCGCCTTCGATCTTGCCGCGGATGCTCTGCCATGCCGCGCGCACGCGCTGCACGGAGAGCTCCGGCGTTTCGCTACGCTTCGCCGGCTCGCCCACGCTCTTTGCGGCGACGCGCTGTGGCGGCGGAGGCGCAGGCGCCGCAGTGGGCGGGGCGCTCGGGGTCGGTGCGCGCCGTTCTTCGAGCGCAGCGACGCGCGTCGCGAGCGCATCCAGCGTCGGGTCCTCCGGGGTGAAGATGAAACGCAGCAAGGCCGTTTCGAGCTCCAACCGCGCGTTGCCGCCGGTGCGCGCGAGCGCGAGTGCGTCGCTAAAGCTGCGCAGCGCGCGGACCAGCATCGCCTGCGAGATGGCCCCGGCCTGCACGGCCACGCGCTCCGCGTCTTCGGGCACGAGGTCGCGCGCGAGGAGCATCGGATCGATGCGCGCGACGAGCAGGTTTCGGAACTCCGCAATGAGCGAGCGCGTCAGCACCGTGAGGTCCGCGCCGGCATCGCTCGCGGACTCGACGATCGCGAGCGCGCGCGTCGCGTCGCGCGCGACGACGGCCTCGACCAGACTCTGCGCGTACTCGCGTCCGCTTGCGCCGAATGCCACGTCCACCGTGTCGACGGTCGCCACAGCGCCACCCGAGAACGCGGCCAGCTGCTCGAGCATCGTCAGTGCGTCGCGCAGGCCCCCCTCGGCCCGATAGGCGATGGCGGCCAGTGCGGCGTCGTCGACCGCGATGTGCTCGCCGCGCGCGATCTCGCGCAGCTTCTCGATCATCACCGGCACCGCGATGCGGCGGAACTGATAGCGCTGGCAGCGCGACAGGATCGTGACCGGGAGTTTCTCCGGCTCGGTCGTCGCCAAGATGAACAGCGCGTGGGCGGGCGGCTCCTCCAGGGTCTTCAGAAAGGCGTTGGCGCCCTCTTTGGTGAGCATGTGGGCCTCGTCGATGATATAGACCTTCATCCGCATCGTCGCCGGGGCGAATTTCACCGCCTCGCGGAGGGCCCGAATTTCATCTATCCCGCGGTTGCTGGCTGCGTCGATTTCCAGCACGTCCAGTGCCGTCCCGGCCAGCATGGCGCGACAATTCTCGCATGAATTGTCGGGTACGGCCGTCGGGCCATTGACGCAGTTCACGCAGCGTGCGAGAATCTTGGCGGCCGAGGTTTTCCCCGAGCCGCGCGGGCCCGAAAAGAGATAGGCGTGGGCCAGCTTCCCGCCGTCGATCGCCGCCGTAAGCGTGCGAACGACCGAGTCTTGGCCGACCAGGTCGGCAAACGTGCGGGGGCGCCAGGTGCGGTAGAGGGACACGGCGCAGAGGTTTAGCAGGCCGTTTCACGGCGCCTGCCGGAGGGTATGCTTGCAACGGACCGGTCAGGAGAGCGGTTATGAGAGTTGCTTCCCAAGCAGCGGTGCTTGGCTAATTTTGGGATCGACATAAAACAATGATGCCGGCGGATCTGCGCGCAGCGCTTCGTGAAGAGTTTGGCTTTGCCGGATTTTATCCGGGCCAGGAAGAGGTCGTGTCTCGCGTCCTCCGCGGCCAGGACACGCTCGCGATCCTCGCGACCGGCGCGGGCAAGAGCCTCACGTACCAGCTTCCGGCGCTCTTGCTGGAAGGCACGACCGTCGTCGTCAGCCCGCTGATCGCGCTGATGAAAGATCAGCTCGATATGCTGCGCGAGCGCGGCATCACCGACGTCGTCGCGCTCAACTCGACGCTATCCGAGGATCAGGAGCTGCGGGCGCGCGAACGCATCCGCTCCGGCACACTGCGCATCGTGTATACGACGCCGGAGAAGCTCGAGGACGAGACCTTCCTCGACTTGCTGCGCTCCATTCGCGTTCCGCTCTTCGTCGTCGACGAAGCACACTGCATCAGCCAGTGGGGCCACGACTTCCGGCCGGCGTATCTCGCGCTCGGCGGCGTCATCGCGAAGCTCGGCCATCCGACGGTGCTCGCGCTCACGGCGACGGCGACGCCGTCGGTCCGCGAAGACATCCTGCACCAGCTCGGCATCGAGCAGGTGAAGCCGATCGTGCGCGGATTCGACCGGCCGAACCTGATCTACGAGGCGCGCAAGGCGGACAAGGAAGCCGACAAGCTCAAGATTCTCACCGGGCTGTTCACGGGCCGCGAGGCGCTCGAGGGCACCGGCATCATCTATACCGCGACGATCAAGAATGCGCTGGAGGTGCAGGAGTTTCTTACGCACGAGCTCGGCATCCCGGCCGCGGTCTACCACTCGAAGCTGCGCAAAGAGGACCGAACCACGGTCCACAACCTCTTCATGAACGAGACGATCCGGGCCGTGGTCGCGACCAACGCCTTCGGCCTCGGCATCGACAAGCCGAACATCCGTTTCGTCGTACACTACGATCTGCCGGGATCGCTCGAGGCCTACACGCAAGAGGCGGGCCGCGCGGGCCGCGACGGGCTGCCGTCGCGCTGCATCCTCATCTACCGCATGAGCGACACGCGCGTGCAGAACTACTTCCTGACCGGCAAGTATCCGGACGTCGAAGAGGTGCAGCGCGTCTTCGGCACGATCGAAGTCTTCGCCGACCAAACCAACGGCGTCTCGATGATAGACCTGCGCAAGATCCTGCAGCTCCCGCTCACGAAGCTCAAAGTCATTCTCGCACTGCTCAAGAAGTCGGGCTACATCGAGCATATTGGAAAGTCGGCCTACGGTCTGACCGAGGCGGTGCGCAAGCACCGCGACCTAATGCTCAACCTGGCGAACTACGAGACGAAGAAGTCGTACGACCAGAGCAAGCTCGCGATGATGCTGCAGTACGCGGAGTCGACCTCGTGCCGGCGCCGCTTCATCCTCAACTATTTCGGCGAAGACTTCGACAAGCACAACTGCGGCGCGTGCGACAACTGCTTGCGCGCGTTGCGCGCGGGGCGCAGTGCGCAGGCCGCGACGGGCGGCTTCAGGATCGCCGACGTCGTGTGGCATCCTAAGTTCGGAACCGGCACCGTCGAGCGCGCGGAACGCGACCTCGTGACGGTGCTCTTCCCGAGCGTCGGTTACAAGACGCTGCTGGCCTCGGCGGTTAGTCACGCCGAAGCAGCGCAAATTGCCTAGCGCGGCGCATTTTCGCGCCGCGCTCTCCATAGCGGCCTGTGCGGCTCTGCTCGCCGCCGACCCGCTTCCCAGCCCCTCGCCGTCAACGTCCGCCTCACCCGTCCCGTCCATTTCACCCACGGCGGCGCCGTCGTTGGCCCCGCCGGCCCCGGGCGGTTCGCCGACGCCCACGCCACCGCCGCTCTCCATCGCCCCGGCCAGCGCGACGGTGGGGGTCGGCAGCGCCGTGAACCTGACGGTCGGCTCAGCAATCAGCCCGATCGCGGCGGTCGTGCGCGACCCGTCCATCGCCTCGGTGGAGGTCGATCAGGCCTCGCAGCGGGTGGTGATCGTGGGCAAGGCCCCGGGCGTGACCACCATCCACGTCAGCGACGCGCGCAACATCAGCAGCGACGTGCCGGTGCGCGTCGCGTTTTATGCCGGATCGATCGCCGGGCGCGTCACGCTGCAGCTGACCGGCGACCCGGCCTCCGCGCAGTACGTCCGCGAAGAGGCGGCCCAGGCCGTTCGCGACGCCGCGCAGCGCCGTCCCGACGCGCAGGTCATCGTTTCTTCGGATGACGTGCCGTTCCGCGGAAATCTCGAACAGGACGACATCGCGGCGTTCGACGTTCCCGTGCTGATCCAGGGCAACAACGACATCGAGGTCGACGGCTCGACGCATGTCGACGTGCAAAACGTCGCGGTGCCGCGCATCTCGCCCAACTCGCTCATGGTCAGCGACTATCCAGAACGGCTGACGGAGAACGGAACACTCTTCACGGCCGACCTGCAAGTGGAACAGCCGTCGCGCTTCCTCTACTTTCATTACAATCCGCGCGGGCAGCCTGATCGTCGGATCGTGCTGCGCGCGGAGAACCTCTCGCGCGAGCCCTCGATCGTGCAGTTCATCAGCGGCCGGGGTGGGCCGTCTTCGAACGAGATGGACGTCGGCCACCAGGCGACGCGACGCTTTCTCGTCAACGTCGTGCAGAATCAGGGCCGACTGTTGACCATCGGCGGCAACACGTCGATCAACATCGTCTCGCAGGATCTTCCGGCAGGCGACATCGTCTGCAACCTGCTACAGCTGCGTGTCCTCTCGGGCGGCAGCGTGCACCTGTCGCTGTTCGCGCAGGACGCGAGCGGGAGTCCGGACGCCCTCGTCGCGAGTACCGAGTTGCTTGAATACGGCCACATCCACGCGCGCGGCATCTATCCGATCGCCGAGTTTCACTTCGCGACGCAGTGGCGGGTCGACGAGGACTATCTCGAGCTGCCGATCGGGCAGCTGCCGTTGCCGAACCACATGCAAGGGCAGGCGCTCTCGGGCGACTACGGCGTGCTCCAATCGTTTGTCGTGAACATCGAGAACCCGCTCTCGACGCCGCAGTCGGTGGCGATCTACGAGAATCCGCGCGGCGGCCGTTCCACGGGAACGTACCTGATCGACGGCGTGCTCGTGCAGTCGCATCAGGTTCCACCGTACTCACGTTACAAGGTGCGCCAGTACGTCGTGCCGGCGCACGGCTTCGTGCGCGTCGCAATCGTCACGATGCCCGAAGCCGGCTCGAGCCTTCCGCTGAAGCTGATCTTCGCGCCCGACGACGGGAGCGTCGCGCCCGGCGCGCCCGGCTCACCGATTTACTAGAGGCGGAATGGCCCCGGTCCAACGCAGTCCAGCGGCGATCAAACTCCTCGGTTCGCCGATCGAGCAGCACGGCTTCACCGGGGGACGTACCACGAACTCCAACGGCGATGACTTCGAGCGCTTGACGTTGATCGGCTCGCACTTGGAAGTTCGCATCGGCCGAAACGGCGTAGGGGAGACGATCAGCTCCGGGCCGTTCGATTGCCCTGCGTTACACCGTTAGTGGCAGGACTCTATGACTAAATTCGACTCTTCCCGGACTAGTGAGTGACGACGATTCCGTTTGAGAAACCGTTGACTTGCTCGTATTCGGTCGCTTTCGTACTCGCCGTGAGCGGATACGGCATTGAGTACACCTCTCCACCTTCCGTAGAAACCCACAGGGTCGTCTCGCTGTTCTGCATCGCCAACTCCGCGAGATTACCGTTCGGGGAGAGCGTTAGCGTCAACGACGGCGTCGTCGCTCCCGGCGGAAACACCTTGATATCATCGGACGCCGACTCGACGACAACGATGTTCCCGGCACTATCGACCACTAACCCTTGAGGCTGATTGATCGTCATACCCAGAAGCCGCTTATTGCTGAGGCCTGGCCCGAACTCCGCGACTGAGCTGTTAATTCCCGTCCGCCGGTATGCCACGTAGAGATTGCCTTGGCTGTCGAAGGCCATTCCGTCTTCTTCTGAGCCTAATCGCACCTTCTTGATCGGGACGTTCGTGCCGGCGTTGTACTCGACGACATGCCCCTTATTGTGGCTCTCGACTTCGCGATCCCCAACGAAAACATGCCCTGCGGTATCGGCCACTGCGTATAACGGTTCGTGCAGCCCCTTCGAGTACGTCATCGACGGGCTCGAGGAACCATACGGATAGACGCTGACGGTCCCGCCGCTGTATAGCGCGTTAGCGACGTAGAGCGTATTATTGGCATCGAGACTCAATCCCCATGGGCCGTGGACGCCGTTGGTGATCGAACCTATCTTTTTCTTATTCGGCCCTGTGAGCGGAAAGAGGTCGACGGCGCTGTCGTCACCGACATACAACAGGGGCTGACTGGTTAGAGCGGAGCGCGAAAGCGGCTTCGATTCACGGTGCGGTTTCACGTCGCTGGGCAAGGGCGTTGAAGCCGGATCCTCTTGCAGCTGCGGGAACGCCGTTTGTCCGCTTGGCTGCGGCCCTCCGCAACCGGCGAACGCGATCCCAATCGCGATGGTAAATACGAAGCTCAGGCGCTTAGAGATTGTAGCCATGGTCTCTCCCCCAGGGCGCTGGCTTCTTTGCGGTCGCCACGTCCCCTCCCGACGCGGGTGAAGGCCCGTCCGTTCGAATTCGTATAATTGACCTTCGTTACATAAGCGCTTCTTCGTACAGCGCTTGCATGCTCGCCCCGCTTGCGTCCCAGGAAAACCGCGCTATCGCCTGCGCTCGCACGCCCCGCGCGCGCCCATCGTCGTCGCCGCGTAACGCCGGTTCGAGCGCCGCGACCCATGCATCCACGTCGTCGGCTGCGACAACGGGCGCATCGCCCGCCGCGATCTCCGGGAGCGAGCTGCGGTCGGATACGATGCACGGCGCGCCCGCGCACAGCGCCTGCGCGGCGGCGTAGCCGAAGCCCTCATAGCGTGACGGTACCGCGACGACTGCGCATTCGCGATACAACGCGAGGAGCGCGCCGCGCGCGACGTAGCCCGGCATCTCGATGCGATCGGTCACACCCACCTGTTGCGCGAGCGCCGCGCATTCCGCCGCGTACGGCGTGTGAGGCCCTACCGCCACAACGCGCGCCTCGGGCAGCCGCGTGAGCGCCCGCACGAGCACGTCGAGGTTCTTGCGGCGCTCGATCGTGCCCACCGCTAGAATCGTGCGTCCGTCTCCCGCGCCGCGCCCGAGCCCACAGAAGTCCGCAGCGACGCCTGGATAGACGACGTGCACGCGCCGAGGATCGAGGCCGGCCACGAGATTCAGCAGCGCGTCACGTGAAAAGTTCGAATCTACGACGATGCAACGCGCCCCCCGATAGCGTCGCGGAGCGAGCTTTCCGAAGTAGTAGCGCGCGTATGCGCGCGCGTGCATCTGATCCGCCAGCCACGCGACGTCGTGCACCGTGACGACGATCGGGAGCTCGGCGCCTCGTGGCATCGTTCCCGACGCGCAATGCAGCAGCGCCGCGCCGCTCGCGCGCGCTCGCTTCGGCAAGAGGATTTGATCCCAGAGCACGCGCCGGTCGAAGCGCCACGGGTCGAGGCGCGGCTCGCGCAGCTCGGCAACGTCCACGCCTCTGCGCCGGAGTGCGTCGGCAAGGCCGCGCACGTATTCCCCGATTCCGGTAGCCGTCCCAACGGTGAGTTGCGCGTCGAGCGCAACCCTCACCGCAGGTCGCGTTCCAGCGCGCGCACCATGAGCGACTGCGCATCCAGCGCGCGGGCGCGCGTCAGGTAACGCGCGGCGGCCGCTCGATCACCGTTCTGAAATGCGATCACGCCCAGGCCCGCCAGCGCGTCGGCGCTTGCCGGATCGATCGCGAGCGCTTGCGTGAAGAGCTGCGACGCGCGTGCGCGATCGCCTAGGAGATCGGCCTGATTCGCCGCCTCGATCGCGTAACGCTCCGAGAGCGGCGACAGCGCGACCGCCGCGTCCAGGGCGTTGCGGCCGCGCCGCAGCCACGCGTTTTGCGCCGGGCTGCCGGAGATCTGCACGAATGCGATTTGATTCGCGTACCGGCCCATCCGCCAGTACGCCTCGGCGACCGCATCGGGATGCGTGCGCAGCATCGCGAGCCGGTTCTCGAGCAACTGCTCGAGGCGATACGCCCCGGCCGGATCGCGCGACGCCAGGGCTGTATCTGCTGCCGCGTTCACCGCATCGGCGTCGGGCGCCGCGAGAAAATACTCGAGCGCCAGCAACTTCTCGCCGCGCAACTGCGCGACGCGCGCCAAAAGCTCGTCGCGAATGGGCGACGCCGGCAAGCGCAAAGCGTAGCGCTCAGCCGACGCGGCGTCGCCGCGTGCCAACGCGTCCTGCGCGAGCGTCGTTTCGACGTACGGCGCGGGCGCTAGGCGGTCGAGCCACCCGTAGACGAGCCGCCCGAAACTGGACGGAATGCGTGTCGGAAACGTGCCGGGAGCGGCGGCACTCGCGGTCAGCGAATCCGACGCGACCTGCACCGTCGCCATGGCAAGAAGAAAGAGAGCGACGACGGCGCCGGCGATCCAGCGCACTCGTCAGAACTTGACGGTGAAGTTTACGTCCTCGTGCGTCTGCGTCGATCCGTTGATCGGGAGGACGCTGTCGCTGAAGTGCTCTTGATATGCGGAGATGGAGAGCGTCTTCGAGGCATCGGGGATATCGAACGTCAGCTTGCCGCCGTACGAGTTGTTGATCGCGTCGAGGTTCATCAGCCCGGGCAGTCCGTATCCGCCGTAGAGATGCTGGATGCCGTAGTTGAGGTTCAGCGTCAGTCCGCGGAACACGGGCACGTCGACGCCGGCACCGACCGACACGCGGTTCAAGTTGCTGAAGTTGGGGATCGCCAGCGGAGCGTCCGCGTTGGGGAGCTGCCACGGCGACGTGGGGTTGAGCGCGGCCGAAAACGAGTTGCTGTCGTTACGAAACAGGTGCTCGTATTGCGTCGTGAGATTGAAGTTGATATCGCGCTTGCCCGCGCGCAAGAGGAAGTTGGCGCCCGCGGCGCTGGAGTTGTCGCGCAACGACAGGCTCGGCGTTTCCGTCGAGCTGCCCCCGGCGTGACCCTGGAACAGCACCGGTCCGACTCGAGCCTGAGGGGCGAACGCGGCCGGCTGCACGGCGGCGGCCGAAGAGCTGTAGAACGCCACGGTTCCCGGGCCGGGCGAGATATTGGGTAAAGGCGGGACCGGTTCGTACGCGGCGGTGACAGGGGCAGGCGCGAGCCTTACGATGTCTTCGCGCGGCTGCGACGGCGGCGCGAAGCGCACACCGCGCACGAGTCCTGAGTCGAGCGCTCCGGCGAGATCAGAGAGCCCCGCGTCCGTCAACGCGGCGGTCTGCGTGCCGTTGCTCGGAAGCGACGTCGCGGCCAGTTCCCCCGAGAAGCTCGTGGGCTGCGCCGGAGTCGATATTTGCAGCGCCAGGTCGCGCAGCGGCGATTCGCTAACGCGATCGCCGCTCTGGGCCGAGAACGCCGCGCGCGAGTCGGACGTCTCGCCGAACACGCGCAACATCAACTGCGATCCAAGATCCGGCGCCGGCGGCGCAAACGAAACAAGGGCCGCGCGCGCTGCACTCGAGCACAGCACGACGGCCAGCGCCACGCTTGCCATGCTGCTGCCGACTCGAAGCACCGATCCTCCGCTTTTAAACACTTTTTCCCAATCGGACCGTCAATACCAGACGCCCTAAGCAGGGCTTCTTAGCTTGGAGGTCGAGCCTCGTCTCCCCTGGCAAGGAAGCGGCGGGCGATGAGGATGGCGGCGTAGTCGTCGATGGGGCGCGGCGGGAGTTGGAGCCCCAAGGGGATCAGCCGGCGCCAGCCGCGAGGGGGATGGTCGGCAAAGTAGAGGCCGCGGGCGAGGCGGCTCGTCTCGTACTCGTCCACGAGGTGGATGGGCATGTCGAAATGCATGAGGGCAGCACGGACCGGCCCCGAGTTAGTGCCCCTCCCCAGCGCGATCGCCGTCACCGGCACGCGCGCCAGCAGCTCCCGCACGCAGCCGTCGAGGCGCTCGAGCGGTTCGATGCCGGCGGCGACGACCGCCCCGGAGTCGTCTAGCAACGCGTAGCCCGCCTTGCTGCGGCCCGGGTCGATGCCGAGGACCGCGCCCTCGTTCACGGCTGCTGCGTCAGCACGATCACGATGGGAATGCCGCCGAGGTGCGGATAGAAGTCACCCGCGGCATAGGCGGTCAACAGGAAGGTTCCGGACTTGCCGATCTGCTGCTGCATCTGTGCGACGCCCGGAATCAGCTGCACGGGCTGGACGTTGTCGGCCAGAAAAGGAACCAGGTGCAGCCGCCGCGCCGTGATCGAGACGTAGCTCTGCAGCTGAATGAGCGCGATGTTGATGCTCGCGCCGCTCTTGCCGGGAACCACGAGCTGCGCGATGACCTGGCCCTTCTGGAAGTAGCGAATGTCGGGCGTCACGTTGATCGCGAAGTGAATCTGGTCGTTCTCGAACAAATTCTGATCCGACGTCACGGTCAGCATGACGTTGGACTGCGACAGCTTCGCCGCCGTCGTCAGATCGCCGGCCAGTCCCGAGAGCTTCTTGTCCGCGTCCGGCGGAATGGCGTACGGGCGCAACCCGAGACGTGGATACGTCGCGTTCACGTACTTGACCGCGAAGAAGTAGTAGTCGTGGATCGTCGCGAGGCGCTGCCTCTCCGACGCCGATTGGTTGATGATGCGATAGAACGGCACCATGAGCGTGTCGACGGGAAAGACGAGACGGCCGCTGTTGACCTTCGCCTCGAGATCGCGCTGCCGCGTCTGCAGCTCCGAGATCTGCGCATTGAGCGAGTTGAGCTTGAAGAACGCCGTCTTGACCTGCTCGGAAGCGAAGATCGCGACCAGCGTCACGACCAATGCGATGATCATGCCGGTGGCGATGGCAACGATCGTCGACGTGTAGCGCGGGCGAATGCCGAACAGGCTGAGCCGCTTGCGCCCGACCTGGTGGCCGACCCGGTCGCCGACGTACGCGACGATGCCGGACAAGACCATGATGATCGCGACGTTGCCGATGCCGCGAACGACCTGGACGAAGTTCATACGAGCGCCGCCCGCCGCAGCCGAGCCAGGCCGATCGCCGTGAAGAGGAAGTTCGGCATCCACGCCCAGAGCCACGCGAACGCTAAAAATGCCTCGGCGGCGAACGAGCAGATCGTCATCACGACGTAGTACACGAACACGATCAGGAGCGACAGACCGAAGCCCAGGCTCGTGCTGCCGCTCGTGCGGATCGACCGCAGCCCGAGCGGAATCGCGATCAAAATGAACACGAAGCACGCGAACGGCCGGGCCAGCTTCTCCTGGTAGGTCGTCACGTACTTGCGATACTCGTTCTGCGTCAGTTGGCCGGAGCGCACGACGTCGGCGATCTCCGACCGGCTCATGTTCTCCGGATCGCCATTGGTCAAGCGTTTCACGAGATCGCTGGGATTCTCCCCGATTTGAACCTCCTGTTGCGCGATTTTCGGCTCGGCCAGCGTCGTGCCGTCGGGATTAAACCGGTAGACGCTGGAGTTCTCGAGCGTCCACTTATTGGCCGTAAACTCGGCGCGATCCGCGAAGGCGACCTGCCGCGCATCGTTGTGGTTGTCGTACTGAATTAGCGTCACGTGCAGCAGCGCGCGCGAGTTCGGTTCGTAGGCCGTGGCGATCGTGACCTGCCGTCCGCCGCCCGGAAGCGGCGCCGACACGGTCAGGTCGCGGCTGAATGCGCTGACGTGATTGATGACGCTGTTCTCGATCTCCGTGAGCTGATCGTTGGCGTATGGCACCACGCCCTCCTGAAGGTAGAGCGTGACGAGCGACAGGACGATGCCGACGGCCAGCAGCGGCGTGACGATGCGCGCGAAGGTTATGCCCGCCGCCTTCATGGCCGTGATCTCGCTTTCGCCGGAGAGCCGCTGCACAGAGAGCAGCGTCCCGAGCAGCAGCGCCATAGGAATCACCAAGACGATGTCGGCGGGGAGCGACCACACGAAGACCAGGAGCGCCGCCCACAGCGGCGCGTGCTCGTTGCTCACGAGCTTTCCGATGTTGAGGATCTCGGTCGCCGCGAAGATCAGGATGAACGCCGACAACCCGAAGACGAATGGGCCGGCTAGCTCCGTGAGCACGTAGCGGTCGAGAATCGTGAATCTCATTGCGCGGCTCGCGTTCGCCCTATAATCGGAAGCCCTCGCCTAAATAGAACTGGCGCGCGATCGGCGAGTCGAGCACTTCCTGCGCCGAGCCGGAGACCTCGATCCGGCCGTTGTTGAGGATGTAGGCGCGGTCGACGATCGCCAGCGTCTCGCGCACCTGATGGTCGGTGATGAGAATGCCCAGGCCGCGGTCGCGTAGCTGACGGATCATGGCCTGAATGTCGGCCACGGCGATCGGGTCGATGCCCGTGAACGGCTCGTCGAGCAACAGGAAGGCGGGCTGGATCGCGAGCGCGCGGGCGATCTCCACGCGGCGCCGCTCGCCGCCCGAGAGGCTGTCGCCGCGCGCGTCGATGAACGCGCGTAGGCCGAACTCCTCAAGCAGCCCCGGAAGGCGCCGCTCGCGCTCGTCGTGCCCTACGCCGTTCTGCTCCCAGATCAGGCGAATGTTGTCGCCGACCGAGAGTTTGCGAAAGATCGAGTTCTCTTGCGCGAGGTACCCAATGCCGTTGCGGGCGCGCGCGTACATCGGAGCGCCCGTCAGGTTGATCTCGCGGTCGCCTTTGTGGAGCACAACCGTGCCTCCGTCGGGCTTGACGAGCCCGACGACCATGTAGAAGGTCGTCGTCTTGCCCGCGCCGTTGGGTCCGAGGAGGCCGACGACCTCACCGGTCTCGACCTCGGCCGTGACGCCGTTGACGACGGTTCGCTCGCCGTAGCGTTTGACGAGTCCGCGGAGTTTGATCGCTGGATGTTGGCTCATCGCATTCGCATATGTGTCAGAGAGATGTCGGAATCGAAGCTCGATCCGGTCGCGCGGAAGCCCTTCGGGTCCGTGACCACGACGGCGCCCTTACCGTGCAGCATTCCGCTGGCCCGATCGTAGACGAGTTGCGTGCACTGCAGCGTCATCCCCGAAGACGACCGCGCATGCACGCCGTCGAGAAGCGTCACCGTGTTTGCCCCTTGGTCGACGAGGGCTTGCGGCGCGCTCGCCGTTATCGACGATCCGTGCGGATCACGAAAGGTCACGCGTGCGTCTGAAAAGACGGCACGCGCGAGCCCCGACGGCCCCTTGCTCTCGTACGAGCTTGCAAGCAGATCGTAGTCGACGCGGTTGTGGACTTGCTGAATGAGGTGCACCGGCCGGTTGGCGGCGCCTTGCCCGCGGATGTCGAGCACGAGGGGCGTGGCCGTAGGCCGGACGTGGGCCGCCGGGGTGGACGGGGGCGGGGTCGCCTTGGGCGGCTGCGGATTGCAGCCGGCCGTCGCGACGAGCCACGCCGCGGCGGCAGCGGCCGGGACGCGCACTATGCGTCGCTGTCCGGCGGCGTCGCGCCGTCGCCGGCCGCGCCGAGCGCGAGGCCGAGCGTCGGCATCCATAGCCCAAAAATTACAACGCTCACGGTGTCGATGAGCCCTTGCACGGCGACGCCGACCAGTCCCGCCGTGACGCTCAGCGCTAAGAACGCCCTTGCTTGCGACGCATGCGGGAGCCGGCGACGCAGCTCGAGCGCGAAGCGCCACATCAGCCATGCCACGCTCGCTACGCCGAGGATGCCGAACTCCGCGAAGAACGTGAGGTAGAGGCTGTGCGCGTGAAACGCTGTCGCGTCGGCATCGGGAGCGCGCACCACGGCGTACAGCCGCGAGAAGTTGAACGGCCCGACTCCGGTGAGCGGAAAGCGGTCGATGATTTGCGTCGCGGCCTGCCAAATCGAAAGCCGCGTGTAGTCTTCGCTCGGGTCGTGATGCGCGTTGAACAGCAGCAGAACGGCGATCGCGCCTGCGGCAACGACGACGGCGGCGCCGCGGGCGCCGGCTTTCGTGCGTGTTGCGACGACGAACGCGACGGCGGCCGCGAACCCCATCCATCCCGCTCGCGAATAGCTCAGTGTCAGGGCCACGAGACCGAGCGCGGCCGCGCCCCAAGCGGCGACCCGCAGCAGCGGGGACGGGGCGACGCGGGCCACGGCGTACGCGATCGGCACGAAGACGATGAAGTAGCCCGCGAGCTCACCCGGCAGCACGAAGGTGCCGGTGGCGCGGCCGTGCTGGATCGCGTACTGCGCCGCCGGCTCACGCAACGCGACCATCGCGATCGCCGCGATCGCGGCGGCCGCGCCCGACACGATGTAGGCGGCCAGGAGCGTCGTTGCGGCGCCGCGGTCGTCGTAGAAGCGCACGATCGAGCAGTGCCACACGATCCCGAGCAGACCGATGAACGTGAACAGCAAGCCGGCGCGCGGATCGAAGCCCAAGGCTCCCGCGAGCAGACCCGCGCCGAAGACCGCGAGCAGCGGCAGCAGCAGCGGCTGCGATCCGGGTTTGCGATAGCGTAGCAGCATCGCCAGCGCGTACACGGCGAGGACGCCGCAGATACCGAACACGCCGATCGCCGCCGCGCGTGGAATCAGCACGAGGCCGGGAAACGCGACGAAGGTCAGCCCGATGAAGCTCGGAAAGAGCGGCGCCAGCGCGTAGATCGAGCCGAGCGCCGACGGCATGAGCCGTCGCATCACGGAGCTCGTGCGAGCGCGACGACGCGCTCCGCAATCCGGCGCGCGCCGCCGGCTTCTCCCATGCGCGTCCGGCCCTCGGCGCTCATGTGCGCGCGACGCGGCGCATCTTCCAGGATCCCGCGCACCCCCGCGACCGGCTCGTCGTCAACGCTCGGAAACACCGCCAGCGCGTCGCCAAGCAGGCCGCGCTGACGCCGCCGATACCAGCTGGCCTTGCGGTCGCCGTCACGCTCGAACGCGACGATCGGAACGCCGGCGGCCGCGGCGGCCTCGTTGGCCGTGCCGGCCTGCCCCATGACCAGCGCGACGCGGCTCAGCAGCGGACCGAGCTCGCCGCGCCACGCGCGCACGAGCTCGCGTCCGCCCGAAACGAGCGCAAACGGGACGGACTCGTCCGCGATCGGGCGCACCTGCCAGCCGCGCGGCGCGGCCTCCTCCGTGAAGCGCCGCACGTCGAGCCCGCCGGCTATGGAGAGCGCCGCGCCGAGCTCCGGCCAAAACGCCGCGAGCCGCCGCGTCACGTCGAGCAGAAACGCCGCGTCGTCGTACGCGTTTTCGCGGCTCCCCGGGAACAGTGCGAGCGCCGGAGCGAAGCCTTCCACGGCGCGCTGTGCGGCGGGATCGTCTGCCGTCGCGAAGAGATCGACGATCGCGTTTGCGACCTCGACGCGCGGCACGTCCGCGCGCAGGCTCCGCGCCGTCGCGTCGTCGCGCACGAAACAAGCGGCGGCGCGCCGCAGGATGCGCTTCTCGACGCGCCCGTAGGGAGCCACCGCGACGCTCTTCGCGGTTCCCACGAACACCGTCGGCTCGTGCACGTTCAGCGCGGTCGCAAGCGCGTAGACGTCGCCGACTGCGACGACAACGTCATATGCGTCGCGCGAGCCGCGCAGGAACCGCCGCTGCGCAGCGACCAGCCCGAGCAGTCCCGCGCGCAAGTCGCGCGCGATGTTGCGCAGGTTGAACATCGCGATGAGGCCGCCGCTCGGCATGCTCGCGCGGGGCCCGACGTCGCGCATGTGCCGCGACGGAGTATCGCCGACGAGCGCGAGGTGATCGATCTGCGCGCCGCCGGCGACGAGCTCGAGCTCGACCGCGATGCGCTCGGCGATCGCCGCTTCGCCGTGGCCGTTCGTCACGAAGAGCACGCGCATCACGGCCCCGCGAGCAGCGGGACGAGCGCGAAGCCGGTCAGCGCGAAGCGGCCGCGGTCCGGTTCGTACGCGAACTCGCTGCGCGAGGCGAAGCGGCCGTAGGGACCGGCGTGCACGATCGGTACGTCGCCGGCGCGCTCGGGCGTCTCCAGCGTGTCGTGGCTGTGCCCGCCAAGCACGACGTCGATGCGCGGCATGCGGCTGGCCAGCTCGCGATCACGATCCAGCCCGAGATGCGACAACACGACCAGCATTTCGCGCTCGCCGACTTCGCGCGCGTACTCTTCGACGACGCCCGTCGGCTCGAGAAAGCGCCAGCCGAACATGCTCTCCCAGATGCTGTTCGTATCGTACTGCATGACCAGCAGCCCGAGCACGTGGACGCGCACCGCCGCGTCTCCTTCCGCGGGAACTTCGAATCGCAACGAGCGCGCGAACGGCAGCGGACGACCCTTCGTGTCGACGAGGTTGCTGCACACGAGCGGATGGCGCATGCGCTCCGCGCGCGCGCGCAATGCCGCGAAGACGTAGTGGAACTCGCGGTTGCCGACGGCCTGCGCGTCGTAGCCCGCCGCGTCCAGCTCCGCGGCGATCGGTTCGTTGCGGTAGTACACAGTCTGGCTGCCGCGCAGGGAATCGCCGCAGTCGAAGAGCAGGCCCGGCGCCGCGCGACGCAGCGCCTTGAGGCGTGGAACGATGCCGCGATGGTCGTGAAGATCTGACGTGTGATAGATGCGGATCATGCTAGCCTAGCTCGCCCTCGCGGGCAAGCTCGACGGCATATGACGCGCACCGCTCAAGTGCATCGTTCGGCCCGAGCGCCTCGCGCATCGCGACGAACTGCGCGTACTGCTCGCCCGGGTTCTCCATCAGCGCTTCCAGCGCGTCGGCGAGCTCATCGGGCGTCGCCCGCTCCTGCAGCAGCTCGGGAACCGCTTCGCGCCCGAGAACCAAGTTGGGCAGCGTGATGAAGCGGTGCCGGATCATGCGATGACCGTACCGGATCAGGACTTTGGGAACGACGTAGATGCCCACGGCGGGCACGCCCAACAGCGCCGTTTCCAGGACGGCGGTTCCGCTAACGACCCACGCGCCGTCCGCGTCGGCGAGCGCCGCGGGAACGCCGCGCACGATCTCGATCTCGCTCAATCCCTCGTGCGCCAGCGCGCGCACGATCTGCGCCTCGGCGCGCGCATCGGCCGCGGCGACCACGCCGCGCAGCCGCGGGCGACGCCGCTGCAACACACGATACGACGCGGCAAGCACCGGCAGGTGGCGGCGCAGCTCGCCGGCCCGGCTGCCGGGAAGCAGCGCGACCGTCCCGCCGTCGGACGGTGGCGCCGGCCGCAACGGGCGCATTTGATATCGGCTCGCGAGCGGATGGCCGAAATACTCGATGCGGCAGCCGATGCTTCGGTAGAATTCGTTCTGGTGCGCAAACGCCGTCATCGGCACCGTCAGCGCGCTCACTTTGCGCGCCTTCTCCTCGTTGTCCAGCCACGTTCCCGGAGGAAAGAGATCCAAGATCGGCCTCGTGTAACCGAATCTCCGCAGCGTCGATGCCAAACGCAAGTTGAAGACGCCGAAGTCCACCAGCACGATCAGGTCCGGCTTCGCTGCGCGCAGGTGATATGCCGTGCGCAGCATCGCGAGCAGCAGCTTCGGGATGCGTGGGATCGCGGCCAGCGGACCCATGCTCGCCCAGCCGGCGTGATTGCGCCACAACCGAAAACCGGCCGCCTTCATGCGCTCGCCGCCGATGCCTTCGAACTCTGCCTGCGGATCGATCGCACGAATCGCCTCCGCGAACACCAGCGCCGCCGCCTCCCCCGACGGCTCTCCGGTCGAAAAGAAATACCTCACTCGCCGACCGTCTTCGACGTGCCGGCTATTTCAGCACGCCGCGTTCCGACGGGGCCTCGAGGAAGGCGATGATCTCGCGGCCGGGATTCGTCGAGACCTCGGCCTTCATGGCGTCGATCGCCTGGGAGACGTTGAGCTTCGGGGTGTAGAGCAGCTTGTAGAACTTCTTGATCTCGGCGCGTTCTTCGACGGTGAACGCGGCGCGGCGCAGCCCGACGCTGTTGAGGCCGTAGGGCTGGCACGGGTTGCCCTCGACGAGGAAGAACGGGGGCACGTCTTTGGTGCACTTGCTCATCCCGCCGACCATCGCGTGGCGGCCGATGCGCGTGAACTGATGGACGCCGGTGTGGCCGCCTATCGTCACGTAGTCCGCGACTTGCACGTGGCCGGCGAGCTGCGCCAAGTTGCTCATCGTAACCCCGTTGCCGAGCACGCAGTTGTGTGCGATGTGCACGTAGGCGAGCAGGAGGCAGTCGTCGCCGACCGACGTCACTTCGTCGTGGCCCGTGGCGCGCTGGATGCTGACGTACTCGCGCAGGATCGTGCGATTGCCGATCCGCGTGAAGGCGCGTTCTCCGGCGTACTTTCGATCCTGCGACGCGGCCCCGATCGTCGAGAACGGATAAATCAGGCAGTCGTCGCCGATCTGCGTCCAGCCGTTGACGACGACGTGGGCCTGGATCACGCTGCGCGCCCCGATCGAGACGTGCTCGCCGATGATGCAGTAGGGTCCGATCTCGGCGTTTTTCCCCAGCTCCGCTGCGGGATGGACGATGGCGGTCGGATGCAGCATGCGCGGGCGCTACGGTCAGGCGTGCAGCACGGTCGAATCCGCGCCGAACATCCGCGTGTCGGACGCGATCGAGAACATCAGCTCGCACGAGCACGCGAACTGCCCGTCGACCTCCGCCTGCGCGCTCACCCAGCCGATGTTGCGCTTGTGGCGCAACATGTTCACCTCCATGTCCAGCCGGTCGCCCGGGATGACCGGCCGCCGGAACTTCGCCTTCTCGATCCCGGCGAGATACGGCGTCTTGCGCGAGAACTCGCCCGGCTCCAGGATCATCGCGCCGCCCAGCTGAGCGAGCGCCTCGATCATGTAGACTCCCGGGAGCACCGGGTTACCCGGAAAGTGGCCGGCGAAGATCGGCTCGTTGTACGTGATGTTCTTGTATCCGCGAACGTGCTTCATCGCCTCGAACTCGAGGATGCGATCGACGAGCAGCATGGGATAGCGGTGCGGCAAAATCTCGAAGATTGCCCGGATGTCCATTTCGGCCAACGTCGTTCTCCTATGCGGACGGCACGCGCAAGCGTGCGCGCAGGACGCGCGTCAGGGATGCGTGGAGCTCGTGGCCGCTCTTGATCGCGACGATTTCGCACTGCGGCCACGCACCCAGCAGCGCCAGGTCGCCGATCAGATCGAGCACCTTGTGCCGAACCGCCTCGTCGGGCCAGCGCAACGGCCGCATGGGACCGTCCGGCGCGAAGACCAGCGCGTTGTCGAGGCTTCCGCCGCGCGCCAGGCCGCGCGCCCACAACGCCTTGATCTCGTGCAAATACGCGAAGGTACGAGCGCCGGCGATCTCCTCGCGGTACGCGTCGGGCTCGATCTCGCCGAAGTAGTACTGCGTGCCGATCGGCGGCGCGAAGTCCGCAACGAAGCGCACGCGAAAACGTTCGGCGGGAAGCGCGACCATCATCCGGTCTCCGGCCGCGACGTAGAGCGGCTCGGCGAGCTCGAGCACGCGCCGCTGCGCGGGCTGCGTCTGCACCCCGCTCGCGAGGATCCCCGTGACGAAATCCGCCGAGCTCCCGTCGAGCGCCGGGATCTCGGGGCCCGTCACGTGGATCTCGGCATTGCTAACGCCCAGCGCGAAGAGCGCGGAGAGCAGATGCTCGGTCGTCGACACGCTCGAACCGTCGCGTCCGAGCACGGTCGCGCGCGAGGTGTCGCGCACGTTCTCGACCGTCGCCGGCACGCGCGTCGACCCGAGCACGAAGCACAGCCCCGCGTCGGGCTCAGCCGGATAGATCTCGACCGCCGCGCGCTCCCCGGTGTGGAGGCCGACGCCCTCGAAATGCAGCGTCTCTGACAGCGTCGCCTGCATCATGCGGTGTTATTTAAGTCTCGCGCGATCGCGAGCGCTCGAGAGCCTCGACACGATCGAACAGCTTTGGCAGCTTGCGAATCATGACCTGTCGGCGTAGTTCCTCGTGGTGGTCCTTCGCGGGATTGCCCGAAATCGTCGCGCCGTCGGCGACGTTTCCCCAGACTCCCGACTGCCCTGCTATCGTCACGCCGGACCCGACCGTGATGTG
Organism: Candidatus Binatia bacterium; assembly: GCA_035544215.1. Taxonomy (GTDB): domain Bacteria; phylum Vulcanimicrobiota; class Vulcanimicrobiia; order Vulcanimicrobiales; family Vulcanimicrobiaceae; genus Cybelea. The sequence continues at coordinate 1,435,503 of DATKHY010000007.1, read as the reverse complement.
TCCGCGGAAGCCGACCTGCCCCGCAACCTTCACGTAGTCGCCGATCACCGTGGACCCCGCGAGCCCGCTCAAGGCGGCGATTACGCAGTGCTTTCCGATGCGGCAGTTGTGCCCGATCTGGACGAGGTTGTCGATCTTCGTGCCGGCGCCTATGCGCGTGCTGCCGATCTGCGCGCGATCGATGCACGAGTTCGCGCCGACCTCCACGTCGTCTTCGAGCACGACGTTGCCGATCTGAGGGATGCGCTCGGCTCGCCCATCGACGAAGGCCCAGCCGAAACCGTCGCTGCCGATGACGCTGCCGGCGTTCAGCACGACGCGGTCGCCGACGATGCAGCCCGCGAGCAGCGTGACGTGCGGGTGGAGCCGGACCGCGGCGCCGATCGTTACGCCGTCGCCGACGTACGCGCCCGCGCCGACGATGCTCCCTGCGCCGATCGTAACGGCTTTGCCGATGTAGGCTCCGGCGCCGACGTACACGTCGGCCGCGATGCCGGCGTCCGATTCGATTACGGCGCTCGCGTGCCGGAACGGGCCGCTCGGCGCCTGCGGCGCCAGCATCACGAGCAGCCGCGCCAGCGCCAGCCGGACGTTCTCCACGACGATCAGCGGCTTTGCCGCGTCGTCGCGCTCGAGTGCCGGATCGACCAGAATGGCTGTCGCCGATCCGGCGAGGGCAGAGGAAAAGTACGCTTCCGTGGTCGCGAAGGTCAGCGCGCCGGCCGTCGCGTCGTCTATGGTTGCGAGCCCGCCGATCTCGACGCCGCCGTCGCCGACGACGCGTCCGCCGATCCGGGCGGCGAGATCCCGCAGCGTTCCCAGCATCCGCTACGGGCTACGTTCCCGGTGTCGGCGAGGCCTTTTCCGTGATGTTGAGCGCCTTCTCGACGTCGGCCGTGATGTCTACGCCGCCGTATCCGATGCCCTCGCGCGTCAGGACCAGCTTGAGCTGGCGTTGCGCCGCGATCTTGCCCGCCACGTCGCGCAGCTGCGCGGATAGCTGATCGGTGATCTTACCGTACTTGCGCTGAAGGTCGAACGCGTCGCGCTGCTTGCGCGCGCTGCTCTCGCGGCGCGTTGAAACCGACCGCTCCTCCGTGAACATCTGGGTCTGATAGCCCTGATACTCAGGCCAGTTGGAAACGATGCGCTGCACGTCGACGAGACCGATCGAGCTGTGCGGCGCACAGCTCGCCAGCGCTACCGCGAGCGTGAGAAGTGTGATGCTTTTTTGCGTTTTCACTCGTGTTGGCTTTCGACGTCCTTGATGACTTGGTTGGTGAGGTCATAGCCGCCCGCGGCGGCGTCGATGTTGACGAAGACGATGCTGAAGCCCCGATCTTGCGCGATGTGCGCGGCATCCCGCTGGACCTGTCCGACGATCTGCGCGTAGAGATCGCCGCGTCGCTTCCGCAGCGAGACCAGCTCCTTGCCGGCCGCCCCCGTCGCCCCGACGTCGGCGCCGTGCAGGGCCGCGAACTGCTGGTCCAGATCGCTCTTCGTTTCGTTGTATTCCTGGATCGTCTTCTTCGCGTCGGCCTGGAACTGTCCGACGAACTGACGGTGAATCTTGGCGATCTGCGCCTGCACGTTCGGTGACAGATTGGGCGGCGGCGCCGCGGGGCCGATGCCGCGCAGCTGCGCGGTCACCTCGTTGCGATGCTCTGAGAGCTTCGCCGTGGTCTGGCTCTGGATCGACCCCACCTGCGAGCGAATGCTCGCGCCCGTCTCCTTGTCGAGCTGCGCGCGGTACGCTCGCAGCGTCTCCGCGTCGGCGTTGCGCTGCGCCGCGACCTCGCCGGCCTCTTTAGCGTTGATGTCTGCGAGCTGCGATTCGGCCTGCTTGCGCGCGGCCGGATCCATCGCGAGGTTCGAGAGGCGCATCTTGATAGCAAGACGCTGCGTCGCGTCTTGCTGCGTCAGGCGGAGCGACAGGTCGGTCTCGCCCTGCTGCAGCTGCTCGGCCTTGGCGCGATATTTTTGCTCCGCCTGCGCCTGCAGCTGGCGCGCGACCGAAGAGCTCGCCGCGTTGTCTTGAGCGACGACGTTTTGTTGGTATGCCATATAGTCGGAGTTGGCCGCCTGCGCCGCCTGCTGCGCCTGCTGCGCCGATTGATTGCTCATCTGCGCGGCCGCCAGGGCGCCTTCGCCGTGGACGCCGGCCGCCGCCAGCGCCGATTGCACCGCCTGATTTTCGCGCACCTCGTAGTCGTGCTGCTTCTGTGCAAGAACTTTGTTCGCGCGTATTTGCGCGGCTCGCAACTCGCGGTTGAGCTCTGCCGTCTGCGCGGCCATCTGTTTGGCGCCTAGAGGAACCTGCGGACCCGCGTAGCGGAGGTCGATGGCCGCGATCGCGTCGTCCAGCTGCGAGAGCTGGGCATAGAGCGGATGGTGCTTCACGACCTCGTCGAGCCGCACGTAGCCCGTCCCGCGCACCGACGCGGAGTGGACGTTCGGACCGCAGCCCGCGAGAGACAGGATCGCCGAGATACCGAGCAGCGCGAGCGCGCTACTTGCCGAGCGCATTTTGGACATCCGTCGTGATGTCCGTCCCTCCATAGATGACATCGGCGCGATCCACGACCAGGATCAATGACTTCTTGCGCGCCACGTCGGCCGTCGCGGACCGCGTTTGATCCACGAGCGGCTTGAGCAGCTGATTCTGCTTATCCGTAACGGTCTTGTTGTAGTCGCTGAGGATCTGGCGTTTGTCGCTGTCGCTGCGCGCCTGCGCCATCTTGGCGGAAAAGATCTGCCGCTGCGTCGTCTCGAACTGTTGCATCGCGTTGTTGGCGCTCTGGACCTTCGGGATGCCGTCGAGTGCCGTCTGATCGACGAAGCCGATCGGCGAAGGAGGCGGCGTTGCAGACGGCGGAACGATCGCCTGCGAACTCGAGAATACGGCTTCGACGTCCTTCGTGACGTCTTGCCCGCCGTAGATCACGATGCGCTTGTCGACGACGATCGAAAGGTTCCGCGTGGCCGCCACGGCCGCGATCGCCAGCTGCGCTCGCTGGAAGAGCGGGCCTACGATTTCGCGCTGCCGGTCGGTATATTGCTGTTGGAACTGCATCGCGAGCTGCTGCCGCTGGGCGTCGCTGCGCGCGCGCTTGACCATACCGTTGAACTGCGCGTCGAGCCGCGCCTTATCCGCCGCAAGCGCGCCGTTGGCGTTTACGAAAACGGGCAGGTTGGCGAGGTCGGCCTGATCGACGTAGCCGACGTCGGTCAGGTCGGCCGCGATGGCGCCGGGCGCCAACGCGATCCCGAGCAGTATGGCCGCGGCGGCGAAAAGCGCAGACCGATATTTCATTTGGTTCGTATGGGCTCCATTTTTACAACTAGAAGCTTTGGCCGATTCCAAAGCTGGTGTGCGTACCATTAACGCCCTTGGCGAAGTCGATGCGCACCGTGCGCAGACCCAGCTGCGGCACGTCGAAGCGGACGCCGACGCCCGCATCTCCGTAGAGGGCCCAATTCGCGGGATAGCCGGTGATGCGATTCGTGTACGGGTTGAGCAGCGGGTACGCGCCGCGTATGTGATAATCCAGCTCGTCGACGAACACAGCGAGCGTTATCCTGCGATCCAGCGCGAGCGGCTGGCGCAGCTCGACCTGCCCCAGATACGCGTTGGTCGCGTAGAATACGGTGTTATACCCGCGCATCTGCTGATCGGAGAACGTAAAGAGCGAGCTCGGGGGGATGACCCCGGTCGAGTTATACGCCGCTCCGTGCACGCCGATCGTCGCGTCCCTAAGCACCGGGAAGAACTTCGCAAGGTCCAGCGTGCTCTGCGTGAACGAGAAGTTCGAACCGATGGCCGGTTCCGAGAAGGTCGTGCTCAGCAGCGCCTTGACGCCGTTGCGCGGGTTGAACGGGTCGTCCAGCGTGACCGACTGCAAACTCAGGCCGGTGGTGACCAAGTTGTACGGCTGGCCGGTGTTGACGTTCGCGATGGACGAGGCCGAGATGCCGAACGAGCCGCCGTAGTTCTGCTGCTGGGAGCTGATCGGCCCGGGCGTCGGACCGATGAAAATGTTCGGCTGGTTGCCCTGGAAGTAGTACGGCGACGGGACCGTCGTGTCGTAGCGGATCTTCTGCCCGCTGACGGAGAGCGAGAGGATCGTGTAATCGCTGAGGCGCCGCCCGATATTCCCCGAGGCGCCCGTCGCGCTCGACGTGTTGGTGGCGACGACGTTGGAAACTTGCTGCGCGTTCGAGCTCGGGTACAGCGTGACGGGAATCGGAATCTGTCCGCGCTGGGCGACCGACTGCCCGGTGCCCGCGATGCTGTAGATCGGATAGTAGTACGTCGTGTGATTCGTGAAGAGCGACGCTCCGGCCGTGTACTTTTGGCCCTGCGGCGAGTTGGTCAGATAGGGGACCGAGGCGGTGATCTGAGCCACGCCCGTGCGAGCTCCCTCTTCGAACTGGATGCCCGCCGAGTTGCCCGTCCCGTGCAGGTTGTTGTCCGAGAAGCCGAGCGTTCCGTATAGCCCCAGGCCGGTGAGTCCGCCCGAATAGCCGAAGCCGAGCGAGGCCTGCGCGGTGCGCTGCTCGGTGACGTGCCACACGAGCGTCACGTCCTGCGGCTTCTTCGGGTCGGGTCCCGGTTTGACGTCCGGCTCGACCTTGGAGAAGAAGTTGAGCGCGTTGAGGCGCTCGTAGTCGCGCTTGATCGCGTCGGTGTTGAGCACCATGCCGGGCCGCTCGCGCAGCTCGCGGCGGATCACGACGTCCTTCGTGCGCGTGTTGCCGGTCACTTCGACGACCGCGATGCGCGCAACATAGATATTGTAGCGCACCTCAGCGGTGCCGGCTTGCAGGTTGATCGACGACGGCACGATGCCGCCCTCGAAGTTTCCGAGCTCGAGGTGGAGCTTGTCCTCGTAGAACTTCTGCAGCGCCTTGTAGTCGGCGTCGCGCACGGCGTCGGAGTATACGCTGCCGACCTTCAGCGTGAGGTGAGGAAGGATGAACGGCGGCGGGAGCAGCGCGTCGCCGCCGATGATGATGTGCGTGACGACGAGTCCCTCCTGGATCGTCAGCGTCAAGACGCCGCTCTGCGGATCGATGTGGACGTCCTTCACGTGGGTCGGTACCTGACCACCGTATCCGATGCGCTCGTAGTAGTTGTTGATCTTGAGAACGTCTTCTCGAAACGTGTTCGTATTGAACACCTGGCCGACCGAAAGGTCCATCAGCGCCTGCAGCGTATCGCTGGGGACCTTCGCGTTGCCCGTAAACAGGATCTTCGTCAGCACCGGGTTTTCGACGACGCGATAGGTGATGGCGATGCCGTTCGGCCGCTGGCGGACCAGCGGGGGCGCGATGTCCGCGAAGTAGCCGAGCGCGTTGATGCGCGCCAGGTCCTCCTGGACGACCTTCGGATTGTACGGCTGGCCGGGGCGGGCCGCGGTGACCGACATGATCGTCTGCGTGGGGACATGGAGGTTGCCGGTGACGTCGACCGACACGATCTTCGGCGCCGTCGCGGAGGATGCCGGAGCGATGCTCAGCCCTGTTACCGCGATCAGCGGGAGCACGACGCCGAACCACCATTTCAACGCGCCCAAACGCCGCCCGGGGTCAAAGGTCATTCGAAAAAGCCGTCCTCGATCTTCCAAGTGGGTTCGCAAGGGCAAAAAAGCCACGGGCCGCCACGCGCAAGCGTATCGCGCGCGACCCGGCACGCCCTGTTCCGCCCCCCTCACCCGGGGTCCTTGCTCGCGCCGCAAGCCTGAACGTGTGCTTAATCCAATACCCATTCACCAGAAATAGCGCTGAACGGTAAGGCTGAAGCCGCTGTTCCCGATCAGCGGCTGGGCCACCGTGTAGCCCGCATTATACCCCACCGGCGAGCTCGGCAGCTGCAGCAGCTTCGTGGGTCCACTCTGATAGAAGAAGTTCAGCGTCGCGCTTGTGACCGGGCTGGGTTGGACCATGAGTCCGAACGACTGAACCTGGGGTATCCCGAAGGTCACCGCATAGACCGCGCTGACGGCTTTGCCGAGAAGGCGCGTGGCCGTGACCCCGACGTTTCCGTAGTAGCCGAGCGTGAGGTTGACGCTCGACAGTCCAAGGCCCTGACCGAGCGTGCTTTCTACCGGGCCGAGCAGGCTCGCCGCAAACTGCGCGTTCAGTATATTGAAGGCTTCTTGCCCCACGGTGATCGAGCTGCGCTGCGCCAGATCGACGTTCGGAATCGGCGAGAGCGCACCAAGCGGCGTGATGCCGCTCGGCTGGCGCGGCGCTAGCATCGACTGACGGCTGAACGCGATCCCGTTGACGAAGCCGCCGAACGGCGCGATCAATCCCAGGATCTCGTCCCGGTTGTAACCGGGCGGATTCGACGTGAGCCCGATCTTGAGGCCTTGGATAGGGCCGTCGACCCGAATCGTGATGTCGACGCTGCCGTAGGGATTGCGCGCGCGGTCGGGATCGGGGTTGACGACGGTGCTGCTGGCAACGGCGTGCAGCGCCGGCAGGACGCCGTCGGCGGGGGTGAACTGCACGTTGCCCTCCTGCACGCGGAAGGCGCGGTCGAAGTAGGTCAGCGTCCCGCCAGTTGAGGCGACGGTCCCCGCCAGCGTGGGCGACGCCAGCGTGCCCCCAAGCGTCACCGAGCCGCTGGCCCCGATGTCGAGGCCGGCGCCGTAACCGTTGCCGCGGACGCGCACGTTCTTCCCGGCGGTGGCGCGCAAGTCGAATGTGAGCGGCAGCGGCGGAAGGCTCGGCGACGCCGCGCCCTGTGCCGCCTTGATGAAGGTCGCGAACGGCAGCGTCGCGTTGCTGAGCGTGACGTCGCCGGAGAGGAGCGGCGCGGTCTCCGACTTCTTGTCGAGGGCGATCTTCGCGTCGAGCGTGCCGCTGCCGTACGCGGGGAGGTCGAGCTGCGCGCCGCGCGCGACGCCGGCAAAGTGCAGCGTGGACGTACCGCCGGCGAACCCGTTCGGGAAGGCGACTCGCCCGGAGAGTTGCGCGATCCCGCTGCCGAGCCGTCCGCTCAGGCGATCGACGGAAGCAGAGACGCGGTCGAACGCGATCGCCCCGGCGAGCTGCGTGATCGGGGTGCGCTCGAGCGCGCTCGAATACGATCCGTGCGCGAGCGCGAGCCGGCCGACGATGAACGGTTGGCGCACCGTTCCGGAGAGGCCGATATGGCCGTCGATTAGGCCGCCCATCTTCGTCTCGTTGCCGAGCGTCGCTTCGAAAAGCGCCGGATCGAGACCCACGACGTCGACGTCGAAGCTCATCGGCTGATCGGGAGGCAGTCGCAACGGCTCGAGCGAGAGCGGGAGCGCACCGGCCAGCGTTACCTCGCCGCTGCCCAGCGTCGCACCCGCGTTCGAGAGCTCCAGCGTCCGCCGCTGCAACCGAAATTCGCCGAACAGCGACGATATCGGAATTCCGTACGCACGCACGCCGGTCGCGTCGAAGCCCGCGAGAAAGGTCGGGGAGCGATACGTGCCCGCGATGTTCAGCGTCGACTCGAACGACCCGCTGATCGGGAGGCGAACGCGCGAGACGTCGTACACGAGCTTGGCAAAGTCATCCGTTGCCGCATGCACGCGGAGGTCGAGTGGATCGTTCCGGCCCAGGCCGAAGCTGCCGGCGGCGGAGGCCGTGATCTCGGGCGTCGCCAGCTGCGCGCTATCGACGACGATGCGTCGCCCCGCGGCGTGCAGCGCGACGTTCGCGCTGTCGAGCGTGAGTGGTCCGAGCGTCCCGTTCTGAATCTGCGCGTTCGCGCGGACGTCGAGCAACGGAAAGAGTCCGCGGATGGTCGCGTCGCCGGAGGCGCGCCCGGTGAGCGGAACGCTCTGCATCCCGAGCGCCGGAATCCAGAGCGCCAGGTCGAGATTGCGGATGTCGCCGCGCACGTCGAAGCGCGAGCGCAGCAGCGTCGTTTGCCAATCCGCCTGCGGACTCAGCCCGATCGAGCCGCGCGCGCGCAGCATGCCCTCGCGACCGCCGACCGCCAGCGCGCCGGTGACGGTGTTGCGCGCGCTCGACCAGACGGCTTTCGTGTCGCCGATGGGCAAATTGCGGTAACGAAAGCCGCGCACGTCGAGGTTGCCGCTCGACGTGATGCGGCCGCCGCGCGAGGCCGCCGCCAACTCCACGCTTCCGCGCCCCGCCAGCGTGTCGCCGGTGTCGAAGAAATTGTTGAAGTCGGAGAGCGTCGCGCGCGGTGCGCGCAGATCGATCGCGCTTTCGTCCGGACGCGCCACCGCGGCGAAACCGGCTGCGGTCGTGCCGACGAGGACGGAGCCGCTGCGCACGCTCACGCCGCTGGGGTCGGCCGCGAGGCGAACGCTGCCGTCGACGAACGGCAGGCCGTTGATCTCCCCGGCCGGCACGCCGACATGACCGGTGATATGCGGCCGCAAGCTCCCGCCGGCGATGTGGAGCTGCGCGTTGAACGTGCCGTCGGTCATGTAGTTCGGGATGCCGAAGTCGTGCAGCGCCGGCGCCACGCGCGCCGCGGGTACGTTTGCATCGAGATCGTAGGTGGGCACGCCCGACGTCAGTGATCCGATGCTCCCGTCGACTCGTGCGCTCGATCCGCCGAACGCGCCGACGACGTGCCGCAAGGACACCGCGTCGCCCGCTAGGTGCACGCTGCCGTTCCCTGCGATCGAGAAATTCGCCACGCGTCCACCGCTGATCGTCACGCCGCCGTCGAATCGCGGCAGCGACGCGCCGGCCGCGAGGTTGCCGGCCGCCGAGAGCGTTCCCGCGCCGAGCGGCAATCCGATCCCGTGCAGCTGCGCCGCGCTCAGGCGGTTCGCGACGAGCGCGAGCGCGCCGCCCTTTGGCTGCGCCGCGAGCGAGAACTCACCGGCCGCGACGACGTCGCCGCCGGCGGCCCCGGCATCGGCCGAAAAGATCCGCAGACGATTTCCCTCGACCGCGAGCGTGAGGTTCGCGTGCGAGATCGGGACGCCGCGCAACGTCGCGTGCTGCATCGACAAATTCGTGCCCTGCACCACGATGCGCTGCGGCTCGATCGCGACCGCGACCGTGCCGTGAAGCCGGCCGTGCGCCGGCATCGCGCTACCCAGGAACGGTTGCAGCCCTTCGAACGTGCCGCGATACGCGCCGTATGCGACGAAGCGCTGCGGCGAGAACAGGCCGTCGCCGGAGAAGTCGCCCCAGGGGCCCGACGCGCTCAGCGAGTTGATCGCCGCGCTTGCCATCGTGCCGCCGAATGCGGCGGCCAGGCGATCGAAGCGAACGCCCGAGATCGTCGTGTCGCTCCCGGCGACCCGGCCGGCCATCACGATCTTGTTTCCGGAGCCGCCGCCCGCGAGGGTCATCGCGACGGAACGCCCGTCGATCGGCGGCATGACGGGCAGCGACAGACCGGGGAACGCGACATAGCGCGGCGCGCGCATGCGCAAGCCGCGCGCCACCAGCCAGAAGGCGCTGGTGTCGTGCGGGCGATCGAGCGCGTACGCGCCGTCGAAATCGCCGCGTTCCGTATGCAGCCAGAACGGCTGCACCGTCGCGGTGCCGTTGGGGTTCATCGCGAACAGCGCGCCGACGCGCTGCACGCCCCGCTCGGAAGCTGCGCTTCCCACGACGTGAAAGAGCAAGTCGCGCCCGACCGCCGAAGCGTCAATCGCGATCGGCTCGTCGCCGAGCATCTCGTCGAGATACGGCAGGCGGCTGGCCGAGCCGGCGACGTGGACGGTGAACCGCGACAGCACGTGATCGCCGAGCTGCATCGTACCGCGAACGCCGAGCGCGATGCCGCCGTAGACCGCGCGCAGCGGCGCGAGCGCGATGGCGTTCGAGTGGTACACGACGCCCGCGTCGAGCGCATCGAACGGCATCGCGCGGTAGGATGCGTGCGGGGCGGTCACGCGCGCCACGATCACCGGATCGTCGATCCGGCCGTGTACGAGCACACCGAAATGGGCGTTCCCCGAGATCGCTTGATCGCGGGCGAACGCGAACGCGCGGCGCAGCCCCGAGAGATTGCCGGTTCCGTCGACGCCCAGGCGCAGCTGCGCGCCACCGGTCAGCGCGCCCGTAAAGTCGTAGGCGCCGCCGACGATGCGCAGCGGGATCCCGGCCAGCATCGCGTCCGCGCGATCCACGTAGAAGGCGTTGTCGACAAGCTCCACGTGCGCGCGAAATTGCTCGATCGGCGCGGACAGCGCCGCCAGCGCGAGGCGCCCGTCGCGCACGTCCATGCTAAGGCTGACGTGGTAGGACGGAGATGCGTTCGGCGCGACGCCGAGCGCGTAGAGCCGGGCGTCGAAGTTCTGCGCCGTCGCCTGCTGGATGCGCACCTGCGGCGTGTCGGCGAAGTAGTTCGCCAGGCCACGCAGTGGGAAGCGCGCCGCGTGCGCGTGATGGATCGCGTAGCCGCGCAGCGCGTCGACCGTCCCCACGATCGTGAACGGCTCGCGCGTAGCGAGCTCGAACGCCCCGTTGACCCTATAGCGCGTCACGGCCGCGGTGTTGACGTCGGCGTCCGCGTCGATGCCTTCGATTGAAATGACCTTGGCGCTCGGATCGTACGCGGTGGGCTCCAGCAGCTCGATCTGCGTGTCGCGCAGCTTTGCGTGCAGGCGTAACGGAACCGGGTTGACGCGCTGCGGTCCCGGAACGGCGGGGCCGCTCCGCGGGAGGCCGATGTCGAAGCTGCCGTCGCGAAACCGCGTGAGCGTCACTCTCGCGCCGGCGACGTCGACGCTCGTGACTCCAAAACGGTGCGCGCTGCCGGGCAGCAGATCGCGCAGCGAGTAGCGGATCGTCACGCGCTCGGCGCTAAGAATCGGCTGCGCGCCGCGGCTCACGCGCACGCCGGAGAGCATCGCGCCATCGCGCGCGACGCGCAGGTCGCCGATCTGCACGGCATAGCCGGTCGCTAACCTGGCGCCTTCTTGGATCGAAGCGCGCAACAACTCATGGCGGTTCGCCGCCGCGAACCCCAGAACGATCGCCACGGCCAGGAAGCCGATCGCGAGGCGAGTGCGCACGTAGCTCTATACCTCCTAGCCCACGGCGCGCCCCGCCAAGCTAAGGATGTTCTAAACCGGCCCTCACGACACCGACATAGGCAAAACCGTTGCCGTCGACGTCGAGGATCGTTGCAATGCGGTGAACGCGCGGATCGCGCGGGGGATCGTCCGTATCGGTCACGACCATCGCGCCGGATCGCTTGCAGACCTTCCGGTCGATGCTTGGCACGACGACGACGTGCTCGCCGCGCAGGTAGTAGCGGGTGTAGACGCTCAGTGCGTACCACGCGGGACGAATCGAAAAACAGACCGTCTGGCGGCCGGCGAGATGCGCGCGAATGATCGCGAAGGTCGCGGCAGTTCCCGAATCCCACGCGTTCGACGCTCGGTGGACGTATTGCGTAAAGTAAAAGGCCGCAAATTGCAACGTCGAGGCGCCGACGAAGGCTGCCAGCGCGATCGCAATCGCCCCCGTCGCAGTAACGCGCGCCCACCTAGGGCGCCGGCCGCGCGCCCAGTCCAGGAGTACGACCGCGCCGATTGCCGCAAAAACGCAAAACACCGGCGCGCCGGCGAGCGTGCGGGGCGCGTTGGGTGCTCCCTCGTCGGTCAACGCACCGCCAAGTGGATAGGCGAGGAGCCAGAACCAGAGCCAGCTGCGCCAGACGATCGAGCGAATCTTCGTGAACGACCCCACCACGCCAACGACCGCTAGCGGCACGATCCACCAATAAAAGGCGCCCATTCCGTTGAGATAGCGCCAGGTCGTCCCCGGAATCGGATCGCCGTCGACCGCAAGATACGACCACCCGAAGTGCGCGACGTAGTTCGCTGCGAACGTTCGCAACGCGGGAAGCGTCACGCCGAAACGAAACGTCGCGATGCGTGACGTCCGGTCAGCGGTCTCCGGATCGATGAAGATTTCGTAGAGCGCTGGGGCGGCGACGATGAGCGCAAGCGCGTACGCGAGCACAGCCGCCCGGCGATGGCGCGGCGACGGGGCGAAGATCGCGGAGAATCCGGTCAGCGCGCCGCCAAGCAACAGCGCGTAGAACCACGACGCCATGTACGTGTACGCCGTCAACCCGAGAACGATCGCGCCGGCGATCAGCCAGCGTACGCGCAACGGAGCGGGGACCGGGCCCGATTCGCCAATCGCCAGCCCACGCGACAGCCCGTAGAGACCGCCGAGCAGAAAGGGCAGCTCGCACGCCGGTTGCCACGCGATCCGTGAAAAATGCACAAAGATCGGCGCGACCGCGGCAAATAGTGCGGCGAGCACGGCAACGTCGTCGCGCTGCGTCATTTGGCGCACGAGGAGAAAGAGCAGCCCGACCGTGAGCAGCCCGTAGATGACGGCCGCGAGCCGCAGCGAGAACGGGCTCGGCCCCAAGAGGACGGCGAAGGGGTACTCCGAGATCGAATAGATCGGGGGATTGCGGCCCGGGTTCGCGCTGAAGAAGAACAGGTGGCGCTGTCCGTCGACGTCATGGCCCGTTGTTGCAAAACTCGCCGCCGAATTGTAGAACTCCAGCTCGTCGGCGCTGAGCTCGGTGGGAACGCCGGAAATGTCGTACAGGCGAAGGCTGGCCGCGAGCAGCAGAACGAGCACGAGGGGCAGCCATCGCGCGATCGTCGGCACTGCCTGACCCCTTACCTACAGGTCGAGGTTCTTGACGCTCTTGGCGTACTCGAAGATGTACTGCTTGCGCGCCTCAACCTTGTCGCCCATGAGATCGGTGAAGATCTGTTCCGCCTCGACGGCGTCCTCGACCGTGATCTGTTTGAGGCGGCGATGGCCGACCTCCATCGTCGTCTCGGCCAGCTGCTCGGCATCCATCTCGCCCAAGCCTTTGTACTGTTGGATCGTGAAGTCTTTGCCGTCATCGCCGACGATCGACTTCAGCTCGCCCTCGGTGAACGCCCACCACTGCTTCTTGCCCTTGCGGATTCCGTACAGCGGCGGCTGGGCGATGTACACGTGGCCCTCCTCGACCAACGGCTTCATCTGCCGGTAGAAGAACGTCAGCAACAGCGTGCGGATGTGCGAGCCGTCGACGTCGGCATCGGTCATGATGATGATCTTATGATAGCGCAGCTTCGCCACGTTGAACTCGTCGCCGAAGCCCGTGCCTAGCGCCGTGATCATCGTCCGAATCTCTTCGTTCGAGAGCACCTTGTCCAGGCGCGCCTTCTCGACGTTGAGGATCTTGCCGCGCAGCGGTAGGATGGCCTGATTGTTGGGGTCGCGGCCGCCCTTGGCCGTACCGCCGGCCGAGTCGCCCTCCACCAAGAAGAGTTCGCAATCGCCCGGATTGCCGTTCTTGCAGTCGACCAGCTTACCGGGCAGGCCCGAACCCTCGAGCGCGTTCTTGCGGCGCGAGAGATCGCGCGCCTTCTTCGCCGCGTCGCGCGCGCGCTGCGCCTGCATGCATTTCTCGATGATCGCGCGCGCGTACTTGGGGTTCTCTTCGAGGAAGAACTCAAGGCGCTCCCCTACGAGGCCCGCGACGATGCTCCGCACCCTGGCGTTTCCGAGTTTGGTCTTCGTCTGGCCCTCGAACTGCGGATCGGTCAGCTTCACCGAGACGACGGCGGTGAGCCCTTCCATAATGTCGTCGGTCGAGAGCGAGTTCTCGGATTCCTTGAGCATCCCGCGCTTGCGCGCGTAGGAGTTGATCGCGGTGGTAACGGCCTGCCGGAATCCCTGCAGGTGCATTCCGCCTTCGATCGTCCCGATGTTGTTCGCGTACGAGAAGATCTGGTCTGCGTACGTGCCGGTGTACTGCATCGCAACCTCGACGTCCACGCCGTCGCGTTCGGCGTGCGTCGAGATGATCGGGTGGAGCGGGTCCTTCTTCTCGTTTAGCCACTCGACGAACGAAACGATGCCGCCGTCGAACGTGTAGGTTCGTTCGCGCACCGCCGGGGCGCCGTTCTGCGGCTCGCCACGCTCGTCGCGCAGCGTGATCGAGAGCCCGCGGTTCAAGAAGGCCAGCTCACGAAGGCGCTTCTGCAGGATGTCCCAGTGAAACTCGGTGACCTCGAAAACTTCCGGGTCGGGCTTGAACCACTGCAGCGTTCCGGTTCCCTCGGTCTTGCCGACCTTCTTCAGCTTCTGCACCGTCGCGCCGCGCTCGAACTTCATGCGCCACAAGAATCCGTCGCGCTTGACCTGCGTCACCATCCACTCTGAGAGCGCGTTGACGACCGAGATGCCGACGCCGTGCAGGCCGCCCGAGACTTTATAGCCGCCCTTGCCGAACTTCGCGCCCGCATGGAGGATCGTCATCACGACCTCGACGGCGGGGAGCCTCTCCTCCGCATGCAGGTCGATCGGGATGCCGCGGCCGTCGTCCTCCACGGAACACGACCCGTCCGCGTGCAGCACGACAAGGATCGTCCGCGCGTAACCCGCCAGCGCTTCGTCCACCGCGTTGTCGACGGCCTCGTAGACGAGCTGATGGAGCCCGCGCTCCGCCGTGTTGCCGATGTACATGCCCGGGCGCTTGCGCACGGCCTCCAGCCCGCGTAGGACCTCGATTTGTTCGCCAGTATAATTCGTTGACATTATGTGTTTCGTTGTTCCGCGTAGATCAAGTCGTGGAGCTCGTCCCCCAAGACGTTGCGTACCGTTGCCGGCATGATCTCTTCCGGCGGCACGTTACTCCGCAATAAAACGTACGAGCTCGCGACGAGCCGCTCGCGTCCGCTGCGCGACAGCCGCTTCGCGACCCGCGCTTGCACGAGCAGGCTCCACCAGCGCGTAAGCAGCTGGGTGCGAATCCCCTCGTACTCCTCTCTTCTTAACCCTTCAACGAGCGCTGCCGTTCCGCTGTAACCAAGCCAAGGCGCCTCGAACAGCAGCCGCGCCGTCGCCTCCGCCCGCCGGCGCCGCATTTGGTTGCCGCAGGCCGCGCAGACGCGGCCGCCGTCGGGAGGAACGAGGGCGCCGCAGCCGGCGCAGGCCGACCAGCCCTCCGAGCGCTTGGCGAGGCCCGTTTCCTCGACCTCTCGCCGGAACCGCGCGAGCGCCTCAGCCGGCGACGCTGCCTCCGGACGCGCGGCGCGGGCGCCTGAGCGAACGTGGCGCGTGCGCGCCAAAGGCCGAGCATCGGCTTGCGGCAGCCTTCCCACGCGAAAGCGCAGCCGCTCGACACCGGCTTTCGGCACCCGCGCCGCGATCGCGCGCAACACGTGCTCGCTCAAGAGGCTGAGCTGGTGGCTCCACGCGTTCGAGCGAGTCGTGACCACGAGCGTTCCGCTCGCTATTCGCGACGGGTGCGAGTTGCGCGCGACCTGCTCGCCGACGATGTCCGGCCAGCCGGCCTCCAGCAGAGTCAGCGGTTCGCGCTCGGCCGCGCCGGCGGCCGGCTCCCAGCCCGACAGCGCCTTTGAGAGCTTCAGCACGCGACCCACTCCAGCACGCGCGCGTCGTCGACGCGCGCAACGCAGGCGGCGCCCAACAACCCCGCCGGCAGGTGCGTGGCCGTGACAAAGGCTTGCTCGTACTCGCCGATCTCACCGAGAAACGCGCTCGCGCGCGTCTCGTCGAGCTCCGACAGCACGTCGTCGAGCAACAGCAACGGAGCCTCGCTCGAGCGTTCCCGCATGACGGCATATTCGGCGACCTTCAGCGCGAGTACCGCCGTGCGCTGCTGTCCCTGCGATCCGTACGCCGCCAGCGACGCGCCGTCGAGCGAGAGGCTGACGTCATCGCGATGCGGCCCGACGAGAGCGGTCTTGCGCGCGCGTTCTGCGTCCGCGGCGTGTTGCACGCGCGCCTCGAACGCCGCCGCGATGGCCTCCGTAGTTGCTGCATCGAACGCGACGTTGGGATCGTAGCGAACCTCGAGCTTCTCGTCAGGCGCGAAGCGCGCGTGCGCGGCGGCGGCGCCTCGCGCGAGCTCGTCGATGAGCCGCGCGCGCGCGAGCATGATCTCCGTGCCGGCCGCGAGCAGCGTCCGTTCGTAGACGTCGAGTAGCTCCGCGTCCGATTCGACTGTGCCGCGCAGCACGGCGTTCTTTTGCTGCAGCGCCTTGCGGTAGCGCGCCAGCTCGTAGTAGTAGCGCGGCTCCGTTTGCGCCAAGGCGATGTTCAGAAACGCGCGCCGCGCGCTCGGCGTTCCAGCGGCCAGTTTGAGATCCGCCGGGACGAACGTTACGACGCGAATTCTTCCGAGGTAGCTCGCATAGCGCACGGGGCTCGCGTTGACCGTGTAGCTCTTGCGAGTCCCGCGCGCTCCGCGCTCGATCGTGCACGCCAGGTTCACGTTGCCCGAGCGCGCGGCCGCCTCGCCGGACAACTCCGCGCGATCGCATCCGGCCCGCACGGCATCGGCGTCGCGCGCGGTGCGAAACGACTTTCCGGTGCCGAGCATCGCGATTCCCTCGAGCAAATTACTCTTGCCCTGCGCGTTGGCGCCGACGAACACGTTCAGGCCCGTCGCGGGCTCGAGATCCAGTTCGAAATAGTTGCGAAAATTCGAAAAGCCTATGCGGCGAAGGAACACATCATTGCCGAAGCGGCATGAGCACGTACAGTTGCTGGCCGGTCTCGAGCGGTTCCAACGGGCGGATCGCCGCCGGCGAGAGCGGGCCGAGGAACTCGATGACGGCCTTGTCGCCCTTGATGTGATTCAGGATCTCGACCAGGTAGCGCGCGTTGAACGCGATCGTTAGATCCTCGCCGGTCTGCTCGACCTCCAGCTCCTCGTACGCGTTGCCCGAGATGTCGGAGCTGGCCGTTACGATTAACGTTTGATTGGCGATCGCGAGCTTGACCATGCTGGCGCGGTCACCCGCGACGAGCTCGGCCCGCCGCAGGCTGCCGATCAGGGCCGGGGTGCTCACGGTGATCGTGCGATCGAACTTCGCCGGGATGACCTGCTGATAGTTGGGATACTGCCCGTCGACGAGACGGACCGTGATCGAGACGTCGCCGCCGGTCATGCGAAGCTGGTTGCTCTGCGCGCCGAGCGCGCTGACCTCGATGCTTTCGCCGCCCCCGAGATTGCGGGCGACTTCAGCCAGCGCCCGGGAGGGCACGATGAACTTCTCGTTCGCCGAAACCTCGTCGTCGATCGTCGTCGCGAACTTGGCCAGGCGATAGCCGTCGGTCGCGACCATCGTCAGCGACTTGCCCTCCACCTCCAACAGAGTGCCCATCAGCACGGCGCCCCGAGCCTCCTCGCTGGAGGCCGCGAAGATCGTCGCCTCGATGCCGTCGCGGAAGCGCTTTGCCGCGATGCCGAACTGGGACCCGCGCGAAGCGGCCGGCAGCGGAGGATACTCCTCGGCCGGCAGGGCGTGGAAGTCGTAGTTGCTGCGCTCGTACTTGACGCTCGCGCGCGTGGGCGTGCCGGTGAGCTCGAGCGTCCCCGGGGCGAGGTTGCCGAGATAACTTGCAAAGAGCTTCGCCGGTACCGTGACCGAGCCGCCCTCGGTCACCTGCGCAGGGAAGGCGTGCTCGAGCGTCAGCTCGAGATCGGTCGCGCGCACCGCGATCTTTCCGCCCTCGCCTTGCAGCAGCACGTTGGAGAGGATCGGCACGGTGGTATGAGCGTTCACCACTTTGCTGGCCGCTCCGACGGCCGCCGCGATGTCTTTCGTCGTGCAACTAAATTTCATCGTTTTCACCGTTGGGCGTGAGCCGCCGTTTTCCTAGGAAAATAACAATAGAGCCGTAGCAGTAGTAGGGCGGTGTATTCTGAGGACAACTCGGAATTTGCTTGTGCTGGTTTGCATTTCGGCTAGGGATAACCGTGTGTATGGCCGGGAGTTGACCATCCACTTCTCCACGCCGGCCGGGCCGCGGCCGAGTTATGCGTCGGAGCACGCCGCGCCGGTGTGCAAGGCTGTCGAGAGTGTGGAGAGCAGTGGCCGGTGATGCGCCGCCGACGGTCAGGGGGTCTGGCACATCGCGATGAGCTGACGGATCTTGTTCCGGTACGCCTCGTCGCGCTGCATCTGGTCCTTGATCTTGTCGCGAGCGTACATGACCGTCGTGTGATCCTTCTTGCCGAACTCGCGCGCGATCTGCGGCAGGGAATAGTTGGTGAGCTCGGTGGCGATGTACATCGCGATCTGGCGTGGCGCGGCTAGGCGCTGATCTCGTCGCCCGTTGTCCATCTCCTTGACCGTCAGGCCGTGCGCGCTCGAGACCGTCTCCTTGATCTTCCCGATCGTGATGCGATGCAGCGGGGCCTGCGCCACGGCGCTTTTGAGGACGTCGGCCGCGAGGTCGGTGGTGATGGGAGCCTTCGTGAGCGAGGCGTACGCGATGACTCGGATGAGGGCGCCCTCGAGCTCGCGGATGTTCGACGGGATCACCTTGGCGATGAACGACGTTACCTCGTCCGGGACGGGGATGTTCTCGCTGGCGGCCTTCTTGCGCAGGATCGCTTCGCGTGTTTCCAGATCGGGCGCCTGGATGTCGGTGAGCAGGCCCCATTCGAATCGGGAGCGCAGCCGCGCCTCGAGCGTCTGGATCTCTTTCGGCGGGCGGTCCGACGAGATGATCAGCTGCCGGCCGGATTCGTGGAGCGCGTTGAAAGTGTGGAAGAACTCTTCTTGCGTAGTCTCCTTGCCGGCGAGAAACTGGATGTCGTCGATCAGCAGCACGTCGACCTGACGATACCGGTTGCGAAACTCCGGTGTGCGGTTGTTCTGCAACGCAATGATGAACTCGTTCGTGAACTTCTCGCAGGTCACGTACACGACGTTGGAGGCCAGGTTGTCTTGGATGACGCGGTGGCCGATGGCGTGCATCAAGTGTGTCTTTCCGAGACCGACGCCGCCATATAGGAAGAGCGGGTTGTACGCGTGGGCAGGCGCACCGGCGACGGCCTGCGCCGCCGCATGCGCAAACCGATTCGAATTGCCGACGACAAACTCTTCGAAAGTATAACGAACATTAAGGTTTGCGGTACGGAACTCTTCGAGCGGGCGCGTGGGAATATACGCGGCGCGGTTGCCTTCCCCGGGCTCGGCGACCGACAGCCGGAGCTCGATGCTGGTTCCAAAGAGCTCGCTTAAGACGCCGATCATCTGCGCCCGGAGCTTGCTTCCTACCCAGTCTTGTGCAAACTTGCTGTGCACGGCGAGATGGAGCTCGTTGCCGTGAAGTGAGATGAAGCGGATCGGTTTGATCCACATCTCGAAGACGGGTTTGGAGAAGGTGTGCTCCAGAGTGTCGAGTGCGGACTGCCAGAGCTCATTGGAAATGTCCGAATTGATCGCTAGCGCCATCCTCTGCATCCTCGTTGCGACGTCTCTACAAAGCAACTGCGCAGCCGTTCGTATGTAGCAACCTGGCTGTGCCACCCCCGTGAGGGCGCAACCACTTGGCTTAATGAAGCCTTGCTCCTGCGGAATCTATGCACGACTTTATACACTTATCCACAGGCGGGGCAGCACGCTATTTCGGGGCTTTTTCCGATTTATGAACGGTGCCCGGCGCGGGCACTAGCCAGACCGAATTGCTCGACGGGATAAGGCTTCCTAGGGGCCGATCTAGCCAAGTGAGGGCACCTTCTCCACAAGCTTGTCCACAGGTGTGAATAGGGGGTAGTGACTCAGTTTGAGTCAGCGGTTGGGGGTGCTTGGTAAAATACAACGGCGGGTGACCGAAACCTGAAAAGCCCATGATTCGTAGGGAGGGTAGGCTGAAAGGAGGGTCCTTAATGACCTTGCCGACCGCGATAGTCGTCGCAACCGGAATGATCTGCGGAACCGTTCTTTTGCTAGTTATCGTCTCTATGCTCTGGATGGCGACCCATCGTCAGTAGGCTCTAGCGCCGGGTAGTGGTCCCTTTGGAAAAAAGTCCGGCCAGTAGCCGGACCCTGTAAATTCCCCTTCGGTAAGTAGCCCGCAAATGGAGTGCACCAAAAAAGAGCTACTCGCCGGAGAAGATCATCATACACCCTAGCGCGTCAAGGGCCTAGGTAGTGGTCCCTTTCAATAGGGGCGGCAGCGACTCAGTTGGAGCCCGGGGCGACTAAATGCGACGGGCTACAGCCCACCCGCCGAGACCAATCGTTAGCACGATCAGGACTGCCCAAAGCGCAAGAGGATGTTCGACCAGACCCGTGATCACGCGGATATCGTACCATGGGCGTTGGTCTGCGAGGGTCGCCCTTGGCTTGGGTGCGGGATACCGGTAGGCTAAGGACGTGGCGAGACGCCGGCGCGAGGCTCCCCTGACAGACCCCCGGCTCGCGGGCCTCGAGGCCGTCGAGCAAGAGACGGCCGATGAGGCTGAGATCCTGCGCGACATCGATGCGTCGGACACAGCCGCGCCGCGCCCCGTGGACGCGAAAAAGACCGCCACGCGCAGGCGGAAGCGCAAGAAAATCTAACAGCCAGCGAGCTTGGCCGCCTGGTTGCTCGGCTTCCGTTGCTTTTTGGCCGGGCTCTGCTACAATAACGCGGTTATGTTTGACTTCGACCTCCAGCTCTTTGCGTCTAAAAAGGGCGCCGGATCGACGCGTAACGGCCGCGATTCGAACGCCCAGCGCCTCGGCGTGAAGCGCTTCGGCGGCGAACGCGTGATTGCCGGGAACATCCTGGTTCGCCAGCGCGGCACACGCATCTATCCCGGCGTGAACGTCGGCATCGGACGCGACCATACGCTCTTCGCTCTGATCGACGGAACCGTCGAGTTTAGCGCCAGCACCGATCGCAAGCGGGTCTCGGTCGTGCCCGCGGCCTAAGGCTCGAAGACGAAGCGGGAGCACGGGGCCGATGGGCCCCTTTTCCTTTTGCGGCGCGGTTAGCTCGTGCAGTTCATCGATGAGGCCGAAATCACGGTCGTGGGCGGTGACGGCGGCGACGGCATCGTGGCGTGGCGCCGTGAAAAGTACGTTCCGAAGGGCGGTCCGGCCGGCGGTGACGGCGGCCACGGCGGCAGCGTCTACCTGGAAGCGACGAGCGAGCTTTCTACGCTCGTAGAGTTTCGCTTCAGGCGAAGCTTTTCGGCCGAATCCGGCAAGGCCGGCGGCACGTCGAAAAAATCCGGACGCAGCGGCGACGATCTGACCATCTCCGTGCCCGTCGGCACGCTCGTCTTTCGCGTGCGCGACGACCGGCCGGAAACGCTGCTCGCCGATCTGAACGCGCCCGGCGCGCGCGTCCTCGCCGCGAAAGGCGGCCGCGGCGGGCTCGGCAACCAGCACTTCGCCACGAGCGCGCGTCAGGCGCCGCGTTTCGCGGAGCATGGCGAGCCGGGCGAACGCGGCGCGCTGCGGTTGGAGCTTCGTCTGCTGGCCGACTGCGGAATCGTCGGCGTTCCCAATGCGGGAAAGTCCACGTTGCTCTCGGTCGTTTCGGCCGCGCGGCCCAAGATTGCCGACTATCCCTTCACGACTCTCGAGCCGCAGCTTGGCGTCGTCCGTACGGGCGACGACGAATCGTTCGCGATGGTCGACGTTCCCGGGCTCATCGCGGGCGCGCACGAAGGGGCCGGACTCGGCGACCAATTTCTGCGCCACGTCGAACGCACGCGCGTCCTGCTGCATCTCCTCGACGGTGCGAAGCCGCTGGAAGAAATCGTTGCCGACAAAGCGATGATCGAGGCGGAGCTCGCGGCGTGGAATCCCGCGCTGATTTCAAAGCCGACGCTGCTCGTGGTCAACAAACTCGATCTTCCGAACGCGCGTGAGTCGTTGACGCAGCTGCGCGAACGCTTTCCCGGAGTCTACGGCATCAGCGCCGCGACGCACGAGGGCGTGCGCGACGTCGTCCTGGCGGTGTCGCGCGCGATCGATTCGGCGCCGATGCCCCGAATCGTGGAGCCGCCGGAGGCGCACATCGAGCTCGCGGCCGCGGATGCGTTTTCAATCGAGCGCCACAGCGACGGGGCATTCGTCGTCTCGGGCGAACGCATCGAGCGCCTTGCGGCCATGACCAACTTCGACTCGGACGAGGCGCTGGCGCGCTTCGAATACGCCTTGGGCAAGATCGGCGTCGAGAAAAAGCTCCGCGAGCTCGGCGCGCGGGAAGGGGATACCGTCCGCATCGGGCCGTACGAGTTCACCTACTCATGAAAGTCGGCGTCTTCGGGGGCACTTTCGACCCCGTTCACAACGCGCATTTGTTCGTTGCGGAATCGGCCCGCATCATGGAGCGGCTCGATCGCGTGCTGTTCGTGCCGACGAACAACCAGCACTATCGCGAAAAGCCACAGGCCGACGCCGCGCATCGCTGCGCGATGATCTTGGGCGGGATCGAGAGCAACGCGGCGTTCGAGCTCGACGATACGGATCTGCGCGAGAACGGGAGCGGCTACACCGCCGATCTGCTGCCGCGGCTGCGCCGCAAATATCCGTCGGCGCGGCTGACGTTCATCATCGGCGCCGACTCGCTCGTCAACACGAATTGGGTGCGCTTCGACGAGGTGCTCGGGGCGCTGGAGCGGTTCGCCATCGCGCCGCGGCCGGGCGTGGGCGGCGACGCGCTGGCGCGCGTGATCGCCGCGGTACCGCCGGGTTTGCGCGAGCGCGTCACGACGCTGAATCTGCCCGAGATCCCCGAATCGGCGACCCTCGTGCGCAGCCTGATCGCGCAGCAGCGCAGCATTCGCTATCTCGTGCCCGAGCCGGTCTGGAAGTACATCGTCGCGCATCGGCTGTATGGATACTCGACCGCGGCGAACCGCTAGCGTCGTCCTGCGGTTGCTGATCGGCGTCGCTGCGGCCAGCTGCTCGACGACGCAGCCGCCGAACGATCGGGCGGTCTGCGACGCATACTCCGCGCAGCGTTCGCACGTCGAGGTGGTCGCCGATGGAACGGTGACACGCATGCTCGGTGTGGCGCCGGGCCGCGTGAGTCCGCACGAGGGTTTTCTTCTGCGGCTCGCATCGGGCTGCAGCCTCGTCGTTCGCGTCGAGGTCAACACCGACTTCACCGGCACGATTCCGATTGCACAAGGCCAACGCGTCTCGGTGAAGGGCGAGTACGAGTTCTACCCGCGCGGCGGCGTCGTGCACTGGACGCATCGCGACCCGCGCGGCCGGCACGAAGGCGGCTACATCGAGGCCGGCGGCCAGCTCTACGAATAAGCGTCTCTCGCGCATCCTCCTCGGAAGCTCGTCGCCGCGGCGGCTCGAGCTGCTCCGCGCGCTGGGCCTCGACGTCGAGGTCGTGCCGAGCGGCTACGACGAGCCGCTCGCGCACGGCATGAGCCCGGCGCAACTGGCTAGCCATCACGCGCACCAGAAGCTCACCGGCGTGATGGCCCTTTTCCAAAGGGGCGATAACGAAGCTCCGGTGCTAACCGCCGACACCGTCGTCGACCTCGACGGAAACGCGCTCGGCAAGCCGCGCGACGCCGGCGAGGCGACGGCCATGCTTTGGCGCCTATCGGGCAGGGAGCACCTCGTACACACGGCGTTTGCGCTCGCCGTGCCCGGCGTGCCCGACTGGATCGAGGAGCAGGCGACGACCCGCGTGCGTTTTTACTGCCTCGAGCCCGCCGAGGTCGCGGAGTACGTCGCGACCGGCGAGCCGCTCGACAAGGCCGGCGCCTACGGAATCCAAGGCCGAGCCGCGGCGCTGGTGGAGGCCATCGACGGCGACTTCTACACGGTAATGGGCTTGCCGCTGGCCCGCTTCGTTCGTGCGCTCCGGCGGTTGGGATTTGCGCTGCCGGACACGAACTGAGCGCCACCTGGGGGTCGATATCTTTACCTATCGAGACGAGCGCAGACTCTTTGCGCTAATCAGCATTATCATCGTGGCGGCGGCGCTCGCGCTGCTGCAGATCAACGCGCAGCGCACCGGATCGGTGAGTCCTATTGCGACCGTGACGAGCTCGGTCTTCGGATTCGCGCAGACCGCCGTGTCGGCGACGATCGGCGGCGCGCGCGCGCTGGCCACCAACGTCGTCTCGCTGCCGCGTCTCGAGAGCGAGAACGGAAGCCTTCGCACGCGCAATCGTCGGCTGATCGAGGAGAACGCGCGCCTCCACGAGCTTGCGGCAGCGTACGCCGCCGAGACCGACGTGCGGCCGGTCGTCAACCTCTACCACGGCGTCGAGGCGCGCGTAATCGGATTCCCGCCGGAGAACGAATCCCGCGCCGTGACGATCGACACGGGCACGCGCTCCGGAGTGCGGCGCGATGACGGCGTCGTCGCCGCCGATGGGGTCGTCGGCCGCGTTGTCGCCGTCACACCCTTCTCGAGCACCGTGCTCCTCGCCAGCGATTACACGAGCCGCATTCCGGCGGTCGTGCAGCGCGGACGTTGGTGGGGCATCGCGCGCGGAAATCTTGGCAGCGTCATCGTCGAATACATTCCGCAGGACGCGCCGCTGCACGTCGGCGACGTCGTCGTGACCGGTGAGGGACGCTCGTTCCGCTCCGGCGTTCCGATTGGAACTGTGACCGCGATCGAACGCGGCGACGCCACGCTCTATCAGACCGCGGTGCTCAAGACGTCGGTCGATCTCGGCGCTCTCGATCGCGTTGTCGTCGTCTCGCAGTAGGAGTCTTTCGCGCTATGGTCATGGCCGCCCAACCCGCAGGGCTGAGGTCGATTTCGGCGATTTCGTTGTCGCTCGGTCGGTCACAGAGCACAACTATGCTTCCTCCGTCGCTCCTAGAACTCGCCTGAAATCGAGCCTCAGCATCGCACATGAGCATAACGCGAAAGACTCCTAAGCCGCACGTCGCACCCTTCGTCGGCCCGGCCTGGTACGTCGCGGCCGCGTGGCTGGCGGCTGCGCTCCTCGCGCAGTCGACGGTCGTGCATTACGTCGCGATTCGTAGCGTCGTTCCGAGCCTGGTGCTGGTCGCCGTGGTCTGGTACGCGATTCGCGTGGATGCGCGTCGCGCCGTGCTCTACGGCCTCGCGGCGGGACTCTGCGAGGACGCGTTGTCAGCGCAGTCGGGCGCGGCCTGGACGATCGCGACGAGCCTCAGCGCCCTCCTGGCCAGTGCGCTTTCGCGCGGGTTTTTCGCGGACTCGATTCCGCTTGTCATCGTCATTACGGTCGTGGCGACGCTCGTGCGCGCGCTGCTGTACTGGGTCGTAGCCGCCCTCGGCGGCTATCCGTCCGGGCTCGGCCTCATGCACTTGCACGAAGCGGTCCTCGCTAGCGCGCTCAACGCGATCGTCATCGTCGTCGTGATGTTGCTCGGCCGCCGCTTCGATCGCGCGCGCTGATGCGGCCGATCAATCCGCCGCGCCGCGAACCGTGGCGGCTCCCCGCTTGGCGGCTCGTGGCGTTCGCCGCGCTGATCGTCGTCGCGCTGTCGGCGTTGATCGCGCGGCTGATCGTCGTGCAGCTCGTCGACGGACAGCGCTATCGCGCGGCGGCACAGGCAAACCAGATTCGGCTGATTCCGGTGGCCGCGCCGCGCGGCGTGATTTACGACCGGCACGGAGCGGTCATCGCGCGAAGCCGTCCGTCGTTCGTCGTTGGTCTCATCCCCTCGCAGGTGACGAATCCGTACGGCGAGCTCGCGAGCCTCGCGCAAATTCTCGGCATCGATGAACGCGCGCTGTGGTACCGGCTGCTGCACCATCGCGGCATCACGTACGCGGACTTCCAAGCGGTGGCGCAAAACGAGCCGTACGGGCCGGTCATCCTCGCGACGGATCTGCCGGTCGCGGTAGTCGCGCGACTCTCCGAGGTGCTTTCGAATCTTGCGGGCGTGGATCTCGAGGTGCAGCCGATGCGCGACTATCCGCGCGGTAAACTCGCGTCGCATCTCGTCGGCTACGTCGGCGCGATCACGCAAGACGAGTACGAGCGTCTCAAGAACGCGGGCTACTCGCCGAACGATGTCATCGGCAAGGACGGCCTGGAGTTCACGTACGACTCGTATTTACGCGGATTGCCGGGCGGCGAGCGGGTCGTCGTCGATGCGACCGGCGCGGTCGTGTCCGGCGCCAAGCTGCCGTCGAAGCCTCCCGTGCCGGGCGACACGCTGGTGACGAGCATAGATTGGAGGCTGCAGCAGATCGCGGAGGGCGCGCTCGCGCAAGAGATTCGGGGGCTCGGGCGGCGCTCGCTCTCCGGCGCCGTCGTAGCGGAGGATCCCTGGACGGGCGAAATCCTGGCGCTCGCGAGTTATCCCAACTACGACCCCAACGATTTCGCCGCGGATCGCTGGAAGCGCATCGCTTACGATCTCGCGGACTCCACGCAGCCGCTCTTCAACCGCGCCATCGCCGCTGCCACGCCGACGGGCTCGACGTTCAAGATGGTCACCGGTTCCGCGGCGCTGACCGAGGGCGTCGTAAAGGTCGATCAGGTCATCGACGACACGGGCGGCTGGGATTGCGGCGGATACTACGCGCGCGACATCGCGGCCGGCGGGCTCGGCGACACGACGTTCGTACCGGCGCTCGCGGCGTCGAGTGACGGCTACTTCTTCCGGCTCTCGTGGTGGCTCGGCAACGCGCGTCTGCGTAAATACGCGCTCGCCTTCGGGCTCGACGCGAAGACCGGCATCGACCTGCCCGGCGAGAACGAGGGGAACTGGCCGACCAACGCGTGGGAGATGCGTGCGTTCGGCGTGCCGATGGAGCCGAGCGAGGCGTGTTTTTTGGGTATCGGACAGGGCGCGATGCAAGCTACGCCCCTTCAAATGGTCAACGTTGCGTCGGCCGTGATCAACGGCGGCACACTGTACGAGCCGCAGATCGTCCGCGAGATACGCCGGCCTATGGGCGGAACCGTCAAGCGCTCTTCACCGCTGGTGATTCGCCATGTCCCGGTGACGCCGGAGGCGCTCGCCGCGGTGCGCGCGGGGATGGCGCGCGTCACCGATCCCGGCGGAACGGCGTACGGCTTGGCGATCGACGGTTTGCCCTTCTCCGGAAAGACCGGCACCGCCGAGACACAGGGCGGCAACGGTCCAAACACGACGTGGTTCATCGCGTGGGCGCCGACCGCGCATCCGCGGCTCGCGATCGCCGTCTTCGTCGATCGCAGCGGCGGCTACGGCGCGACGGTCGCCGCGCCGATCGCGCGCCAGATTCTGGTCAAGTACTTTAACAAAAAAGGCTGAGCGCCGCCGCGATCCGACGGCTGCGCTCGCCGGGCCGCGCGAGGTAGCGCTCCAACTCCGAGCTGCGTCCGCGGTTCGTCATCGCGCGAGCGGCGGCGAGCGCCACGGTTTCGGACGGATCGTCGAGAGCCTCTGCGAGCAGGCGCTGCGAGCGCGCGTCGTCCAGCGCCGCGACCGCAAACGCCAAGTCGCAGCGATCCGCGTCGGAAAGATGCGCGAACTCGGCGCCTGCGGCCGCGGCCCAATCGCGGGCGTCGCTCGTCGTTTCGATTGGCTCGACCCGCGGGGGGCGCCAGCGCAGAAGCAGTATCGCCGCGGCGACGAGCGCGGCCGCGACGAGCACGACCAACGCTGTCGCTGCGGTCGCCATCTCTACGCAGTCTCGTGCAGCGCGGAGAGCATCGCGTCCAGCTCCGCATCCAGCGCGGCAACGTCGCGCTGTTGGAGCTCTTCGATGAAATCACTTGAGTCGGCGTCGGCGAGCCGATCAACTACGTCCACCAAACCGCTTCGATAGCGCGCAAACGCGCTCGTCTCGTTGGGTAAGAGCCGCGCGAGTCCCGCCCACGGCGCAGCCGTGGCGAGCTCGGCCGATCCGAGGCGCTCCGCGAGCTCGTGCAGCGGCGTGGAGTCGAAGCTGCCGCGCAGCGCGATCGATTCGGTCGGCGGATCCGCGGGAACGCCGCGCGCCAACGCGGCTTCATGCAGAACGCGCTCGATCGTCGAGCGCAGCGACGGCGTCTCGACGTCACGCGGCGCGATCGCGTAGCGCGGTAGCCGCAGCTTGATGAAGAGCCGGTCGAGCTCTTCCCGCAGCAGGTCGCGCAGCGGCGCGAGCGCGCCGCAGTGCGTGTCGCCGATTGCCTCGGGCAAAAACGCGCGCACGACGAAGAGGTGCGTGACCAGCCCTCCGAAGCGCGCCTCGCGCAGGAAGCGCAGCGCGCGCTCCAGTCGCGCCGAAGTAAACGTCGCGAGCGTTCCCGTTGCGTGCGCGGGTGCTTCGTCGCCGTTCGCCGGGACGGAAGTCAGGCGCGCCAGCGCGTATGCCCCATTGCCTTCCCCCACGGGCGTCGCGGGCGGCAGCTCCATGAAGCGTTCCTCGGTCAGGGCGCGCTGCGCGCCGAGAGCGGGCCCGAGCACCCCGTCGAGACCGAAAGGCAGCCCGGCGATCGCGTTGGCGAAGACCGGCCCCGAGCGAACCTTCAAATCCGGCGAGACGAACTGGTCCTCGCGCTCGCCGTCGTAGCGCACCCGCGCGATCTGAGCGATCGTCGTGCCTGCGGGCAATCCGTTGTGCACGACGGTCCGCCACCGGATCGCGGCCTCGACGCCCGGATCGACTTCGTTGAGGACGATACCCTTCGGCGCCGCGAACGGCGCCGAGCTGCCGGCGTCGCGTATCGCGACGTCGTTGACGGTCGTCGAGTTCGGCACGTAGATGAGCGACTCGGGCGCGTCGACGAAAATCGCGACTTGATGCGCCACGCCGTCGCCGCCATTGCGAACGTGGAGCACCCATTCGACTGGGTCGCCGACGTCGACGGCGTCCGCCGGATCGCTGCGCAGGCTGCCGATCGAAAAGTCGGCCTCGGCGGCCGTCGCGATCGTCAGTCGCGCGAGCGGGACCGGCAGCATCGCGTCGGCGGTCAGCACCCCGTCGATCGTAACGGGATACTCTTTCGCCAGGCTGCGCAGCAGACGAAGGCCCAGACGCGCCCGACCGCTGCCGCCGGGCGCGATGTCGCCGAACGAGAGCGACGACTTGTCGCGCGTAGCGCCCTCGACGGTCTCGAGGCGCGCCTCGGCGGAGACGTACAGCCGCAAACGAGCGTTGTGGGCGACGTCCGTTCCCGTGTTGGTGACCAGCACGTCGACTTGCGCGAGCTGATTCGGCCGCAGCGCGGAGTCGTCTGCCAACTCCATCTTGGAAGATTGTGGCGCGAAGGCCGGATGCGAGTCCACGCGCCAAAACGCTTCCCGCAGCGGCGTCTCGCCGAGCTCGCGCGTGTGCAGGCTCGCGCCTACCAAGAGCTCGCGCCGGTCGGGACACGGTGACGGGACGCGCGCGCGTATCGAGACTCGGCGCGTCTCCTGCGCGGCGATGCCGCCGAGATCGATCGTATCCGCGTGAGGAAGTCCCGCGGCGCCGGCGTCGAGGCTAAGGCGCGCGCTGTTTTCGAACGCGGCAACCTCCTGGAGCTCCGGAGCGAGACGCAGATGGAGCACGGCGTCGTGCGCGGCCGCGCTGCCGTCGTTCGTCAACTCGATCGCCGCCTCGATTTGAGCTCCCGGCCGTACGATCGCGCTGCCCTTGCGCTCGACGAAATTCCGGCGTGCCGAGAACGCCGGTTCGGAACGCGCCGCGATGTCGCAGTGGAGCCGTCGCCCGGTGGCGTCGCGCGCCGGTTCCCAGTCGAGCGTCGCCGCCGCGGTCAGGACCGTGTCGTCCTCGAGCGGCGAGGCGAGCACGGCGTCGGCGCATAGCGTGACGGCCTCGCCCGCGTCGATCGGCCCGAGCGCGAAGCGCAGCGGCTCCTTGCGCCGGTCGCGCGCCGGGCTTCCGTCGATCGTTGAGGCGCCGCGCACCGGGATGAGGTTCTCGCCGAGCTCAAAGTTCGCGGTGACTCGCGCGGCGGCCGCGGTGCCGGCGTTGTGCGCCGTGAGCGTGAGGCGCACGCGCCCGCCCGGCCGCACGTCGGTCGCCGGCTCCGCCGTCAGGCTCGTGCGCTCGTCGCTAAAGTCGGGAACCGCGGACACCGTCAGCGAGGCCGGGTCGAGCGCGAACGCGGCCGTCTCCTGTGACGCCACCTGCGCCTCCGCGACGATGTTCGTGCCGTCGCACAGCGGCGAGTCGATTCGTATGCGGTACGAGACCGTCGCCGACGCGCTGGCCGGAAGCGAACGCACGACGATCGGCGCGTAGGCCTTGTCGAACGACGAGCCCAGCTCGCGTTCGACGTCGCGTCCGTTGACGCGCGCGGAGCCGGCGACGTAGGTCGTGTGCTCCGGAATCGGCGCGACGACGACGACGTCGCGCGCGCTCGACTCGCCGGCGTTGTGAATGTAGATCGTCAGCGCAGCCTCGGAACCGGGCACCGGATGCTGCGCGGTCTCGAGCGCCGCGCGGGTCAGCGCGTTGCGCAGCTGCGGCTTGCTGCGCGCGACCAGACGCACGACGTTGGAACCGATCGGGGGCAGCTCGAAGGAGGCCAGCGCCGCCTGCAGCTCGACGGTCGTGCCGTTTTCGATGGCGCCGGCCACGCTATACGCGACGTCGATGCGCCGTTCTTCATCCGGCGCGACGTCGCCGATGTCCGCGCCGGCGCGCGAGAGCAGCGGCGAATTGCCGAGCTCGTCGTCGAGCGGATTGCCGTCGAGGCGCCCGCTTCCGACGAGATAGATCAGGCCGTCGGGAGCGTTGAAGCGGAGCCGAACGCCCGTAGCCGGAGCGCCGCCCTGGTTGCGAAACGTAAACGTCGCTCGCACCGTTATTCCAGGTTCCAACTCGCGTTCGGGCGAAACGACGAGCGTCCTGAGCCGCTCGGGCAGCGTCGGTGCTCCGGGCGCGAAGACTTCCGACAACGGGCGCATGACGCGAGGACGTTTCGCCCACGGTTTCGAGACTCTTTTAGAGAGGTGGACCTAGATGCTCGCAGTGCACGAAGATCGTTTGGCCGAGGCCGTGGCGCGGTTGGGATCCGAGAACGCGTTCGAGATTTTGGCGCGCGCCCGAGAGCTCGAAGCGCAAGGCCGCAGGGTCGTCCACATGGAGATCGGCGAGCCCGATTTCGACACCCCCGACGGGATCAAAAAGGCCGCGGTCGATGCGCTCTACGACAACCATACGCACTATACGCCGTCGAGTGGGCTGCCGTCGCTGCGCGCGACCATCGCGAGCTACGCCAGCCGCTTCCGGCACGTCTCCCCCGAATGGCGTCCCGAGAACGTCGTCGTCTCGCCCGGCGCCAAGCCGGTCATATGGAACACGCTGAGCGCGCTGCTCGGCCCGGGCGATGAGTTCGTCTACTTCGATCCCGCCTATCCGGCGTACGCCTCCTGCGCTGGCTACCTCCAGGCGACCGTGCACGCGATCCCGCTGCTCGAGTCGCGCAACTGGCGCATGGATCTCGACGAGCTCGCGCGCCGTGTGTCCAAGAAGACCAAAGTCGTCGTGATCAACTCGCCGCACAATCCGACCGGCGGCGTTCTCACGCGGAGCGACCTCGAGTTCATCGCCGAGCTTGCGCTGCGCTACGACTTCCTCGTGCTGGCCGACGAGATCTACAGCCGCAACTTCTATCTCGATCAGGAGTATCTGTCGATTGCGTCGCTCCCGGGCATGCGCGAGCGCACGATCGTCGTCGATGGCTTCTCGAAGGCGTACGCGATGACCGGCTGGCGCCTCGGCTACGCGCTCATGCCCGAGGACCTCGCGCGCGCCGTGACGCTGTTCAACAACAACACGTTCAGCTGCGTCGCGACCTTCGTTCAGATGGCCGGCATCGCGGCCCTCACAGCACCGGACGAGCCCGTGCAGCGCATGAACGAAATCTTCCGCGCTCGCCGCGACCGCCTGGTCGGCGGCCTCAACTCGATCCAGGGCATGTCGTGCTTGCTCCCGGAGGGCGCCTTTTACGCCTTCCCTAACGTCGGCGCGATCACGCATGACGATCGCGCGCTGGCGAAGTTCCTCCTCGAGGAGGGCGGCGTGGCCTGCGGTGGCGGCTCATCGTTCGGCGCCGCCGGCAAGGGCTATCTGCGCTTCTCCTATGCGGCGTCGTTGGAAGATATCGATTGGGCGCTCGACTCGATCGCGAAAACGCTGCCGAAGTTCAAGAGGTAACCGCCGCTGTACGACGCCCAAGCATACATACTTGTGCTTGGTTGCCAGTGCGGTCTCTTAGGCAATGCGCCTTCTGAGGAGCTGCCTCAGGGTATGGCGGCTCGCCAAGTTTCGGAAGCGTACTTCGAGCCGATTCCAGACGTATGGCGTTAGGGTGACGAGCCTTCCGTTGACTTGCACCTTGCTTTCTTCACGGTCCACCATGGGTCTAACAAAATCTTCCCAAGTCAGCTGCTCGGGTGAAGCAATTCCTGCCTTGGAAAGAAGCGGAAGGAAGTCCAGTTGAGCGACAGCCGCAGCGCGGCTTCTCCGGTACTTTAGGCTGCGGAGCGGATCGTTCTCCATCAGGCCTTTTTCGAAAGCGAATGCGAAAAACTCGCTAAGGGCTGACAACATCCGGCTGCGGCTACGGCGGTCCAACTTAGCAAGGAAGGCCGCCATTGTGTTGGTCGTGACCTTATCTAGAGGGCTCCCGCTTAGGCTGTTCAGGAAGCGGCTTATGTCGCTCGAATAGACTCTCACCGTCGAACCCGCCAGGGAGCTGCGGCGCAGCGCCAGTGCCCGCCACTGCTCCAGTGTGCTGGCTTGCGGATGGTCTACCAATGCCTTTTTCCGGCTCATCAGGAATGATAAATTTTATACACAAAAAATAGATAATTTGATATAGTTGTAGGTAACCTTATGTTGGACCGAACATTTGTTCACATACCAGGGGTGGGGCCGGCGACCGAAAGAAAACTTTGGGAAGTTGGAATCCGCACGTGGGCCGACGTAGAAAGGCTGCCGTCGGTACCAGTACGCGGCGCGCTAGCTAGAAAACTTGCGGAGTATGTGCCTCGATCGCAACGCGCCTTAAAGGAACGCGATGCTGCTTTCTTTGCAAACTTAGCTTCAGCCGGAGAGTCTTGGCGACTTTTCGACGCGTTTGCGGACGCTTGCGTTTACCTAGATATTGAGACCACTGGACTCTCGCCCATCTTTAACACTATAACGATGGTTGGCCTTTATGACGGTCGGCTGTACCGCCCTTTTATCGACGGCCATAATCTGCACGAGGTTCCACGTGAACTAGAGCGGTACGCCGCCGTTGTAACGTTCAATGGAGCGCAGTTCGACCTTAGGTTTCTGGAAGCGGCATTCCCGAAGCTAAAACTGCCTCCTGTTCATATCGACCTACGCTGGCTGACGCGTCGACTAGGCTACCGCGGCAGCCTCAAGGCAATCGAAGCGGCCTTTGGTCTGGAAAGGCCGGAACCTCTTAGGTGTATCGACGGTTTCGGCGCCACAGTGCTTTGGTCAAGGTATTTGCGCGGCGACGACAAGGCGCTCAATGATTTGATTGAGTACAATGTGCAGGATGTCGTCAATCTAAAAGTGATTATGGAGTGCTCCTACCGCATGATGGCCCAGCGGGTCGGTAACGCGCCATCCTTGATGGTTCGTAAAAACGACGATCCCGTTGTGAAGGTTCAGGTCTCTGCGAACCATAGCGTTATCGCCGATCGAGGGCGACCTAGCCTTGTAAGAACGCTTTTGAAGAAGGCTAAGGGCCGCGGCGCCTCGCTCAGAGTCGTTGGAATTGATCTTTCAGGCAGCGAGAAGCGAGCTAGCGGATGGGCGCTGCTGGACCACGACATGGCGACCACTCAGCGAATCAAAACCGACAAAGAATTGGTCGAACGGACAATCGCGTCTGAACCTGACCTTGTTTCAATTGATTCGCCCCTGTCGCTTCCTGGCGGAAAGGCGAATCTTAGGCAATGGAAGCGGGCTAAACTGCCGATTTATCGCGGCTGCGAGCTCGCGCTAAAGCGTATGGGAATTTCGGTCTTTTGGTGTCTGCTTCCAAGCATGCGGACACTAACGCTCCGCGGGATAAAGCTTGCAGAAGTTTTCCGCCGCGCAGGCATTCCGGTCATTGAGAGCTATCCGGGTGCTGCGCAAGACCTTCTGCGGATACCTCGCAAGGGCACCAGTCTTGAAGAGCTCCGGTGGGGAATGCGCGCGGTTGGGGTAACCGGAGATTTCTTGGGCGATAAGACATCGCACGATGAGGTTGATGCGATTACATCTGCCCTTGTTGGGCTTTTCTTTTCCGCTGGCGAGTTCATCCAGCTGGGAAACCATCGTGAAGGCTATCTCGTAGTTCCAAAAACGCCGCAGATTAATTATAGAGCGCTTTCGTGGATTCTGGGACAAACTGGATTAGACTCGGTCCCTGCCGATACGCATTTGGCAGTCGTATAGGTGTCGGGTCTAAAGGCGGAAACTCCAATAGCCGTTGGATTCGCCGGTCCAATCGGAGCGGGTAAGACTACTGGAGCAAGATTCCTAGAAGCGAGATTTAGCTTCCAATATCTGCGCTACAGCGCAGTACTAGCGGAATGGCTTCCGAATGAACGCGATCGAAACGGAGGATTGCAAGGGGTCGGATGGGACGTTATGCAGCAGCGTCAAGCTGAATTGAATAGACGACTACTTGCCAAAGTGCTTCCTAAGCGTGATGTAGCTATTGATGGGCTGCGACACCCGATTGACGCCGCTATGTTGCGCGATGCGTTTCCGGGCGCATTCCACCTTCTCTATATCGATGCGCCATCGCATCTTCGGTGGGAGCGTAAACAGCTCGGGGGCCGATTCCAAAGCCCGGACGCATTTAGGCGTGCGGATGACCATCCAGTCGAAAGGCCTGGACTCGCGCTTGTTTCAGAAGCGTCGGCGGTTGTAACTAATGACCGCACCCGCGATGATTATCAGAAAGAACTAGCAACACTGCTCGAACGACTGCGAAAGAACGAGGACACATGAGTCTCAGTATTGTGGTTGGTGGCCAATATGGATCCGAAGGCAAGGGTAAGGTCGCGGCCATCATTGCGACGCGTCAGGACGTTGATATCGCGGTTCGCTGTGGAGGCCCCAACTCGGGGCATTCCTTTGTCACGGAAAACGGCGCTGAGTATCTTGTGCGGCAGGTGCCGACTGCGTTTATTAATAGACGTACGCGTCTGTTGATTCCGGCGGGGGCTACCGTCGACCTCGATGTGTTGCGAAGAGAGACCGAACTCCTCGGGATAGCACCCGAGAGGCTGGGAGTCGACGTCGAGGCGATGATCATCGATGAGTGCGACAAAAATACTGAACGTATACTTAGGCTAGGTGATCGGATAAGCTCGACACTGTGCGGTGTTGGCTCAGCTATTGCCCGCCGAGTGTTAAGGGGAGCAGATGTCACTCTCGCAAAGGATGCCGCAGCATCGAATCCTTGGCTTGCGAACGTACTTGCAAGCGTTTCGGAGGAAGTTAATGAAGCGCTCGATCGCGGCAAGCGAGTTCTAGTGGAGGGGACGCAGGGGTTCGGTCTGTCTCTATTTCACTCCGGCCACTATCCTAAGACAACGTCGAAGGATACATCTGCCTCAGCCTTTTTAAGCGAGGTCGGCGTCAGTCCGCGGTTTGCGTCCGAGATCGTGCTCGTTATGCGCACATTTCCCATCAGAGTCGCCGGCGCGCAGGCGGGGCCGCTGAATGACGAAATCACCTGGGACCAACTACAGGCGGAGTGCCAAAGCCCGACTTCAATCTTGGAGTACACGTCGGTCACAAAGAAAGTTCGGCGCCTTGGACGGTTCGATTGGAACCTAGCCTGCCGCGCCGTCAGGGTCAATCGCCCAACGAGTATTGCAATAAACTGCATCGACCATCTCACGTTTGCTGACCACGGCGTCAAAACGTTTAATCGTCTGTCCCAAAAATCGCGTGACTTTGTCTCCGAGCTTGAGCGTCGACTTCGTGTTCCAGTAAGGTTGATCGGAACTGGCCCCTCGCTGGCTGATACGTTCGAAAGAATAAGCGATCCAGGTCTTGCTGCCAAGAAAGTTGCATCGTAACGGTGACTCTACCAGGGGAGCGAAACGTATGAGATGGTTGAAGCAGGCGACTCAAAAACTCAGGAGCGCTCCCGAGGAGTTTTTCGGGCCAAGCTTGCGCGAGCAAGAGTTACGCATCCTCGAAAGAATGAGAGATCCCCAGCCCTATTACGATGAATTGCGGGCAAACCTCTGGGGCGTTCTCTTGAGCGATCAGATCAAGTTGCACTGTAAACTGTATGGCCTTATTGACCCACTCGATGAAGCTCAGTTAAAGCCGGCTGCATATGAGCTTCGTATTGGTCGGCTCTGCTCCATAGGCGGACAAAAAAGAGTCCTCTCCGACGATGAAAGCGAGGAGGCTGAGTTTACGATCGACCCATTCGAGGTGGCCGTAATAGAAACGCTTGAGCGGCTTAACATGCCACGGTACCTGATCGCTAGATGGAACGTGAGAGTCCGCTGGGCGTACGAAGGCTTGTTGTGGGTAGGCGGGCCGCAGGTCGATCCAGGTTATCGGGGTCATCTCTTTTGTCCAATCTACAACCTTTCAAACAAGCCGGTTACGCTACGATATCGCGAAGCCATAGCGTCTATAGACTTTGTGCCAACAACCGAATTCCATGAGAACTCGTCGCGGCCGTATGACGCACCACGCCAGCGTAAGCGCATAATATTTGACGATTACCCGCGATTACAGAGTGGCTTAGCGACGCTGGTTAAAGAAAAGGTCGGGCAGTTCGAAGTGTCGCTTAGAAGCCTGCAAATCCAGTTTACGCAGTACTCGGTTATCACCTTCGCGGCCTTAGCCATTCTGGTAACAGCGCTTACAGCAGTCGCCGGAAAGGACACGAGATTTAACGTCTGGGACTTTACGTTTGCGCTGGCGGCACTCGCGATCTGGTTTCAACTGTTCTGGCTTTATTTAGTGCAGACACGCCTTCAGGTTCGTCAGTTGGGTTTAAAGCAGACTCGCCTTTGGTATATCGTTTCGCTTTTTGTACCCATCGCAATTGCCGCACTTTCGCTCTATTTTGCTTTCGATAAAATCTACGCGCCGCCGGCATGGGCGCAAGAAATTAAAATTCTTCAGCAAAAGGAAGCGGCGGATATAAGTGCGCTTCGCGACGAGGTAAAACGATCGCATGGGCGGGGGCGACCCTAGCGAATCGCGTCTTCTTGAGCTCAAGCAGCTGGATTTCATTGCATGTTTGACGTAGCGGAGAGCGGGCCGGCGACCTGGTGGGACGTATGCCGATCAGCGCCTTCTCGTATGCGGCGTCGCGCGAGGACATCGACTGGGCCCTCGATTCGATCGCGAAAACGCTGCCCAAGTTCAAGGGGTAACCGCGGCGGGCGTCGCGCTTCGTATCATCGTCGCGGCGGCGACCATGCTGGGCGCCGCTGCGATCGTCTACGCGCTCTCGCGCGGTCACATTCTCTTTTTCCGTTCTTGCTCATTCTCGGCGCGCCGCTGGCCGCGCTAATGCGCAAGCCGCCTTCGGGGCCGCCGTCGGTTAACTGATACCGCGCGGAGGGATCCACGCGTCGATTTTCGATCAAGGACAGTCCCGTTCTCAAGCGGAAGCTTGCAACGAGCGCGGGCCAGCCCAGGATGCGCACTTCGTTCCGAGCTTGCTCGCCCGCGCGAGCGCCACAGCAGGAGGAGCACACGATGTGCGACGACGAGCGGTTCCGCTTGAGAACGGGACTGTCCTTGAGCCGAAAGTCAAGCCTAGGTTAGTCGCATTGCATGTTTGACGTCGTGTAGTACGCCGGCCGCGATCTCGCGTGCACGCGCCGTTCCGTCGGCGATGATGCGTTCCAGCGCGGGTCGATCCGCCATGTATGCGGCGTAGCGTTCGCGCACCGGGCGCAGAAATTCGTTGAGCTGCTCGGCGAACTCGCTCTTGTCTTGCACGCAGCCGAGCGCGCCAGACCGGCACTCGGCCGCGATGCCGTCGAGGCGCAGCGGATTGACAAAGCGCCACAGCGCGAAGACCGGGCAGATCTCGGGCCGTCCGGGATCGCCGCGCCGTATTTTCAGCGGGTCCGTGATCATCGAACGAACCTTGCGCGTCGTCGTCTCCTCGTCGTCCGCGATCAGGATCGCGTTGTCGTACGACTTGCTCATCTTGCGCCCGTCGATGCCAGGCACTTCGGGAAACTCCGACAGCGTCGCCTGCGGCTCGACCAAGATCTCTTTGCCGGCGCCGTACAGGTAGTTAAAGCGGCGAACGATCTCGCGCCCGAGCTCCAGGTGCGCGACCTGGTCGCGTCCGACCGGCACGTACTCGCCGCGGAAGGCCGTGATGTCGCTCAGCTGCAGCAGCGGATAGCCCAGAAGCCCGTACGTCGCCACCTTCTGGCCGAGCGCGTCGATCTGGCCCTTGTATGTTGGAACGCGTTCGAGCCACGAGACCGGCGTGATCATCGAGAGCAGCACCTGCAGCTCGGAGATCTCGGGCACGGCCGACTGCAGGAAGATCGTGGAGCGCTGCGGATCCACGCCGGCGGCGAGCCAGACCGCGACCATCGCCTCGCGCGCGCCGCGAATCGTCGCCGTGTCGTCGAACTCCGTGGTGTATGCGTGGAGATCGGCGATCTCAAAGAACGCGTCGGCGGTATCGCTGTAGTTGGCCCACTGCGTCAGCACGCCAACCAGATGTCCGAGATGCAGCGGCCCGGTCGGGCGCATGCCCGACATGACGCGCGGCTTATGAATCAGTTGCATTAGCTCGGAATGCTCGACGCGTAAGCGCGCGACGCCTTCAATGTCGTGCGATTTGGTCGCGCACGTAGGCGCGAGCCGCGCGGACGGCGTCGCGCAGCGTCGCGCCGCGCGCGAGCTCGCATGCGAGCGCCATCGCGAGCGTGCAGCCGGTGCCGTGCATGCGTCCCGCGATCCGCGGCTCCGTGAGGAGTTCGACGCCGCCCGACGTCGCGAGAGCGTCGACCGGATCGCCGTCGAGGTGGCCGCCCTTGAGCAGCACCGCCAGGGCGCCCCGATCCCGCAACTGCGCGGCCGCGTCGCCGACGGCGTCGCGGTCGATTGAGCCGATTCCGAGCAACGTCGCCGCCTCCGCGAGGTTCGGCGTGAGGACGACGTTGCCTAAACGCGCGAGATCGTCGCGAATCGCGCCGCGCGCTGCGGCGTCACCGAGTTCTCCGCCCCCGCTCGCCGCGAACACGGGGTCCACGACGGCCGGCAGCCACGGGTGCGCGCGCAACGATGCGACAACGGCTTCCACCGCGTCGCGCGTGGGCAGTGCGCCGATGCGGACCGCGCCGGCGGCGTCCCACGGTAGCGCCGCCAGCTGCGCCGCGAGGACGTCGCGCGAAACCGGTTGCACGACGACCGCGCCGCGGCCGTCCTGAGCGCTCACGCCGGCAATCGCCGTGAACACGCGCGAATCGAGCCGCTCTCCGACGATCACGTCGCGTCCGACTCCGGCGACGTTCCACGGATGGCTCGTCCCGATCGAGAGAACGATCGTCACGCGCCGCCGTCCCAGCATACGACGAGCTCGCGTGCGGAGCGCCCCGGCTCATCGGCGTTCGCCAGCGCGGAGATGAGCGCGGCCATCGCGACGCCCGTCGCGCGTACCTCCGCGAGACGTGCGAGATCGATGCCGCCGATCGCGGCGACCGGTGGCGTGGCGGCACGCGCGAGCCGGCGCAGGCCGTCGATGCCGATCGGCGCCCCTGCGTCGCCCTTCGACCGCGTCGCAAACACGCACCCGGCGCCGATGTAATCCACGTCACCGGCGTTCGCCCGCTGCACCTCCGCGAGCGTGCCGCACGAGAGGCCGATGAGCCGCTCCGGCATAGCCGCGCGCACGCGCGCGACGTCGGCAAAGCCGTCGTCTCCGGGTCCGAGGTGCGCCCCGTCGCAATCGAAGTCCCGCGCCGCGCGCCAGTCGTCGTTGACGATCAGCAACGCGCCGTGCTCGCGGGTGATTTCGCGCAGCTGCCGCAGCGTTTCCGCGACGATTCCACTCTTGGCCCGGTATTGGACGATGCGGACGCCGCCGCCTAAGATCGCGCGCGTCTGCTCCAAAACGCGCGGCTCCTCGCCGAGAATCGCGTAGATTCCGTGAAGCCCTGCGGCGCGTTCTAGCCGCGCCGGCGCATGCGTTGCCATATGACGATGTTTCCAAACAGATACGCGGCAAAGACGATCCCGACGAAAATAGCCAGCGCGGTGTTGTGTCGCGCCAGCGCGAGCGGAACCAGCACCGCGAAGCACAGTACGGCGGCCATCAATAGCGCGATGATGCGCGAAATCGGAAAGAACACGCGGCTCGGCTCCTACGTGTGTTCGCCCAACAACAGGTCGCCGATTCGCACCAGCTCGGGTTCGTCGCTGAAACGCAGCTCGATCCGTCCGCCGCGGCCGTAACGTACGACGGCGACGTGCGTTCCGAACTTCTCGCGCAATCGCGCTTCGAAATCGCGCTCTTCCGGCGAGAGCGGTCGAAGGAGCGGCGACCGCTGCAGCGGCGCCGCCAGGCTGGAGACGAT
The DNA here is from genome assembly GCA_035544215.1 of Candidatus Binatia bacterium. Lineage (GTDB taxonomy): Bacteria > Vulcanimicrobiota > Vulcanimicrobiia > Vulcanimicrobiales > Vulcanimicrobiaceae > Cybelea. The sequence continues at coordinate 1,395,274 of DATKHY010000007.1, read as the reverse complement.
CCGCTCCAGGCCGCGTACCGTCACCCCCTCGCTTACGGCCCGACCGGCCAGCGCTTCGCGCTCGCGCTCGGGCGCGGCCAGGAGAGCGCGCGCATGCCCCGCCGAGAGCCGGCCGTCGAGCAGCATCGCCTTGATTGGGTCGGATAGGCCGAGCAGCCGTAGCGTGTTCGCCACTGCGGGCCGGCTCTTGCCGAGACGCCGCGCGACCTCTTCTTGCGTCAGGCCGTGCTCGTCGATCAGATACGCGAAGCCCGCGGCTTCCTCGAGTGGGTTGAGGTTCTCCCGCTGCAGGTTTTCGACGATCGCGAACTCGAGCGTCTGGCGATCGTCGCTCGTCCGGATGAGCGCCGGAATCGTCGGGCGCTGCAGTTCGGCGCAGGCGCGCCAACGCCGCTCTCCGGCGATCAGCTCATATCCCTGCTCGCGCCGCCGCACGATGACCGGCACGAGCACGCCGTACTCCGCGATCGACGCCTTCAGCTCGTCCAACGCCTCGGCGGCAAATCGCTTGCGCGGCTGAAACGGATTCGGACGAATCTCGCCGACGGAAATCTCGCGCACGACCTCGCTGGAGCTCGCGACCGGGACCGCGGCGTCGCCGAGAAGTGCGGCGAGCCCGCGTCCGAGCCCGCGCTTCGGCGCGCTCATGCGCGCGCCCGCGCCGGTTCGAGCATCTCGCGCGCGACGGCGAGGTACGCCTGCGCGCCGCGGCTCTTGAGATCGAAGAGGATCGCCGGCTTGCCGTACGACGGCGCTTCCGAGAGACGTACGTTGCGCGGAATCTGCGTCTTGAAGACCTGCTCCGGAAAGTATTTATGGAGCTCGCGAATGACTTCCAACGACAGCCGCGTGCGGCCGTCGAACATCGTCACGAGCACGCCGCTGACGTGCAGAGTCGGATTGAGCGCGTCGCGTACGCGCCATATGACGCTCGTGAGCTGCGCGAGCCCCTCGAGCGCGTAGAACTCCGCCTGCACAGGAATGATGCAGTCGTCAGCGGCGGTCAGCGCGTTGATCGTCAGCAGCCCGAGTGACGGGGGCGAATCGATCAGCACGAACTCGTAGCGCGACGCGACCGGCGACAACGCCTGGCGCAACCGCGTCTCGCGCGAGAGCGCCGCGACGAGCTCGACGTCGGCGCCCGCGAGATTGATCGTCGCCGGAGCGAGCCACAGGTTAGGGAGCTCAGTGTTGACGATAACGCGATCGAGCGGAACCTCTTGCATCAGTGCGTGATAGATGTCGTGCGTCAGCGAGGATTTTTCAACGCCGAGCCCCGTCGTGGTGTTGCCTTGCGGATCGGTGTCGACGACGAGCACGCGCCGGCCGAGCATCGCGAGCCCGGCGCCGAGATTCACGGCGGTCGTACTCTTGCCGACGCCGCCCTTTTGATTGACGAGCGCAATGATGCGAGCCATCACGCTGCGAGATACTGCTCGAGCAGTTGCAGCAGCAAGGTGCGCTCGTTACGTTCGGGTTCATCGGTGACCTGCTCGAAGAGCCAGCGCAACGCCGCTCCTACACGCTCGTCGCCATGAAAACCGGGCGGCACGTCGCCGCGGCGGACGAGCTCGGCGATCACGTCGTCACCGTCGATCGCCAGCTCGCGAATCGAAAACGCGGGTTTACGCGCCAGTTCTGCGTGTACGCGGGCCTCGAACGCACGATTGCCGCCGTCGCGCGGAGGCAGGCCGCTGCCCGCGATGTCCGCCTGCCGCAATGCGAACAAACGTTCGATATTGGTTGGCTCGATCCGGCGGATGAAGCGGCGCAAAGCGGCGTCGCTCAGCTCGGGATCGGCCGAATACATGTGTTGCCTGACCAGGTGCTCGGTGGCTTTGACGACGTCGTTCGAGAAGCGGAAGCGCTCCAGCATGGCCCGCGTCATCTCCGCCCCCTCGATCTCATGACGGTAAAAATGCGGCCCGTCTTTGGTGCGGGGTTTGCCCACGTCGTGCAGCAGGGCCGCCAGCCGCAGCACCAGGTCGCCCCGCGGCGAGGCGTCGAGCGTGGCGAGGCTATGGCGGTACACGTCGTAGGCGTGCCATTGATTTTGCTCGACGCCGACGCCCTCGAGCAGCTCGGGCCAGAGCCGAGCGAGGACGCCGGTCTCGCGCAAGAGCTCGAGCCCAATCGACGGCTTGCGTGCGCGGAAGAGCTTTCCGATTTCGTCATGGATCCGCTCCGCCGAAACCGTCGTCACCGTCGTCGCCGCTTCCGTCATGCCCGCGCGCAGCGCTGGCGTCACCCCGTATTCGAATCGGGCCGCAAACTGTGCGGCCCGCAGCATCCGCAGGGGGTCCTCCGCGAAAGTCTGCGCCGTCAAGATGTCGATGCGTCGAGCGCGAATGTCGGCCTCGCCGCCGTACGGGTCGACGAGCTCGCCCGAAGGAATCGAGCGCGCGATCATGTTCATGCGGAAGTCGCGCCGCGCGAGGTCATCCTCGAGTCGGACTCCATCGCCGCTCTCGACTGCGAAGTCGCGATGGCCGATTCCCACGGACCACTCCCGGCGGGGAAGGGCCACGTCGACCGTGTGACCCTCGATCGTCACCTTCAGCACCGCGAACGAGGCGCCGACGAGGTCCACGTGGCCTAGACCGCGCAGCCGTAGGACCAGGTCTTCCTGGGGCAGACCGACGACGACGTAGTCCGAGTCGGCGGGGGCGGCCGAACCTTCGATCGGGCGGCGCAGCTCGTCGCGCACGCGCCCGCCAACGGCGAAGAGGCTGCCTGCCGGTAGGGCTCCGGCAAGCCGCCGGTCGAGTTCGGCGAGTTTCACGTCGAACCACTCCGTGAAACAATCTCCTCGAGCAGCCCGTACCGTTTAAGCATCTCGATGAAGCGAGCATACGAATGGTCGTCGATCTCGGCCCACGGCAGGGCGTTGAGCATCGGCGCCAGCTCCTGGCGCAGCGCCGGGCCGCGGATCATCAGCTGGAGATAGTGCCGGTTGTCGTGATGGTAGGGTCCGTAGAGACGGGACCAGCGCACCCGGTCGTTCAGCCAGCGTAGCAGCTGTTCGTGGCGGACGTTCATCTTCAGGGTGATTTGGGGCTGCTTGCCGTCCCCGCCAAAGTGCCCTTCTCCGATCAGAATCCCAAGAATTAGGCCCTTCTCGAACTCCGACAAGCCCTCGAATCCGCCTTCCACTACCCCTCCTCTTTGTTTCACGCCGATGTTCGCCGTGAAACGCCCCAGCGCCTCGGAACTACGTGCAGAGCGGGCGCTTCTCGGGGATTCCGGGTCGCCGCGGAAAGCGCAGCGGAGTCGGGCGCTCCTTGCGCAGGAGCAGGATGCGCCGCTCTCCCTCGAGCGCCAGTTCGGATTCTATCCGGCCGCCGAGCATCAGACTCGCGTCTTCCAAGCTACGCCGTTCGCGCTCGTCAAAGCGTCCGCGCTGCAACACGGCGACGCCGCCCGGCGCGATCAGCGGCAGCAGCAGCTCGGCGACGGTCGTGACGCCCGAAAGTGCGCGCGCCGTGCCGCTCGCAAACCGCTCGCGAAAGGCGTCGTCCTGGCCGACGTCCTCGGCGCGCCGCTGGATGACGCGCCCCTCGACCTCCAACTCCTCGAGAGTCTTGGCGAGGAAGGCGGCCTTCTTGGCCGTGGCCTCGATTAGCGTGACCGGGATGCCGGCGGCGATCGCGACGGGGATTCCCGGCAGTCCGGCTCCTGAGCCGACGTCGACGTACGGTTCGCGGACGTGGGGCACTACGGTCAAGCTGTCGAGCACATGCTGCGTGAGCGCCGCGGGCGATTTTGCCCCGGTCAGGTTCACGCGCCGGTTGGCCTCGAGCGCAAGAGCTGCGAAGCGGCTCAGCTGCGCGCGTATGGCCGGCCCAACGCCGGCGCCTTCTAGGAGAGCGAAAAGCTCGTCTTCAGCGGTGCGGCTCACTCCTCGCGGCTTCGACGCGCAGTTCGAGAAAGCGGCGTTCCATCGGGTTGCGCGCGAGCGCGGCGGCGGCCTCGAAGTGGCTGCGCGCGCGCTCGACGCGTCCGGCGCGCAGCTCCAGTTCGCCGAGCGCCGCTGGAAGAAACGGATATGAAGCAAGCTGCTCGCTGGCCGGGATGGCGCGAATCGCCGCAATTCCCGATTCGGGACCCTCGCGTTGCGCGACGGCGATGGCGCGGTTGAGCGCGATCACCGGCGACGGACGGATGCGCATCAGGATGTCGTACAGCCACAGGAGCCGATCCCAGTTGGTGTCGTTGTCTGTGGCGGCACCCGAATGCAACGACGCAATTGCGGCTTCGACGTGGTATTCGCTGAGTTCGGGTCCGGTGGCCGACCGATCGAGCAGCTCGGTTCCGCGCGCGATCAGCGTTCGATTCCACAGCGCGCGGTTCTGTCGCGCGAGTGACACTAGGTCGCCGCGCGCGTCGACGCGCGCGGGCAGACGCGCCGCGTGCAGATACATCAGCGCGCAGAGTGCGTGCGACGCGGGCGTCGCGACGCGCACGTTCTCGAGCAGCAGCGCGGCGAGCCGCATCGCCTCGTTGCAGAGCTCGGCGCGCACCGGCATTTTGCGTGACGCTCCGTGATAACCTTCGTTGAACATTAGGTAAAGCGTGCGGTGCACCGCGGATAAACGCGCGGGCAGCTCCGCTTCGGCAAAGTCGAACAATCCTTTCGAACTTGCCAAGACTTTCTTGCCGCGCTCGATGCGTTTCTCGATGGCGGCGTTCTTGCTAAGGAACGCGCCCGCGATCTCGGCCGTCGTAAAGCCGCACTGCAGTCGCAGCGTCAGCGCGACTTGCGCGTCTTCTGAGAGTCGTGGATCGCAGCACGAAAACATCATCCGCAGCTGATCGTCTTTGATCGTCTCGGACCCGAAAAATTCGTTCACCGTCGCGACCATCGTCCATTCGCTGTTCAGAAGGCGTCCGAGCTCGGGCACGAGATTGCGCGCGGTCCGCTCGCGGCGCAGAACGTCGATCGCGCGATTGCGCGCGGCTTTCATCAGCCACGCCGAGGGATTATGCGGCACTCCGCGCAGTTTCCACACCTCGAGCGCGCGGCAGAAGACGTCTTGCATGACGTCCTCTGCCAACGCGATGTTGTCGAGCCCGAAGATGCGAGACAGCGCGGTGACCATGCGTCCCGACTCTTGCCGGAACAGGTGCTCGGCGGGCTCCATTGATGTCGTTACATCTTCATGACGGGGCGCACTTCGACCAGGCCGTCACGGTCGAAGATCGGACATCCACCGGCCAGCTCGGCCGCCTGTGCCAGATCCTTGGCCTCGATCAACGTGTAGCCGCCGATGATGTCCTTCGATTCGGCGTAAGGGCCATCGCTGATGGAACGCTGCCTCCCCCTCACGACCCTCCCCTCGCCCTCGAGCGGCTGCCCGCGGTCCTTGAGGTGGCCTTTGGTTTCGAGGTCCTGCATCCAGCTGATCCATTTCTGCATGACCTTCTCGCCCTCGGCCGGCGACTCGGGGCGGCTGCCGCCCCGGTACAGGAACAAATATTCACTCATTTTGGGTCCTCCTTACGACACGATAGACGTTTGACCGGCGCGAGTGCCGACATCGTGTCGCTCGCGCCGGTGCAGGAAGAGCGCGACGATCGCGACGTCCGAGGGCGTGATGCCGGGGATGCGGCCGGCCATTCCCAACGTGCGGGGACGCCGGCGAACGAACTTCTCGCGCGCCTCGCGCGAGAGCGCCGCGATCGCGAGATAGTCGAAATCTTCAGGGATTCGCGCGTCTTCCGTCTTGCGCGACTTCTCGATCGCGAGCTCCTCGCGCCGAGCGTACCCTTCGCATTTGAGCTCGATGGCCAGCCGCTCGCCGATCTCGGCCTCAAGCGGCGGGTCGAAGTGTGCGGCGACGTCGGCGAAGTCGAGCCGCGGACGCCGCAGCGCGTCGGCGAGCGTGCTGCCGCGCTCGAACCGCTCGCCGCCGAGCTCTTCGGTGGTCAGGCGCGTCGTCTGGGAGCGGTCGCGCGCCCGGCCCAGCGCCGTCCGGCGCCGCTCGAACGCCTCCCAAGCCGCGTCGCCGACTAGACCCGCCGCGCGCCCGACGGGTGTCAGCCGAAGATCCGCGTTGTCGTGCCGCAACAGGATGCGATGCTCCGCGCGTGAGGAGAGCATCCGATAGGGCTCGTCGACGCCCTTGGTCACGAGGTCGTCGATCAGCACGCCGATGTACGCCTGGCTGCGCCCGAGTCGAATCGGCTCGTCACCGCGAACCGCGCGCGCCGCATTGAGCCCCGCAATCAGGCCCTGTGCGGCCGCCTCCTCGTAGCCCGACGTTCCGTTGAGCTGGCCGCAGTGGAACAGCCCGGCAATCCGCCGCGTCTCGAGCGTCTCGCTCAGCTCGGTCGGCGGAACCATGTCGTACTCGACCGCGTAGCCGGCCCGCAGCATGTTGCAGTTCTCCAAGCCCGGCAGCGTGCGCAGCATCGCTAACTGAACCTCGGCCGGAAGCGACGTCGAGAAGCCGCCGACATAGAGCGTCGGCTCGTCCCAGCCCTCCGGCTCGATGAAGATCTGATGCGACGGATTATGGGCGAATTTGACGACTTTGTCTTCGATCGACGGACAATAGCGCGGCCCGATTCCGCGAATGAGATCGAGCCCGTAGAGCGGCGAGCGATGGAGATTGTCGCGCACGAGTGCGTGAGTGAGCGCGTTGGTTTGCGTGACGTAACACGGAAGCTGCGGGCCGCCGAAGCGCCGTTCGCTGCGGTACGAAAACAGCAGCGGGCGCGGGCTGGGCGGCTGCATCAACATCGCGGCGACGTCGACGCTGCGCTTGTCGATGCGCGGGGGCGTTCCGGTCTTGAGCCGCATCGTGGGAAAGCCGAGGCGGCGCAGCGCCGCCGCCAAGCCGATCGCGGGAGCCTCGCCGAAACGCCCCTCGGCGAGGACGAGGTCGCCGCGGAAGGACTTCCCTCCCAGAAACGTTCCCGTCGCCAGCACGACCGATTTCGCGAGGTGGCGCGAGCCGTCGCTGCAGCGCACGCCGCGAACCGCGCCGGCCTCGACCTCGAGGTCCTCGACCAGGCCGGGCACGATCGCGAGGTTGGGCTCCGTGCGGAGCAGCTCGATGGCGGCACGCGCGTAGGCGGGCTTGTCCATCTGCTGGCGCAACGCTCGCACCGCCGGGCCCTTGCTCTCGTTGAGGAAGCGGGCGTGCAGGCTGCACCGATCCGCGATCAGCCCCATGGCGCCGCCGAGCGCGTCGATCTCGCGCACAAGCTGGCCCTTCGCGCTCCCGCCGATCGACGGGTTGCACGGGAGCGTGCAGATCTTCTCCGGGTCGCCCGTGACCAGCAGCGTCGGTGCTCCCGACCGCGCCGACGCGAGCGCGGCTTCAACGCCGGCGTGGCCGCCGCCGACCACGATAGTGCCGGCGTCGCCGAGCATCGCCTTTTACGTGGCGGTCTTCGGGGTGGGAGCCGCGGGCAAGTGCGAGCGCAGCCGGAACGCCAGCGCGATCAGCATGATGCCGAACACGATCGCGTACGCTGCGATCAGCCACGTGATCGCGAGAAATCCCGCGAGCGGAAACCAGATCATGAGCACAGCGAAGGCGATCGATGCGATACCGCCGAGGATCAGCCAGAACTCGTTCGCGACGTGTTTGCGCAGCTCGATCGCTGCGACGATCTCGAAGATGCCCGTGAGAAATGCCCACGCGGCGATCGTGAAGTAGAGCGCGAATATCGTGATGCGGACATCGTAGAAGGTGATCGCGGCGATCAGGATGCCGACGATGCCCTCCAGCAGGAACGGCCACCAGCGCTGCTGGGTCTCGGCGGCGCGAACCGTCGCGATGATCGCGAAGATGCCGTCGACGAGCGCGTACGCCCCGAACAGGATGGCGATGGCGACCCACGTCGCTCCCGGCCACAGGTAGGCCAAAATGCCGAAAATCACGGCGATGATGCCGCGAATGAGCACCGCCCACCAGTTGCGGGCTAAAACGTTGACTAACGGATTTAACTGCATTTTTAGAAGCTCCGTCCGTTGGCGAGGTAGACGCGCTCGACTCGGCATAGCTTGGGCTTGGGACCGTCCCAAGACTGGCCGGTCAGCGCGTTGGCCAGGTTGTGGTTGATCTGGGCCCCGCGCGTGAAGCTGCCCTTATCGATCAGGATGAAGCGCTTTCCCAAGTAGTTGACGAGAAAGTCGACCTCTGTCGCCGGCGAGTCATGCGTGTTGTAATAAACCACGTTGATGCCGTTGGTCAGGTTACTGCCGTTGGAATTGACGACGCAACTGATGATCGTAACGCCAAAACGCGAGACGATCTTGGCTTGCGTCGTCGCGGGTAAGGCGAAGACCGCGAGAGCGACCAGCGCGAAAAGAGCACGCCGCATTACCGTAACCTCCTTTTATTTTCCGATGCAAAAGCGCGAAAAGATGCCATCGATGACCTCTTCGGCGGCAACCTGCTCGCTTACATGCCCAAGCGAGGAATATGCGCGGTGCAGCTCCGCGGCGGCGAAGTCGATCGGCTCGCCGTTTCGGAGCGCTCGCCCCGCCCGGTGCAGACCGTCGAGTGCCGTGTTGACGCCGTCGAATTCGTGCAGCGCGACGAGATGTGGGCGCGAGAGGTCGATGCGTTCCCCGCCCCAGCCGAGCCGTGCGACGGCTTGCCGCAGCTCTTGCAGTGTGGCGACATGCCGGACACTGCCGACGATCGCTTGGGGCTCACCGGTCTCGCGCGTCCCTAGCGTGCCGAGATCCGACTTGTTGAAGAAGAGGATTCGCGGGCGCCCGGCAGTGCGTTCGAGCAGAGCAATCGCGTCGGCGCCCAACCGCTCCGAGCCGTCGATCACGACGAGTGCGACGGCGGCCGCGACCAACGCGCGTTCGGTCCGCTCGATGCCGGCGGACTCAAGGCGGTCGGCGTGCGAGCGAATACCCGCGGTGTCGATCAGCCGCACCGGGACGCCGTCGACGACGATCGCCTCCTCGATCGCGTCGCGGGTCGTGCCGGGAATCTCGGACACGATCGCGCGCTCGAAGCCGAGCAGTGCGTTGAGCAGCGAGGACTTGCCCGCGTTGGGCGGCCCGACGATTGCGACGCCCATACCCTCGCGGACGAGTTGGCCCAGTTCACCGTCGTGGCGCAGGCGCTCGAGCGCCGCGGCGATGGGCTCGAGCCGGCGCTCGACGTCGGCCCGGCCGGGCTCGGGGACCTCATCCGGGAAGTCGATCGCGCCGCCGAGCTCCTCGAGAACGCGCGCGAGCGACGCGCGCAGCGAGCGGATCTCGTTTGCAAGACCGCCGCCGAGATTGGCCAGCGCCGCTTGCGCCGCGGCGCGCGTCTCGGCGTTGACGACGTCCGCGACGGCCGCCGCCGCGTGCAGGTCCATCTTGTCGTTGAGGAACGCCCGGCGCGTAAATTCGCCGGGCGCGGCCAGCCGCGCGCCGCACGCCAGCAGCGCGCGCACGACCTCGCGCGCGACCACGGGAGAACCATGGAGCTGCAGCTCGAGCATGTCTTCACCGGTGTAGCTGTGCGGCGCCGAGAATGCGACGGCGATCGCCCGATCGAGCGCGCGCCCGCACTCATCGACAATAGTGACGCGCGTCGCGACGCGCGGTCTTAAACCGGATTTCGTCCGCACGAGACGATCGCGCAACGCCGGCACCGCGGGACCGCTGACGCGAACAATCGCGATCGCCCCCTTGCCCGGCGGCGTGGCGATCGCGGCGATCGTCTCCGTCAGTTGCGGATTCAGCGCGGGTGGATTACGACGCGTCGCTCCGGCTCTTCGCCTTCGGATTCCGTGCGCACGTGCTCCGAATCGGCGAGCACGAGATGGATGATCTTGCGCTCGGACGGGAGCATCGGTTCGAGCTTTTGCGGTGTGTTCTCGCGCATGCAGCGCTCGAGCGTAGCGAGAGCGAGATTCTTGAGCTGATCCGCGCGGTGCGCGCGGTAACCCTCCGCGTCGATCGTGTAATAGTGGCGATTCGCGCGAACGCCGGCATTGAACGCGTTGTTGAAGATCAGGTTGAGCGCCTCGAGCGTGTTGCCGTGGCGGCCGATCAGCATTCCGAGATGCGGGCCAGAGATCTCGAGATACTCGCCCTCTTTGCGTTCGATGTAGTCGATCTCAACGGGACCGACGCCCATCCCCGCGAGGATCTCGCTCAGCAGATCGCGCGCCGGCTTCGCGGATTCGGGCATCTCCTGGCGCGAGCGCGGGCGCGCGGGCTCGCGGCGCGGCTGCGGTCCGCGACGCGTACCTCCGCCCCGTCCGCCGCGCGGCTTGCCGATGGCGCGATCGCGCACGTCGGCCGGCTGTTCCTCGAATTCGAAATCGTCTTCGTAGAGCATGGTTGGTGCTTATGCTCCTCGTTTGTTTTTGCGCTTCGAGCGCGTCCCGCGGGCGGCTTTCGAAGGCCCGGCCTTGGCGACGCCGTTGCCGCTGGGCAGTGCTTTTGCGGTGCCGTCTTTCGCCGAGGCGGCATCCTGCGACTCCTGAGTGATGACGTGCTCGCTGTCGATCAGCGCGAGCGGCTGATGATAGCGGCGAAGCAAGTAGAACTGCTGTCCCATCGTGAAGGCGTTGTAGGAGAACCAGTACAGCACCATGGCCGATGGCCAGTGATATTTCCACCCCATGAAGCCCAGCAGCAGCGGCGAGATGACGGCCATCATGCGCTGGGTCTGAGCCTGCTGCGGATCGGTGGCCGGCATGCTCACGAACCGGACGCTCAGATACATCGAAAGCGCGTAGAGCAGGATCAGAAGAAGATCGGGGAGCGCCAGGCTCGCGGCGAATATCGGCGCACCGAAGATTGCGGGCGCGGCGGCGGCGTGCGTAATCGCGCTGCCGATCCACAGCCAGTTCTGGTTCGCGAAGAGCGCCTTGTGGTTCATCACCACGTAGTAGACGCTGATGATCACGGGATACTGAACGAGCATCGGCCAGCAACCCGCGAACGGATTGACGCGGTGTTCCTTATAGAGCGCCATCGTCTCTTGCTGAAGGCGGTTCTTGTCGTCTTTATATTTCGTCTGAAGGCGCTTGAGCTGCGGAGCGATCTTCTGCATCCCCAAAAACGCCTTGAACTGCGCCGTGTTGAGGGGCCAGAAGACCAGGCGAATGAGCGCCGAGAGGATGACGAGGCTCCAGCCGAGGTTGTTGATCGGCTTGTTGATGAGCATGACCGCCGACGACAGCGCGTTGACTATGGGGTCGAGCCAGGATGCGGCGATCAGCAAATGCACTAGCTACCCCGCTTGAAATCTCGCTGCCCGAGCCTGTCCTGAGCGAGCGAAGCGAGTCGAAGGGGGACGAAGTCGACGCCGCCCGGGTTCCACGGGTGGCAGCGCGCGAGGCGCGCGGCCGCCAAGACGGAGCCGCGGGCCGCGCCGTGGCGGGTGACGGCCTCGAGCGCGTACTGCGAGCAGCTGGGGTAGAAACGGCAGGCCTTCGGCAGCAGCGGAGAGACGACGAGTTGGTAGAGCCGAATGAGGCCCGCCAGCAAGAGGCGCATGCGCTCTACTACACCGGCCCGAGAGCCGAGGTTACCTCGGCGCGCAAATCGCCGAAGGACGCATTCGCGGCAAGCGGGCGCGCGACGAAGAGCAGCCGCACTGCATCGCGTTGCGCCAAGGCGTCGTCGAGGATCGCCGCGATGCGGCGCCGCAGCTTGTTTCGAAGCACGGCCTTGCCGATCGCCTTGCTTACGCTGATGCCGACGAGCGCGCGACCATCCCCCGGCAGCGAGTCGCTACGATAAATGACGAGGCTCTTTGTAGAAATGCGGCGGCCGTGCCGGCGCAGACGAGCGAAATCCGCTTGGCGGCGCAGGCTTGCGAAGCAGCGCATCAGACCGTGAGACGATGACGCCCCTTCTTACGGCGGCGAGCCAGCACCTTACGCCCCTGCTTGGTGCTCATGCGCTCCAGGAATCCGTGCACGCGCTTGCGGCGGCGATTGTGCGGCTGATACGTCCGCTTCATAACGTTCCTTGTGGCGAAGAGTAGTGCCCCATACCCTGGTGGCAGACAGCCCCTGATTATATCCAGGCCTGGAGACGAGCGCAAGACAGGGGCGTGCGGGGAAGCACCCGTGGGTCGCCGTAACTTGGTGAAGTTTTGATCGAGTCCACTATGCAACCGCCTGCCCGCCGGCGGGTCGTCGTGACGGGGCTGGGCGCCGTCACCCCGGTCGGCAATACCCGGGAGGAGTTCTGGAGGCGCGTCGTGGCCGGCGAGTCGGGCGTCGCCCCGATCGCGGCCTTCGACGCGAGCGACTTCATCACGCGCATCGCCGCGGAGGTCAAGGACTTCAAGCCGGAGGAGCTGATCGGGCGCAAGGAAGCCCGCCGCATGGACCGCTTCACGCAGTTTGCCTTCGTCGCGGCCCGCGAGGCGATCGAGGACGCCAAGCTCCCCGACGACGCGGAGTTCAAACAGCGAGTCGGCGGCGTGATCGGTACCGGAATCGGCGGCATCATCACGTTCTGGCTCAACTCGGACAAGGCCAACGAGAACGGGACGTGGTCGAAGGTGACGCCCTTCTTCATTCCCATGCTCATGGCCAACGCGGCCCCGGCCCACATCTCGATGGCGTTCGGGTATCGCGGCCCGTTCTTCGCCGCGGCGAGCGCCTGCGCGAGCGCCAACGACGCGATCTGCACCGCCTACAACGCTATCGTCTACGGCGACGCGATCGCGATGATCGCGGGCGGGAGCGAGGCGACGGTCTCGCCGCTGGCGATCGGGGGCTTCTCTTCGATGCGGGCGATGTCAACGCGCAACGACGACCCGGCGCGCGCAAGCCGGCCCTTCGACAAGGAGCGCGACGGCTTCGTCCTGGGGGAGGGGGCCGGGATTCTCGTGCTCGAGGAGTACGAACACGCGCGGGCGCGCGGCGCGCGGATCTACTGCGAGGTGCTGGGGTACGGCCAGTCCTCGGACGCATTCGATCTCGTCGCGCCCGACCCGGACGGCAACGGCGTCCGCTTGGCCTTCGCACGCGCTTTCGAGAGCGCCGGGATCGGGCCGGGCGACGTCGACTACATCAACGCCCACGGCACTTCGACGCCAGTGGGCGATCCGGCGGAATCGAAGGCGATCGAGAAGACGTTCGGCGAGCACGCGTTTGCGATTGGGGTCAGCTCGACGAAGTCCATGCACGGCCACGCGCTGGGCGCGGCCGGCGGCATCGAAGGCGTCGCCACGGCGCTGGCGGTGTATCACGACGTGATGCCGCCGACGACGAACTACGAGTTTCCCGACCCGGAGTGCCGCCTCGACTACGTGCCCAACGTCGCGCGCAGTGCGCCGATTCGCGTCGCCCTCTCGAACTCGTTCGGCTTCGGCGGCCACAACAGCGTCATCGTCTTCAGCAAGGTCAAATAGGACGAGCTCTCCGACGTGAGTGGTGAGGCAAACCGGCGACGGCTGCGCGCTCTGCTTCGTCTTGCGGGCGTACGCAAACCCGGCCAGCTGAACGCGTTCCAGGTTGCCTTCGTTCATCAGAGCTACGCCAAGGAGCACGGCGGCGCCTCGAACGAGCGAATGGAGTTCCTCGGCGACTCGATTCTCGGCTGCGTCACCGCCGCGTGGCTCTACGATGCTTTCGAGGGCGAGCCGGAGGGTCTGCTGACGCTGCGCAAGGCCGCGATCGTCAACGACGGTCAGCTGGCGCGGACGGCGCTGCGGCTGGGAATCTCGGAGTTGATGCAGCTCGGCGCCGGCATGCGCGCGGCCGGCGGCGCCGAAAACACTTCCGTGCTCGCCGATGCGTTCGAGGCCTTCGTGGGTGCACTATATCTGCGCTTCGGGCTCGAAAAGGCGCGGCAGTTCGTCGTCACGCAGCACGTCGAGCAGCTCGATCATTCGACCGATGCGCTCCTCGACGCCAAGACGCGACTGCAGCATTACGCACAAGAGCATCTCGCCGCGACGCCGGTCTATCGCGAGACGAGTCGTGGCACGCCGCAACAACCGGCGTTTAAGTCGCGCGTCATAGTCAAGGGCAAGATCTTGGGCCGCGGCGACGGGCCTTCGAAAAAGGCGGCGCAGCAGGCGGCAGCCGAGGCGGCACTCGTTTCGATCATGGATCGCCCGTGAAGCTGCGCAACATTCGAGCCTTCGGATTCAAGACGTTCGCGGATCCGACGCAGCTCGAGTTTGGCGCCGGCGTGACGGCCATCGTGGGCCCGAACGGATCCGGCAAGTCGAACCTAGTGGATGCGTTCCGGTGGGTACTGGGCGAGACCTCGACCAAGAGCCTTCGCTCCGGCAAGCTCGAGGACGTGATCTTCGCGGGCAACGAGCTGCGCAAGCCGCTGGGTCTGGCCGAGGTCTCAATACTCTTCGACAACAGCGACGCACGGATGCCGATCGATTTCCGCGAGGTCGAGCTCACGCGGCGAGCGTATCGCGTGGGCGAGAGCGAGTACTTCATTAACCGCACCCAAGTGCGGTTGCGCGACATCGTCGAGCTGTTGATGGGAACCGGCCTCGGACCCGGCTCGTATGCGATCGTGTCGCAGGGACAGATCGATGCGATTCTCACCAGCAAGCCGGCGGAGCGGCGGGCGCTATTCGAGGAGACCGCCGGCATCGGAAAGTTTCTCGCCCGCAAGCACGAGTCGCTGCGGCGGCTCGAGCGTACCGAGCAGAACGCAATCCGCATCAGTGATCTGATCGCCGAGCACGATCGTCGCATCCCGGAGCTCGACACGCAGGTGCGCCGGGCGAAACGCTATCGCCGCGTCAGCGCGCGCGTCCGCGATCTGGAGATCCTGAGCTACCTGCGCGCGAGCGCGACGCGCCGCGCGGAAGCCGCCGCGCTGCGCGAGGTGTTGGCGAAGAATGAGGAGCAGCGCAGCGTCGCCGCCGCCAAGTCGGCTTCGTCCGGCGCCACGCTGACCACGCTGCGGACGGAACTCTACCGTTGCGAGCTGGAACTCGAGGAGCTGCGCTCCCAATCGCAGAGCCGGCGCGGCGAGCTCGCCTCGAGCGAGGCCCAGTACGCCGCGGCGCTCGCGCGCCGCGAGGCGCTGGAGCGGCAATCGACTCAAACGTCGGAAGACGCCGCTCGCGCCGGACAAGAACGGGGCGCCCTCGTCGAGGCGATCGCCGGCCTCGAGGAACGGATCGCGCCGCTCGCACGCGAGATCGAGACGGCGCGCGAGCGCGAGGTGGGGGCGCAGGCGGCGCTCGCGCAGACGCACGCGGAGCTCGAATCGGTGTTCACGCGGCTGCGCGAGATCGAAGTCGCGGCGACGCAGCTCGCGGAACGCAAGGCGGAACGTCGCGCGCAGGCCGACGCGCTGCGTGCCGAAGCCGAGCGGCTCGATCGCGAGGCGCGCGCCGCGCGCGAGCGTGCGGAAGAGGTCGAGATCGTTGCCGGCGGCGCTGCGCACCGACACGGCGAGCGGCGGCGGCAGCTCGAAATACTCGAAGAGGCGGCGCTTGACGCGCGCGGGCGCGCCGAGGATGCGGCGCGTGACGCGGCGCTCGCGCAGGAGGACGTAACGCGAGCGCTGGCCGCAGTGCACGAGCAGTCCGGGGAGGTCAAGGCTGCCGAGTCGCGGCTGCACACGATCGAAGAGCTGGAGAACTCGCTCGAGGGACACGTGCCAGGCACGCGCGCGGTCATCGAGGCGTGGCAGCGCGGCGAGCTGCGCGGCATCGAGGGCATCGTCTCGAACCTCATCACGACGGAAGAACGGTACGCGCGCGCGATGGACGTCGCATTCGGCGCGCGCCTCTCCAACGTCGTGACGACGACGTCGGAGGATGCCGAGCGCGGCGTGGACTTTTTGAACCGCAAAGAGGCCGGCCGCGCGACGTTCCTGCCGCTCGACACGCTGGCGGACCGTAAGGGACGTCAGCTCGATCCGGCGGTCGGCGCCGTTGCCGGCGTCTTGGGCTACGCGCACACGCTCGTCAGCAGCGCGCCGCGCTTCGCGGGCGTCGTGAGCTTCCTAGTCGGCAACGTCTTGATCGTCGACAAGCTACAAACCGGAATCGAGCTCGTCCGCGGGCGCGGGTTCCGCGATACGATCGTGACGCTCGGTGGAGAGCAGATCACCGGCGGCGGCGCGATCACCGGCGGACGCTTCGCGCGCGAGCGCTCGATCTTGTCCCGGCGCTTTCAGGCGCAGAGCTTGCGCGAAGCACTCGTCGGCATGCACGCGCGGCTCGAGGAGGCCGAGCGCGGGTTGAGCGCGGCGCATCAGCGCGCCGAAGTCGCGATCGACCAGCGCGACGCGGCGCGCGAGCAGCAGACCGAGACGGAGTCGCGGCTCGTTGCCGTGCGCGCCGAGCTCGGCGCCCTCGTTGGCGACGTGGAGCGCACGCGCGCGGAGCTCGAAGGGGCCCGCGCGGCGGCAGCGCGGCTGCGCGCCTCTGCCACGCTCTCGTGGGAGCGGGAGCACGAGTACGAGCGCGTGGAGCCCGCAGCCGAGCGCAGCGACAAGCATCGCGCGCAGCTCGAGCGCGAACTCGCCGGCGTGCGCGAGCGGATCGCGCGGGCCGAGGCGGATCAGGTCGCGGCGAGCGCTAGCGCCGCGGATCTGCGCGAGCGTGCGGCCGCGCTCACGGCGGAACGCGACGCGGCGAAGGGGCGCCTCGGGATGCTCGATCAGGACGGCGAGCGCGCGGGCGTCGCGCGCGAAGAGATGCTCGCCGAGATCGCGTCGCTGATGGGGGAGACGCGCACGTCCCACGCCCACGTGGAAGGGCTGCGGCACGGAGTCACGGGGCTCGACGAGCGGCTCGACTCCGCGCGCCGGCAGCGGGAGACGCTGGCCCAGCGACAGACGCAGGCTGAATCGGACATGCGCATGGCCGAGCAGGAAGAGCGCGAGACTGCGGCGGGCGGAGAGCGCCACCGCACGCGGCTCGCCGAGATCGAGGCCGAGCTCGGGATGCTCGTCTCGCAGTTCGCACAGAACCCCGCTACCAACGACGAATGCGCGGACGTCACGCAGCGCTACGAAAATGAGCCCGACGCGATCGTCGAGGAGCTTCCGCGCCTGCGCGACGAGCTCGCGCGCCTGCAGGCCAACGTCAACCTCAACGCGGATGCCGAACGCGACGAGCTCGCGGAGCGCAAGCGGTTTCTCGAGGCGCAGCTGGAGGACCTGAGCGCGGCGCGCGAGACGCTGCTCGAGTCGATCCGCGAGATCGAACACGAAACGCAGGTGCAGTTCAACGAGACGTTCGCGAAGGTTTCGGATGCGTTTACGACGATGTACGCGCGCCTCTTCTCCGGCGGCGAGGCGAAGATGTGGCAGACACAGCCCGAGAATCTCGCCGAGACGGGGATCGAGATCGCGGTGCAGCCGCCCGGCAAGAAAGAGATGCCGCTGGCGGCGCTCTCCGGAGGCGAGCGCGCTATGACCGCCGCGGCGCTGATCTTTGCGCTGATAGCGACGAAGCCGGCGCCGTTCTACCTGCTTGACGAGGTCGATGCCGCGCTCGACGACGCGAATATCGACCGATTCTGCGCGATGGTGCGAGAGTTCGCGACGGAATCGCAGATGCTCATCGTGACGCACAACAAGAAAACGATGGAGATCGCGGATCGAATCTACGGCGTGACGACGGGCGACTCCGGCGCCAGCGCGGTCGTATCGGCCGAGTTGGCGCAACAGGCGGAGGCGCTGCTTGCCTGAGACGCCCTCGACACCTCGGGCGGCGCTCTTCTCACTCTACGACAAGACCGGCGCAGCGGAGCTGGCCCGCGTGCTGCACGAGCGCGGTACGGAGATCTATGCGACCGGCGGGACGCGCGCGTTCTTGGAAGAGCACGGAATACCGGCCCGCGACGTCGGTGACGTCACGGGCTTTCCGGCGCTGTTCGGCGGCCGGGTCAAGACGCTGCATCCGAAAATTTTCGGCGCAATTCTCTACGATCGCGCTGATCCCGAGCACGATCGGCAGCGCGAGAAGTACGCGATCCCCGAGATCGTAACGGTCGCCGTCAATCTGTATCCGTTCGAGGCGACGGTGGCCCGTCCGGGGACCACGCTGCCCGAGGCGATCGAACAGATTGACATCGGCGGCGTGGCGCTGCTGCGCGCCGCCGCGAAGAATTTCGAGCGGGTCGCCGTGCTGACGCATCCGTCGCAATACGCTGAGTACGTTAGAGCGATCGAAACCGACGACGTGGCGCCTGCGCTGCGCCGCCGGCTTGCGGTCGCGGCCTTCGAGCGAACGGGCGAGTACGACGTCGCGATCTCGCACTATCTCGCCACCGCCGGCGAGGTTCTGCCGACCGAACTCCCAGGCGCGCTGGCGCTGACGCTGCCGCTGGCGAAGCGGCTGCGCTACGGCACGAACCCGCAGGAGCGGGCGGCGTTCTATCTCGACCGCGCCGATCGTCTACCCGAGCAGCTCGGTGGCAAGGCGCTCTCGTACAACAATTTACTCGACCTCGACGCGACGCTGCGTCTGCTTTCGCGAGCGCCGCTCGGCGCGGAGTTCGGCAGCGAGCACGCCCGTTTCGTGCGCGCCGCGGTCGTCAAGCACGCAGTGCCGTGCGGAGTCGCGCAGCGCTCGCGCGTCGGGCTGGCGGTGCGCGAGGCGCTCGACGCCGACGCCATTTCGGCCTACGGGGGAATCGTCGCTGCCGACGCGCCGATCGATCGCGAAGCCGCTGCGGCGCTGCGCGAGTTCTTCTTGGAGATCGTCGCCGCTCCGGACTTCGATGCGGACGCGCTCGAGATTCTCCGCAAGAAGAAAAACCTGCGCATCATGCGGTTCGCGCCCTCGCTTCCTGACGAGCTGGCGCGCGAGCTGCGCTTGCGCAGCGCGCTCGGCGGCGTCTTGGCCGAAGACGACGATCCTGCCGCACCCGGAGAGCAGTGGCGCGTGGTGAGCCGCAAGCGTCCGACCGAACAACAGTGGCACGACCTCGCGTTCGCGTGGGACGTCGTGCGCCACGTAAAGAGCAACGGCATCGTGATCGTGAAGGACGGGACCACGCGTGGAATTTGCGCTGGCCAGACCAACCGGGTCAGCGCGGTCCAGATCGCGGCGAGCCGCGCGGGCGAAGCGGCGCGCGGCTCGGCGTGTGCGAGCGACGGCTTCTTTCCGTTCGCGGACGGACTGGAAGCGGCCGT
Source organism: Candidatus Binatia bacterium (assembly GCA_035544215.1). GTDB lineage: Bacteria > Vulcanimicrobiota > Vulcanimicrobiia > Vulcanimicrobiales > Vulcanimicrobiaceae > Cybelea. The sequence goes on along the minus strand of DATKHY010000007.1, from coordinate 1,376,205 downwards.
CCAGGGCGGCTGCGCCGCGATCATCGCACCCGGCGGCTCCGTGCGCGACGAGGAAGTGATCGCGGCCGCGGACTCGCATGGCGTGGCGCTCGTCTTCTCGACGTACCGGTATTTTCTGCATTGAGTTAGGGAACGAGGTCATATGACGCGATTTTTGCACACGTCGATCTTCGTCAACGACATGAACGAGTCGATCGACTTCTATACGAAGAAACTCGGCCTGAATCTCCTCGACGGCCCGCATCACTATCCCGGCACCGCCATGGCCTTCGTCGGCAAGGACTGGAACGCGTACATCGAGCTCGTCTACGACCTGGAGGCGCACCCGCCGTACGAGATCGGCAATCGCTACGAGCATCTGGCGCTGGAGGTCGAAGGCGAGCTGAGCATCTACGTAGACGGGCTGAAATCGAAGGGCGTCCGCGTGCTCAAAGACGTCTACAGGTCGCCGAGCGGTACGCGCGCGATCGCGTTCATCGAGGATCCCAACGGAATTCCCGTCGAACTCTTGGAGCCGCGTAAGGCCGCCAATCTTTCCTAGTTAACGATAAACAAACGGGTCCGCCGGCGGCGCGATTCGCTCGACGCGTAGCGCGACGAGGGGGAGACCGGCATGGGCCTCGTCGATGCGCCCGTTTACACGCAGCCACGTGCCGGGCGGGTAAGGCGGCGCTGCGCTCAAGCGCACGACCACCGGCGCCGCGTCGGCGCGGCAACACGTTATCGCGTAACGCACCAGCGCGCACGCGCCGCGCTCGCATGTCAACACGCCGGTGAAGCTCAGGTTTTCGCCGGGGAAGAGGTCGGTCAGCGTCGTTTCCGTGGCGTGATAGACGGGCGCGGGCGCGCCGATCAGCGCGCCGGCGAGCATGAGGCCCGGCGCGATGCGCGCGATCGCGCACGTCTGCCGGCGATGGCGCGCGGCGTAGACGAAAGCCGCGGCCGCGCAGCCCCAGAGCGGCAGCGCGAGCGCGGGATGCACGAGCGCGTCACCGTGGCGCCACGCGACGAGCGCGCTCGCCGCGGCGAGCAGCGCGTACGCGAGCGCGTCGTGATCCGTTTGAGCGTGCGGCCGCGGCCGCAACGCGCGCAGATCCACGATGCCGGCGACGCACAGGAACGCCGCGGCCGTCACGGGCGCGTGCACGCGCAGCGCGCCGGCGAGCGCGACCGCGCCTAGCCCGCACGGAGCGGCGCCGAATCCGAGCGCCGCGCCGATCGCGGCGCCCGCTAGAGGCGGAGCGCGAGCCGCATCGAGGCTGCCAAGGAGCTGCGCCGCGGCGCCCGCCAGCAACGCGGCGGGAAACACCGCGCTCAGCTCCGCGAGCGGATGTGGCCGTTCGTCGTCGTGTGCGGTCCGGCCGCGCGATCGAAGTACGCGCGCGACCAGCAGCGCGGCGCAGTAGCGAGACGCCGCGACGAGCGGCCCGAAGACTAGCCAAGTTGCGGCGGCGGCGAGAAGCGAGCGCGCCGACGGGCCGCTGCCGCACCCGCAACCGAGGTGCGCGACAACGCTTCCGCCGCGTCGCAGAACGCATGCCAACGCGACGCCGGCGAAGACAAACGGCGTCGCTTCGACGAGCGCGCTCGCCGACGTGGCGAGCGCAGTGCGGACGGCATCCGGCGACGACACGATCGCAAGCGCGAGCGCCGCGCCTCCATACAGCATCGCGCGCACGCGCGACAATCACGCCGGAAACGCGCGGCGGCTACCCGAAGTGCAGCCAGATGGCGGAAAAAAGCTTCAGCGCGCCGCGCGGCACCGCGGATTTTTTCCCTCCGCAGTCGGGCCGCTGGAGCGAGCTCGAAGCTCGCATACATCGGCTGGCGGCTCGCTTCGGCTACGGCGAGATTCGCACGCCGATGTTCGAGAGCACCGATCTCTTCGTGCGCGGAGTCGGCGAGCAGAGCGACATCGTGGAGAAGGAGATGTACACGTTCGTGGATCGCGGCGGCCGCAGCCTCACGCTGCGCCCCGAGTGGACGGCTCCGGTCGTGCGGGCCGCGCTCGAGCACGGCCTCCTCGCGTCTGCGCCGCTGCGGCTCTACTATATCGGCCCGATCTTCCGTTACGAGCGTCCGCAAAAGGGACGCTATCGCCAGTCCCATCAGTTCGGGGTCGAGTGCTTCGGCTTCTCGGGCCCCGAAGCGGATCTCGAGGTCATCTCCATGGCGTGGGAGTTGGTAACCCAGTACCGGATCGCCGACGCGGTTCTCCACGTCAACTCGATCGGGGACGCCGCGTGCCGGCCGCTCTATCGCGACGCTCTGCTGAAGCATTTCGCGCCGCACCTATCCGCGATGAGCGAGGACGCGCGGCGGCGCGTCGAGCGCAATCCGCTTCGGCTGCTCGACAGCAAGGATCCTGCGGACATTCCGTACATCGAGAGCGCGCCGGTGTTCGAGGCGTTCCTTTGCGCGGCGTGCCGCGAGCACTTCGAGGCCGTCAAATCATATCTCGAGCTAAGCGGCATCCCGTTCGTCGTCAATCCGCGCATCGTCCGCGGGCTCGACTATTACGGGCGAACGGTTTTCGAAATTACGTCGGGAGTACTAGGCGCGCAGAGCAGCGTGTGCGGCGGCGGACGCTACGACGATCTCGTGCGCTCCCTCGGCGGGCCGGACGTACCTGCCGTCGGCTTCGCCCTCGGTCTGGAGCGATTCTTGATGATCTTGGCGGCCCAAGAGGACGGCGGCGAGCCGCCGCGCAGCGGTATTGCGGCCATCGCTCTCGGCGCGCAGGCTCGCACGCTCCTGGTGCCGATCGTCGCCGAGCTTCGCCGCAGACTCGATGCGCCGACTTACATGGATTACCAGGATCGCAAGCTGCTGGCATACCTCAAGATCGCCGATCGCAATCGGGCTCGCTACGCGCTGATCGTCGGGAGCGACGAGCTCGCCGCGGGCGAGGCCGTGCTGCGCGACCTCCAAGAACGCAGCGACCGCCGGCTCCCGTTAGCACCCGGCGGAGTCCTTGTCCAGCTTCTCGTAGAAGCGACGATGTGATGGAAGACCGGTACGCCGAGGAAACCCAGACCTTGCGCGAGCTGCTCGCGCTCATGCACGAGCACGATTTGGAAACGCTCAAGATCAAGCTGGGCGATGCGGTCTACGAGCTCTCGCGTCGCGACCCGGATTCGCGGCCGGCCGTACCGCAGTACGCGCCGCCGGTCCAGGCCGCCTACGATGCGGGAGTCCCCGCACCGGCTAACGTCGCGAAGGTACTCGCGCCCGTCACCGGAGTCTTCTATCGTGCCGCGTCGCCCGACGTCGAGCCGTACGTCGAGGTCGGCGATCGCGTCGAACCCGGCGACGTGCTTTGCGTGTTGGAGGCGATGAAGCTCTACAATGAGATCCAGAGCGACGATGCCGGTACGGTCTTGCGCGTCGTTCCCGACAACGGTGAGCTGGTCTCTCAGGGCGACGAGCTCTTTTGGATCGAACGATGACGTATCACGGACGCCGCGACTTCGCGGAGCTGCTCGCCGACCGCCGCGGGCTGCTCGATGCCGCGCACTATCGCGCTCAGGTCGAAGCGATCGTCGACGTCATCGTGACGGCGCTGCGTGACGGCAAGAAGGTTCTGTGGTGCGGCAACGGCGGCAGCGCCGCCGAGGCGCAGCACATGGCCGCCGAGCTTTCGGGGAGATATCTACGCGAGCGTCCCGGGTTGCACAGCGAGGCCCTGTCCGTCAACTCGTCCACGCTCACGTGCGTCGGCAACGACTACGGATACGACTACGTCTTCTCGCGCCAGGTCGAGGCCTTCGCGCACCCGGGCGACGTCGTGATCGGCATGACGACGAGCGGCGGGTCGCGCAACGTCGTCTTGGCGCTCGAAGCGGCGCGCAAACGGGGCGCTGTGACGGTTGCCTTTACGGGGAACGGCGGCGGCAAAGTCGCCGAGGTGGCAGACTACGCGCTGACCGGGCCGAACGGCTACGCCGCGATCGTTCAAGAAGTGCACCAAGTGATGGCGCACATCGTCTGCGACCTCGTCGAGCAGCGGCTCATCTTCGAGGGTGGAATACCGTGACGCCGACGCTGATGGCGCCCGACGCGCGGACGCTATTTGAGCGCGCGAACCGTCTGCGGATCATGGTTGTCGGCGATCTGATGGTCGACGAATGGATCTGGGGAACCGTCACGCGCATCTCTCCAGAGGCGCCGGTTCCTGTCGTCGCCGTCGTCGACCACTCGTTCACGCTGGGCGGCGCGGGCAACGTCGCGAACAACCTGCGGGCGCTGCGCGCGCAGGTTGCGTTCGTGGGGGCCGTCGGCGACGACACGTTTGCCGGACAGGTCCGCGACTTGCTGCGTGCGGAGGACGTCGACGATGCCGGGGTCTTCACGATCTTCGACCGGCCGACGACCCGTAAGACGCGCATCGTCGCGCACAGCCAACAAGTGGTGCGAGCCGACTGGGAGTCGACCTCGACGCTGGAGGATGCGGACCGGCACCGCATGGCGGAGTTCGTCCGCGAGCGCGCGCCGAAATGCGACGCGGTGATCTTGAGCGACTACGCGAAGGGCCTGCTCTGCCGCGAAATCGTCGAGGCGGCGACGCGCTGCGATCTCGTGCTGGCGGATCCGAAGCCACAGAACATCGCGCTCTACAACGGGATCACATGCGTCGCTCCCAACGCGGCCGAGGCCGCGACGATGACCGGCATCGCGATCCGCGACGCCGCAGACCTCGAGCGCGCCGGCGTACGGCTCATCGAGATGCTCGGCTGCCGATACGCGGTGATCACTCGCGGCGAGCACGGGATGGCGTTGTTCGGAAAGGCCGGCGAGCGTCTGCAGATCCCTTCGGTGGCGCGCACGGTCTACGACGTCAGCGGCGCCGGCGACACCGTCACGGCCGTGTTGGGGCTGGCGCTGGCGGCCGGCGCACCGATCGAGCAGGCGATGCAGCTGGCTAACTTCGCTGCCGGCGTCGTCGTGGAGAAGCTCGGCACGGCGACGGCATCGCCGGACGAAATTCTCGCGCTGGTCGATCCGGCGCCGCAATGAGCGAGCAGCGGCTCTTCGGGCAGCTGCTCGGCGTCGACGAAGCGGTAGCGTGGCGCGAGGATCTGCGCGCGGACCATCGGACGGTGGTCTTTACGAACGGCTGCTTCGACGTTCTGCACGCCGGCCACGTCGAGTACCTCGCGTGGGCGCGAAGCCAAGGCGACGCGCTGATCGTCGGGTTGAACGAAGACGACTCGGTGCGGCGGATCAAAGGGCAGTCGCGCCCGATCGTCGCGTTCGCGCAGCGCGCGAAGGTGTTGCTCGCGTTGCGTAGCGTGGACGTGGTCGTCGGATTCGGCGAGCGCACGCCCGAGGTGTTGCTCGATCGAATTCGACCCGACGTGCACGTTAAGAGCGATCAATATCGCGAAGACGAGCTGCCCGAGCGAAGCGTCGTGCTCGGCCACGGTGGCCGGATAGCGCTCGCGCCGCACGTCCCGGGGGAGAGCACGACGGACACGATCGCTCGTATCCTTCATGCGTATAGCGTTCACCGCTAACGGGCCGGGTGAAGTCGCCGGCTGGCTACGACCGTTGCTGCGCTCGCTGTACTCGCGCGCGCCCGACCTAGAGGCGCTGGTCTTCCTCGTGCCCGACGATTACGCGACGGGATTCGAAGCGGCGATGGTGCGCGAGGCCTTTCCTGCCGCGCGCGTCTACGATCCCAAGAGCTATCTCAAGTTCGCGCTGGGCGCGCGTCTCGAAGCGGCCCCGGCCGGCGTGGACCTCGTGCAATACATCGGCGGCGATCTACTGCACGCCGCGCGAGTCCACGCTCGCCTGAAGGGTCGCGCCGCGACCTATAAGTTCTCCAGGCGCGCCTACCGCCGTCTGTTCGACCGCGCGTTCGCCGTCGATCGGAGCAACGCCGAGCAGTTGGCGGAGTGGGGCACGCCGCCGGAGCGAATACAGCGGGTCGGCAACCTCGCGATCGACGGCGCTTTGTTCGAGGCGAGCCTGGTACCCGAACCGGGCACGCCGGTCGACGGAATCGTCGTGATGCCGGGGTCGCGCGCGTACGAGATCGAGAACCTCGTGCCGTTCTTCTTTGCGATGGCGGTGCGCATCTTGCGCGAGCGGCCCGAGATTCCCATCGCGTTTGCGCTCTCGCCGTTTACGACGCGCGAACGAGTACGCGAGGCCATAGAGAGCGGAGGCCACCCGCGCTTGTTCGGCCGCCGCGGCCGGCTCGTCAGCGATGGCGGCCGCGATTTTTTGGAGTCGGACGACGATGGCGCGCGCATCCCCGTGCTCTACAATGCGCTCGCCGCGGCGCGGCACGCGCGGCTCGCGGTGACGATTCCCGGTACGAAGACGATCGAGCTGGCCGTGCTCGGCACGCCGGCGATCGCCATGACACCCCTGAACGCGCCCGAAGTCGTCACGATCAACGGGCCGCTGACCTATCTCGACCGCGTCCCGCTGGTCGGCGTGCCGCTCAAGCGCGCCGCCGCCGTCGCGCTCTCGCGGCGCTTCGAATATCACACGCAGCCCAACATGGACGCGCGAGCCGCGCTGATTCGCGAGGTTCACGGCACCGTCACTCCCGGCCGCATCGCGCGCGTCGCGCTCGAGTGCTACGACGATCCCGCGTGGCTCGCGTCCGCCGCGGATGGGCTCGCGCGGCTGTATCGCGATCACGTCGGCGCCGCGGACCGGATGGCGGACTCGCTGCTCGCCTTGGCGGCATGATCTCCGTCGTTATCGCCAGCAAGGATCGCGAGCGCTATCTCCGCGACACGCTGGCATCGCTCGACGCCCAGGCCGGCGCGGCGCAGTTCGAGGTGATCGTCGTCGACAACGGCTCGCAGGACGGCACGCGCGCTCTGGTCGAGTCACGCGCGGGCGGCGATCCGCCCGTGTGGTACGTCGGCGAGTCGCAGCCGAATCGCGCGAGGGCGCGCAACCGTGGGGCCGCCGCGGCGCGCGGCGACTACCTTTTATTTTGCGACGATGACGTGCGGCTGCCCGTGGGCTGGGTCGCGGCGCACGCCGCCGCGCAGCGCGGAGGCGAGTGCGTCGTCAACGGACCGATCCTCAACGTCGGCTCGCCCGAGGCGCGTCCCGTTCCCCGGCCCATGAACTACTCGCGCGCGTTCCTGTGCAGCTGCAATGCCTCGGTGTCCAAGCGCGTTTTCCTCGACGCCGGCGGCTTCGACGAAAACTTCAATCTCTACGGGTGGGAGGATACGGAGCTGGGGCTGCGGCTACGAGAACTCGGTGTGGGCTGGAAGTTCGCGTGGGATGCGTACCTCTGGCACGTCAAGCTGCCCAAGGAGAACACGCTGGCGGCCGAGAGCGCCAAGGCGGTCGAGAAGGCGCGGATGGCGCGGCTCTTCGTCGCGAAGCATCCGTCGCTGCGCGCGCGACTCGCGACGGGCGCCTACGAACCGAACGTGCTGAGAGGACGATACCTGCTTCCCGACTGGCTGCTCGCATTCTATGCGGGGCTTGCGACGAGCCCACGGGTGCCGGACTGGCTGAGCGCGCTTGCGCGCCGGCAGGCTCTCGACGGCATCTACACGCGCGAGCTTGCGCGAACGATCGATGCAGCAGAACGCTAAACGCGCTTTGCTCTATTGCGCGGGAGGAGGTATCGGAGACTCGCTCGTCGCCTCGCTCGTCGCTCGGGCGCTGCGTCGCAGGTTCGCCATGGTCGACGCACTGACGCTGACCGCCCACCGGGCGTTGCTGGAACGCGTGCCGGACGTCGATCGCGTGTTGGTCGATGAGGGTGACGAGCGCGCGTTGGCCAACCGCCTGACGCTTCACAGTTACGATGCGTGCGTCGTCACTTGGGCGACGGTGAGGACGGCGCGCGTGCCGCAGCTCGCGGCGATTGGAGTGCGCGTGGGCCAGGCCCGGCGCTTCTACTCGTTTCGATTCACGGAACGCGTCGTCGTTCGCAGCGAACGCGGCGACGTAACCTCGCATTGGTCCGAGATTCTGCTCGACTTCGCGCGCGCTCTGGATTGCGACACCGACGATCGACGATATCGCTTCGTACCGACGGCGCGGGACGAGCGCGAAGCGGCAGAGCTCGACACGGCGGCGGGGCGGTTCATCATCCTCAACCCATGCAACGCAGTGGCGTCGGTGCGCGGAATCTGGCCGGTCGAGGGCTGGGCGTCGCTGGCGCGCGCGCTGCGGGAGCAATTCGGTGTTCGCGTCCTCGTGAGCGGAGCGCCGGCGGACGCGCGCTTCGCGGACGCCATCGCAGATCTGGCGCAGGCTCCGGACGTTGTCTCGGTGGCCGGCAAAACCAGCGTTGGCGGGTTCGGAGCGCTCGCGCAGCGGGCCGCCGCGTTCGTCGGGATCACGACCGGTTCGATGCACGTCGCGGCCGCCGTCGGCTGCCCCACCGTGGGAATCTTCCCGTTCCAATCGGACTTTCCGGACCGCTGGAGGCCGCTCGGAGAGCGGACCGCCGTGGTGCGGCCATCCTTTCGGTGTCACAGGGGCGACACGAAGGAGCACTGCCGGGATTATGCGTGCATCGCGCAGCTCGACCAACCGCGGATTCTCGCGGCGACAGAGTCGTTGATCTCGTGATGCGCGCGACGATTCAGCTCTGCACCTACAACCGCGCGGCGCTGCTCGAACGCGTTCTCGACGCGTGCCTGGAGCAGACGGTGGACGATCGCGAGTACGAGATCGTGCTCGTGGACGACGGATCGGCCGACTCGACACCATCCGTCATCGAGCGCGTTCGGACGCGAGCCCGCTGCCCGTTCACGGTCGTAACGCAGGCGAACGGCGGTCTCGCGAAGGCGCGCAACGCGGGAATCGCCCGCGCGAACGGCGAGCGGATCATCTTCATAGACGACGACGTCCTTCCGCTCCCGAACTTCGTCGAGGAGCACGTGCGCGCGGCCGCCCGTCATCCGGCCGGCATCGTCCGGGGCGGCGCGATCGAAGTGCAGAGCCTCGACGATCTGCCTCCGCCGATCTGGAGCTTGCGGAACTACAGCGGCAACTACTTCTGGACCACCAACGTTTCGGTGCCACTGCAGACGATTCGAGCGATCGGCGGATTCGACGAGTCGTTTTCCGAGTACGGCTGGGAGGACATCGACGTCGGATTGCGCCTGCGCGCGCGCGGCGTCAAGGCGGTCTTTCATCCAGCGGCGCTCGTCTACCACTACAAGCCGCGCCCGCGCGCGGACGGAGTCGAGAAGATGCTGTGCCAAGCGCAGGCGCAGGCACGCACCGCGGCGCGGCTCGTGGCGCTGCATCCCGGCTGGCGCGCGTATCTTGCGACCGGCATCAATCCGGTGCAGCGCGGATTCCACCGGCTGCTGCGACGCCTGCGCTTCGCGGAGCGCTTTCGCGGCAGGCTCGGACGACCGGACGGTGCGCGTGCGCTGGAACGCGGCGAGCTGCGGGCCGCCCGCGCTCTGGCGAACGAGGCCTACTTCGAGGAGCTGGAGCGCGTGCTGCGATCGCCCGGCGCGTGAGGATCCTGCTCTCGCGTACGGACCGGATCGGCGATCTGGTCCTGTCCACCCCGGCGATTGCGACCGTTCGAGCCTCGTTTCCGGACGCCCATCTGGCGATCGTCACGAGCGAGTACAATCGCGTAGTGATGGAGCGCAACGCTGCAGTCGACGAGCTCATCGTCTTGCCCCGCGACGCCTCGCCGCGAAAGTTCGGCGCGGGCTTAGAGCGATACGACGTCGCGATCGCGCTCGCGCCGCGCGCCGTAGACCTCCAGCTGGTGGGCGGTACACGCGCGCCGCTGCGCGTCGGCTACACTTACGAACGGCGCTGGCTAGCCCGGCTAACGGCCCACTTGTACCTGAACCGCATCATGATTTCCGAGGCGGATCCGGAGCTGTGCGATCGGGAACCGCGGCGCGTCGTGCGGCACGAGGTCGTGCAGCTGCTCGATCTGGTTGCGCTCGCGGGCGCGCACCGGCGGGATTACCGGCTGCGCCTCGACGTCCGCGCGGAAGACCGCCTCGTCGCGCAAACGCTGCCGGCCGACCCCATCGTGTTTCATCTCGGGCGGCGCTGGTTCACCGACGGCAGCACGCTGCAAGGGACGCTAGCAATCGTCGACGAGCTGGCGCGGTTCGCCCCAGTCGTGATCACCTGTGCCTACGACACCGCATCGGACGCCGCGATCTTCGAAGAACGGCCGAGCGTCGCGGGGGTCCTGCGCGCGCTGCCCTTCTACGAATGGGCGGCCGTCTTCGAGCGCGCCAAGGTCGTCGTGACCGTCGACACGGGCGCGACCCACGTAGCCAGCGCGGTCGGGCGGCCGACGCTCGTCGCGTTCGAGCACAAATACTTCCGCCTGAACTCGCAGGAGTGGTCGCCTTACGGCGTGCCGCACGTACTGGTGCGTAAGCCGGCTCGCGAGGACGACGACTCGCTCGTGCGCTTTCGCGACGAGATCTCCCGCGGCGTGGGCAGACTGCTCCAGGCGCCCCATGCCTGAGGTCTCCGTCGTTATCCCGACGTACAATCGGCTCGATACGCTGGCCAGTGTCGTTCCCACGCTGCTCGCGCAAGACCTCGAGCCCTCGGAATACGAACTGCTGGTCTGCGACTCGAACTCGAACGATGGTACGGAGCGCTATCTCGCCGCGGTGCGGGCCGAACATCCCAACGTTCGGCATATCGCCGCGAACTTCAGCGGCCGCGCGGCCGCGCGCAACGCCGGCATCGCCGCCGCGCGCGGCGACGTGGTGCTCTTCAACGATGCCGACATCCTGGCCTCACCGAGTCTGCTCTCGACGCACCTGCGCCATCACCGCGAGCAGCGCCGCGTCGCGATCGTTGGGCTCGAGGTTCAGGTCAAGGACATGGACGACTACCGGTACAAGCGCGATCATCCGGCGGCTCGCGGGCATCTCCATCCGCCCTCACGAAAAAAACTGTCGTGGCTCTATTTCTTAACGGGCAACGCCTCGGTTCGTCGCGACGACCTCGTCGCGGCGTGCTGCTTCGACGAGAGCTTTACGGGCTACGGTCACGAGGATCTGGAGCTGGGCTATCGGCTGCAAAAGAACGGCGTCCGGATCCTCTACGAACCCGGCGCGGTGAGCTACCATTGCCAAGCGGTTCCGTACGAGGATCAGAAGGAAAAGATGCGCCTCGCGGGACGATCCACCGCGCGCTTCTATCGAAAGCATCCGGATTTCGCGGTGATGTTGAACCTCGGGATGACGCCGCTCTCACTCGTGCTGCACTCGCTATTGACCCGCCTTCCGCACGTGCTCGGCTACGTCGACCGCCGGGCGGAGCGCTCGCGCCTGGCGCGCGACCTGTTGCTGCAGTATCATTATGTCTCCGGGATCAAGGAAGGGCGCGCGAGCGATGAGCGATAGAGTGTCTTGCGGTGTATTGCGCGCGGACGACGCCGGGCGGACGGTTACGCTCGACGGCTGGGTGAACCGCCGCCGGGATCACGGCGGCCTGATCTTCGTCGACCTGCGGGATCACGAGGGCATCACGCAGGTGGTCTTCGATCCGGAGCATCCGAGCTTCGCCCAGGCCGAGCACCTGCGCAACGAAGACGTGTTGCGCGTTACCGGCGCGGTTCGGCGCCGTCCAGCGGGTACGGAGAACCCGCGGCTCGACACGGGCGACGTCGAAATCGCGGTCGAGGCGCTCGAAATTCTCAACCGGTCCCTCGTGCCGCCGTTTCACATCAACGTCGACGAGCCGGTCGACGAGAACCTGCGGCTCGAGTATCGCTATCTGGACCTGCGTCGCCCGCGCATGCAGCGCAATCTTCGCGTGCGCCACCGCATCGTCAAGGCGATCCGCGACTTCTTCGATTCGCGCGACTTCTTGGAGATAGAGACGCCGATGATGATCAAGTCGACGCCCGAGGGCGCACGCGACTACCTCGTGCCCAGCCGGCTCTACCCGGGCTCGTTCTACGCGCTGCCGCAGTCGCCGCAGCTGCTCAAGCAGATCTTGATGATTGCCGGGTTCGGGAAGTACATGCAGATCGCTCGCTGCATGCGCGACGAAGACCAGCGCGCCGATCGCCTCGTGGAGTTCACGCAGCTCGACGTCGAGTTGTCGTTCTGTACCGAGGAAGACGTGATGGAAACGATGGAGTCGTGCATGCGCTACGTGTGGCGTGAGGCGCTCGGGATCGACGTACCCCCGTTCGTGCGGATGACGCATCAAGACGCCATCGCGAGATACGGCCTCGACAAGCCCGACCTGCGCTTCGGCCTCGAGCTCGCCGACGTGACCAAAGCGTTCGCCGGCACGGAGTTCGGCGTGTTTCGATCGGCAGTGGAGGGCGGCGGCGCGATCGTCGCGCTGCGCTATCCGGGCGGAGCGGCGCTGTCGCGGCGCGAGTTCGACGCATTGACGGAGACGGCCAAGCAGTTCGGCGGAAAGGGCTTGGTGTGGATCGCGCTAACGGGTGACGGGCTCAAGTCTTCGGCGGCGCGCTTCTTGAGCGAGGCGAACGTCGAGGCGGTCCGCGCGGCGGTCGCGGCGGACCCGGGGGACGCGATTCTGCTAGTCGCGGATTCCACCGAGCTCGCGTACGCAGTCGCGGGAAAGATGCGCAACGAGGTCGGCGACCGCTGCAGGCTGCGCGATCCCGCAGCGTACGCGTTCGCGTGGGTGACGGGCTTTCCGTACTTAGAGCTCGACGAGGCGACCGGGAAGCCGATTCCCGCGCACCATCCGTTCACCGCGCCGGCGCCCGGCGATTGGGAGCTGATCGATCGCGACCCGATGCTGATGCGCGCGCAGCACTACGACATGGTGCTGAACGGCTACGAGCTCGGCTCCGGCTCGATCCGAATCCACAAGGCCGAGGAGCAACGTAAAATCTTCGAGATGCTGGGCCTAATGCCGCGGCAAATCGAGGAACGGTTCGGCTTCTTCGTGCGCGCCCTGGACTACGGCGCCCCGCCGCACGGCGGCATGGCGCTCGGCATCGACCGGATCGTCATGATCGCGTGCGCGGAGGAGAACCTGCGCGAGGTTACCGCGTTTCCGAAGAACCAGGTCGCGCGCGACCTGATGATGGACGCGCCCGCTCCGGTGCCCGAGCAGCTTTTGCGAGATCTACACCTGCGTCACGATCGGGCGTCGTCGAGCGTTTAACATAGCGAAAAAGCTTACGTTAGGAGTTCGTTATGTACGTCGCTGTGTTGCTGATGATATCCCGCTTCGTTTTCTGGCCGGTTGCGCTGGATTGGCAGATGCATCAACAAAACGTTGTCGTAAGAGGGACGGTCGTCGACGACGCCAGTGGCCGTCCTGTGCCGGGGGCGACAGTTTTTGCCACATCGCCCGCTCTCAATGCACGAACCGTTTCCGATTCGAACGGCAATTTCATCTTCCTCACGCTCTTTCCGGGCACGTATTATCTCTCTGCGTCGAAAAATGGCGCGGAAACGGGCTTCAACGCTTTGCCCGGGTACGAGCCGCCGCAGCTCTTCGCTGGTTTTGAGTACGGCGCCACGATCGTTCTCTCGCGCTACTGAACCTAGCGTTCCAACAACTCTTTCGCACGACTAAAAATAGCATCGAACATCGGTACCGTAAGCTTGCCGGTGTTCGTGTTTTGCCGGCTGGGATGGTAGGAAGCGATCAGGGAGATGGATCGCTTGCCGCACGTGGCGATCAGCTCGGCACCGTGCGCAAACGCCGCGTTTCCGGTGAGCGCAAAGCCCCGCTCGCGCAGGAGGCGCAGGACCGCCGTGTGGGCGATCGAGCCCAGCGCGATCGTGACGCGCAGCCGCCGCAGCGCGTCAAACTCCTCGAGCAGGTAGGGAAAGCAGTTCCGCAGCTCGCCCGGAGTCGGCTTGTTGTGTGGCGGCGCGCAGCGCACCGCGGCGGTGATGAAGCAGTCGCGCAGCGTGAGGCCGTCGTGACGGTCGATCGCCTGCGGCTGCGACGCGAACCCCGCGCGGTACAGCGCTGGGTAGAGGAATCCGCCGGACGCGTCGCCGGTGAACGGGCGCCCCGTGCGATTGCTGCCGTGCGCCCCCGGCGCGAGCCCGACGAGCACGACGCGCGCGCGAGTGTCGCCGAAACCCGGCACCGGCTTGCCCCAATAGGCGCAGTCGCGATGCGCCCGTTTCTTGTCGCGGGCGATCTGCGCGGTGTACGCGCGCAGCTCGGGACAGCGCCGGCAGCGTATGACGGCTTTCTCGATGGCCGGCAGGTCCCTCACGGGAGCGCTAGCACGTCGGTGTACTCGATGCCGATCGGCGCGACGACGTAGGCGACACCCTCGTTGCGCTGCCAGACGTGCTCGAGCGCGGCGCGCGGATAGACGACGCGCACGTTGGGCGCGGCGGGGTCGTTGACCGCGCAGTCGCCGTCGCGCGTGAAGCCGCACAGAACGGCCAGATGGCCGTCGGAGCGCTCGAGCGGTGCGCCGGGAAGCTCGCCGGCGCTCCACGAGTACGAGATGGCGATCGGGAGATTGCGCTCGATCAGGCGCTGCGCGTGATCGAGATTGCAGAGATGCGCGACGACGCCGCGTAGCCCGAGCCGGCCGCTATAGGCCACGTTGAACGCCCAGTTGCCGGTGCCGTTGTACGCGCGATCGAAGACGGCTTGCGCCGTTTGCCCGACGGCGTGATCGACGGCGTGGAAAGAGTGGATCATGGCGAGACTTGCCGGGCTGCACCAGCCGCGCTGGCTTTCGTCTTCCGAGTATTGCGAGCGCGCGGGAACGTCGAGGATCAGCGCGTCGCGGCCGTACGGAAGCGACGGCCGCGGACGCACCGGCGACGAGAACGCAACCAGCTCGAACTCGACGTCGCGGGCGCGCACCTCGACGCCGTCGAACGGCTGCGTCGCGCGAATGACGTCGACGTCGGCGCGGACGCCTTGATGCTCCGGGCTGAAAGACTTCGCGCCGCTGGGTTGCCACTCCGAATGATCGAGCCAGTCGCTCGCGGGCCGGCCCGCGCGCAGGATGCGAAACTGCAGGCGCCCGGAGGGCGCGTGCGTGTTCCAGCTCAGCACGCCACTGCGCGCCGGCTCGAACTCGAGGCGCGCCAACTCGCGCGCCCTCAGCGTCTGCGCGAAGGCGGCCGCGCTCAGACGTTCCACTCCCACGCGTTCCAGCTGTCGCCGATGAAGGCCGCCGGTACGTAGTGTTTCACGTCGTCGTTGATCGCCGTGTAGTTGGTCTGCCAGCTGAAGAACACCGCCGGGACGACCTTGCGGATGCGTTCCTCCTCGCGCTGGTACAGCGCCTTGCGTTTCGCCTGATCGAAGGTGCTCGCGGCCGCGGCGCTCGTCGCATTGACTACCGGATCGTTGAGCCACGATGTGTTCGCGCCGTGCGGCGGGATGAACGCGCCGTTCCAGTCGCCGGAGTTGTCGGGATCGGGTCCGTTGGTTTCGATCGACCACTCGAGATCGTACTTGCCGGTGTAGAGTGGCCCGTCCATGGCAAACAGATAGCTCCCGGGATAGTTGCGGACCGCAACGTCCACGCCGACGTCGCGCAGCATCGACTGAATCAGCACCTGTGACTCCGTGTTCTCTTGATGTCCGGTCGTCGCGTAGATCGTGAGGTGCATCCCGAGCGCGCCCTTGTGCAGGACGCCGTCGCGGCCGAGCCGCCACCCGGCGGCGGCGAGCAATCGCCGCGCGTCGGCGGGATCGTAGCGGTACGGCGCTAGTGCCGGCGCCGCCCACGATTGCGGGAAGATATCCGAGACCGCGAGTGAGTCGAGCGAGTGGAACACGGTGCGCTCGATGCGCGCCCAGTCGACCGCCTCGGCGATGGCGCGTCGCACCCTGACGTCCCCGAGCTGCGGCCGGCTCGTGTTGATGCCGAGATGGCGCCAGTTTGCGATGAGGCCGTGCGCGACGGTAACTCCCTCTATGCTAGACAGACGCGCGATCGCGTTCGCGCTGACGTTCGGATAGACGTCGATCTCGTGGGTCGCGAGCTCGTTCAAGAGCGTGTTGACGTCGGGAATGACCTTCCAGACGACCTCCTTGATCTTCGGCGCGCCGCGGAAGTAGCGCGGGTTGGGCACGAACGTCAGCGACGTGCCGTGATTCCACGCTTTGAGGATATAGGGTCCGCTCGAGAGCGGGCTCTGGTTGAACGATGCCCGGTTGAGATCGGGCAGCTTCGCAAGCAGGTGTGCCGGCAGCGGCGGGTAGGCAGCTCCGCCGATCGCGAGGATGCCGAGCACCGCGACGTTGGCCTTCTTCAACCGAATGTCGATCGTGAACGGATCCGGTGCGCTGGCCAATGCGATGCCGTCCCACCCGTAGCGCGTCTTGACCGCGTTGGCGGAGTTCATCACGGCGCGATAGGTGAAGAGCCAATCCGCCGCCGTCAGCGGCGCGCCGTCGGCCCACCGTGCACCCTTCCGCAGATGCACGACGATGCGTTTCCCGTCGCGGCTGATGCCCCCGTTGGCGATCGACGGAACGGCGACAGCGAGGTCCGGGATCAGGTTCCCGCTCGCGTCGTAACGGAGCAGAAACGAAAAGAGCAGGCCCGCGACATTATCTGCGGCCCAGGTATGCGCGTACATCAAGTTCAGACTGTCGGGCTCCTCGTCTTCGCCGAGCCGTAACACGCCGGGCACAGTCCACGCGTTGCGCTCTCCGGCGGCCGCGCTCGTCTTCGATCGCGCGCATCCGCCTAGGGCCACGAGCAGCGCTAGCGCCGCCGCGGCGAGGCGCGCTGTCGCGTTCACGCGGGCGCTTGCAGCGGCGGCCGCTTTACGATCCGCGACGCGATCTCGGCGTAGAACCGCTCGGCTCCGAAGCGCACGACGTCGTCGGCAGGTAAGTGCGTCGCGTCGCGGGCGAGCGCGGCCTCGGAGCGCGCCTCCGCCTCGTTCAGCCCGCGCGTGTTGAGGGCGATCCCCACGACCTCGGCGGGCTTTATCGTTTGCAGCAAGCGTTCGTGAATCTCGATCGCCGCCGCGTACGGCAGCGTGGGCGTTCCGTACGACTCGATCGCCGCGCGCCGCGGATCGACGACGAGGATCAGCGCGTCCGGCGCGCTGCCGGTCATCAGCGCAAGCGTCACCGGAGCGTACGCCGGATGGTTGATCGCGCCCTGACCCTCGACGACGATCAAGTCGGCCCCTTCGTGCGCCGCGTAGAGCACAAGCTGTTCGGCCGCGCCGGGAGCGAAGTCCGATATCACGCGGTCGACGGAGATGCCCCAGCCGGCGATGAGAATCCCGGTCTGCCCCGTCGGAACGAAGCGCGCGTTCTTGCCCGCGGCGTTTGCCGCGCGCACGACCTCGAGTGCGACGCTCATCTTGCCGACGGCGCAGTCGTTGCCGACCGTCAGCACGATCGGAGCTTGCACTCCGTACACGTCGCCGGAGAACAGCGGCACGTCGGGCGGCTCGCGAACGTCCCAGATCGTCGTGCCGGCCGCGAGTGCGGCGATGTGGAGCTCGCGATCCACGGCGAGCATGTCGTGCAACCCGCTCACGATCTCGAGCCTCGCGCTGATCGCCTCGAGGACGGCCGCTCGCCATTCTGGCGTCAAACCGCCGCCCTTGGGGGCGGTTCCGATGAGCAGGGCCGTCGGCGCGAACGCCAGCGCATCTGCAACGCTCGTGACGATCGGGGCGTCGCTCTGGAGATGCGGCATGACGTCGCTCACGCGCTTGCCGGCAAGGGACGGATCGATGACCGCGACGACGTCGTCGGCGCCGTAGCGGACGACGCCATGCGCCGTCTTCGCATCGGTTGAAAATGATCCGGGCGCGAGGATCGCGTACCGCCGCGTCACGCCGGCACGACCTCCCGAACGCCCAGCCCGGGGGCCTGCGGCAAGACGAGCTTTCCGTCGCGATACGTCACGCCCGCGAACGGATCGCGCGCGATCAAGAACGGTCCGTCGATGTCGGCCCAGTCCGCCAGCGGCGAGATCTGCGCCGCGGCGGTCGACGCGACCGCGCTCTCGACCATGCACCCGATCATCACGCGCAGATCCATCGCGCGTGCCGTGTGGATCATCGCGAGCGCGCCGCGAATGCCGCCGGCCTTGGCCAGCTTGACGTTCACGCCATCGACGCAGCCGAACAGCCGGGGCAGGTCGCTCGCGACCAGCGCGTCCTCGTCGGCGACGATTGGAATCGAGACGCGCTCGCGCACGGCCCTCAGTTGCTCGGGATGCCCAGCCGGCAGCGGCTGCTCGCACAGCTCGATCCCGTAGGGCTCGAGCTCGTTCAGAATGCGCACCGCCGTGCCGACGTCCCACCCCTCGTTGGCGTCGATGCGCAGCACGCCACCGTAGCGCGTGCGAATTGCGGCGATGGTCTCGACCTGTTCGGACGCAGTTCCGATGCCGAGCTTGATCTTGAGAATCGGATGGTCGCCGGCCTCCGCGACCTTTCGCAGCGTCAGCTCCGGATCGGCGATTCCGATCGTAAACGACGTCGCGGGCGTCGCCGATGGGTCGAGGCCGAGCAGATCGTAGAGCGGTTTGCCCAGCTCCTTGCCAATCAGATCGTGCAGCGCGAGGTCGAGCCCGGCACGCGCAGCCGGGGGGATTTCAGCGTGCAGCAGCGAGTCGAGCCGATACGGATCGTCCGCGGCGAGCAGATGCGAAGTGAGGTACGCTACGACGCTTTCGACCGATTCGTCGTAGCGCTCCGTCGGAGCCGCCTCGCCGATTCCCTCGCGTTCGTCCGCGCGCACGCGAACGATCGCCGTGCGCGCGACGGACTCTTCGCAGCGAGCGATCCTGAACGGATGTACGAGCGGCAACTCAAGCGACGAAACGGAGAGGCGCAGCCTCGGCATTGCGGCTTGGTGCTTTCCGGCGTTCGTGGAGCCCTCCTAGGCAAGTAGGGTGCTTGACTGCCAGTGATACGGTAGAGAGGCTCGACTGCGCGTAGGCGCGCAGCGCACGTAGGTACCGAACCGACTATGATTACCTAGGGAGCACCAGCTCCGGTCACGACGATGCGGAGGGCGAACGCCCGACGAATCGGCGCCCGGGCCGCACCCACCTGCGAGAAAGCAGGTTCGATCACCACGAGCGCAAGACGCTATGCGCGGTTGAGTATTTCGCGCCAGCGACGCACCGCAGCCGCGGCGAGCGCGGCGTCGGCCGCGCCGGAGCGCGCGTCGAGCGCGACGTGTCCGCGGAATCCCGCAAACGCGGCGACCGCATCCAGGACCGATGCGTCGCTTTGCGTCCCGATATCGCTCCAGAGGAGCACCGTGTTCGGCTGCAGCGCCGCGGGCTCGCTTCCGGCTTCAAGCGTTTCCGGCTCGGGTCCGAAGCGCAGCCACGCGGAGTCGGCCTCCTTGGCCAGACGCTTGAGATCGTGCGTTCCCGAAGCGAAGGTCTCGGGGGCATTGCGGACGGCGAGCGTCACGTTGAGCGTCTTTGCCAAGGACGCGGCGACGCCCACCCGCGCGAGCTGATCGCTCCACGAACAGCTGACCTCGCGCTCGAGCGCTGCCGCCACGAGCGGAGTGCCCAGTATCTCCGCGCGGCGCAAGACCTCGCGCATGCGCTCGGGCCCCGATGCGAAAAAGCTCGGATCGGCAAGCGCTGCGAGCGAGAGACCCCGGTCGGTGGCCATCTTCTTGACTTGAGCGAGGTAGTCGTCGTCGGTTCGCGGAAAATGCCGAACATCTAAAACGGCGCCGTCGCAGGCCAGCTCGCGTGCGCAGAGGTCGAGGAACTCAAGCTGCGTAAGCTCGCCGCGCTCGATGTCGCGGTGGAACGAACTGCTCGCGCAAGCAAGCTTCATCGGCGTCGGACGTTCGACCGTTCATCGTGACTCACCCTTGCCGCTGGACATCCGAAAAACTATGAAAATTGCCCTGGGCGCAGACCACGCCGGATTTGAATACAAGGATCGCATCGCGCAGATTCTACGCGACCGCGGATACGACGTGCTCGATTTTGGGACACACGACGCGACACCCGTGGATTATCCGCAATACGGTTACGCCGTCGGCGAGGCCGTGGCGACTGGCCAGGCCGACCGCGGAATACTCGTCTGCGGATCGAGCCTCGGCATCGCGATGGCGGCCAACAAGGTGCCCGGAATACGCTGCGCGCCGGTCGACGAGCCGTACGCAACGGAGCTCGCGCGCCGGCACAACGATGCGAACGTGGTCGCGTTTTCCGAACGGCTCACGGGCTGGGAGATGATCGAGCGAATGCTCGACGTTTATCTCGCAACGCCGTTCGACGGCGGGCGTCACGCCCACCGGACACAACAGCTGTTCGAGTTCGGCGAGGCGCAGCGCGTGCGCACGCTCAAGGATCTGGAGCGCGGCGAAGTAACCGACGCGCAAACACCGAAGGATCTCGTCGGAGTGCCGTGATGGATATTCTCACACCGTCCGCTATCGAAGCGCAGGATCCCGAGCTCTTCGAGGCCATCGCCGGCGAGGAGCGCCGGCAGCGGGAGAACCTAGAGCTGATCGCATCGGAGAACTATGCGAGCCGCGCCGTACGCGAAGCGATGGGCAGCGTGATGACCAACAAGTATGCGGAGGGTTATCCCGGCAAGCGTTACTACGGCGGATGCGAGTGGGTCGACGTGGCTGAGACGCTCGCGATCGATCGCGTGAAGCAGATCTTCGGCGCGGATCATGCCAACGTGCAGCCGCACTCCGGCGCACAGGCCAACATGGCGGTGTTCATGGCGGTGCTGCAGCCGGGCGACACGGTGCTGGGCATGTCGCTTGCGCACGGCGGTCACCTCACCCACGGAACGAAGGTCAGCTTCTCCGGTAAGCTCTACAACGCGGTCGCGTACGGCGTGAGGAGCGACACGGAGCTGATCGACTTCGATCAGGTCCGCGCGCTGGCGCGCGAGCATAAGCCGAAACTGATCGTCGCGGGCGCGAGCGCGTATCCGCGCGTGATGGAGTACGGACCCTTCCGCGAGATCGCCGACGAGATCGGCGCGCCGCTGCTCGTCGACTTCGCGCACGTCGCGGGGCTGGTCGCCGCGGGGCTGCATCCCTCGCCGGTCCCCATCGCGGACTTCGTGACGTCGACGACGCACAAGACGCTGCGCGGCCCGCGCGGCGGCTTCATCCTATCGACGGCGAAGTGGGCGCAGCCGATCGACAAGAGCGTGTTCCCCGGAATTCAGGGCGGTCCGCTGATGCACGCGATCGCAGCGAAGGCCGTCGGGTTCGGCGAGGCGCTGCAGCCGGAGTTCGCCGCCTATCAGCGTCAGGTCGTCGAAAACGCGCGGGCGATGGCCGACGAGTTCACGCGCGCCGGACTGCGTCTGGTCGCGGGCGGCACCGACACGCACCTGATCCTCGTGGACGTCTCGGTCAAGGGCCTGACCGGCAAGGCCGTCGAGGCGTATCTCGACGAGATCGGGATCACGGTGAACAAGAACGCGATCCCGTTCGACAAGCAGAAGCCCATGGTGGCGAGCGGCATCCGGCTCGGCACGCCCGCGATCACCGCGCGCGGGTTCGGCGCCGAGGAGTCCCGCGAGGTTGCGCGGATCATCTGCGCGGGCTTCGGCGACATCGAGGAGCGCGCGCATATCGAAAAGCTGCGCGGCCGCGTTCGCGAGCTGACGTCGCACTACGACGTACCCTAACGTGCGCCCCGGCTGGGACGAGTACTTCATGCAGATCGCGCACACGGTCGGCACGCGTGCGACGTGTCCGCGTGCCTCGGTCGGCTGCGTGCTAATCCGCGACCATCGAATTCTGACGACGGGCTACAACGGCGCGCCGCGGGGCGTCGCGCATTGCACCGAGGTGGGCTGCACGCTGGTCAACGAACACTGTCTGCGTGCCACTCACGCGGAGGCCAACGCCGTGGTGCAGGGAGCGCTGCACGGCGTGAGCCTGGATCGTGCGACCGCGTACTGCACGCACCAGCCGTGCGTGAACTGCTCGAAGCTGCTGATCAGCGCCGGGGTCGTGAAGATCGTGTACGACGAGCCGTATCCCGATCCGGTGGCGAGCCAGCTGCTCGCGGAAGCCGGGGTCGCGCTGGTCGCGTACCGCGCCCTCGAGAGCGCGCGCGGATGAACGCGCATCCGATCAGCGCGAGCGTCTTGTATGCGGCGGCATTCGTCATCGCCGGCATCGTCAGCGCGCTCGCGACGCCGCTGGTCGTGCGGTTGGCCAATCACCTCGGCATCGTCGACAACGACGGCGCAGAGCGGCGCATGCACGATCTACCGAAGCCGCGCGTCGGCGGCATCGCCGTCTTCTTCGGCTTTGCGTTCGCCCTCTTCGCGGTGCTGGGCGTGTCGCTGGCGTCGCCGCGCGCGCTAATGCCGTCGAGCGAGCAGGTTGACGCGATTCACCGGCTCGTGGGGCTGCTCTTCGGAAGCCTCTTGATCTTGGGCGTCGGCATCTGGGATGACGTCATGCATATGCGCGCGCGCAACAAGCTCGTCGCGCAGATCGTCGTGGCGCTGATCTCGATGCTCTACGGCTTCGTCATCCCCGGGATCAATAACCCGTTCGACCACAATCCCGGCACAAACTGGATCGACTTTCCGCTCTGGATCGGCGTGCCGCTGACGCTCCTTTGGTACGTCGGCATGATGAACGCGATCAACTTCCTCGACGGTTTGGACGGACTGTTGGCCGGCGTCGCCGCGATCTCGAGCGTCTTTCTTTTCGTTATCGCCGTCGTTCACGACAACCCGGTCGTGGCCTTGGTGGTGATCGCCCTGGCCGGCGCTGCCCTGGGCTTCCTGCCGTTTAACTTCAACCCGGCGCGGATCATCCTCGGAGACGCGGGCTCGCTCTTCATCGGCTACGTGTTCGCGACGGTGTCGATCATCGGCGCGAGCAAGACGGCTATCGCGATCAGCGTCGTGGTGCCGCTGCTCGTGCTCGCCCTGCCGGTGATCGACACCGCCGCGGCGATCGTACGCCGGGCCAGCACCGGCAAGCGGATCACCGAGGCCGATCGCGGCCACCTCCATCACCAGCTGATTTTCCGCTTCGGTCTCAACGTCCGCCAGGCCGTACTACTGCTCTACGCGGTGTGCTTAGTGCTCGGCGCGGTAGCGCTGGCCTTTTCCGGCGAATTCACGCACGTCTTTCGCCACGCGACGTAACTCATGGCCAACCTGAAGGTCATGAGCGTGTTCGGAACGCGCCCGGACACGATCAAGATGGCGCCCGTCGTGGCCGCGCTGCGCGCCGAGCCCGCGATCGAGCATCTCGTCTGCGTCACCGCCCAGCACCGCAAGATGCTCGACGACCTGTTAGCGCTGTTCTCGATCACGCCCGATTACGACCTCGACGTGATGACCGAGGATCAGACGCTCACGGAGATCACGACGCGGGTGCTCGCGGGCATGGAGCCGGTGCTGCAGGATGCGAGCCCCGAGGTCGTGCTCGTTCACGGCGACACAACGACGAGCACGGCGGCAGCGCTTGCGGCCTTTTATCAGCAGATCCCCGTCGGCCACGTCGAGGCGGGGCTGCGCACGAGCAATCGTTGGCTGCCGTATCCCGAGGAGATGAACCGGCGTCTCACCGCGACGATCGCTTCGTATCACTTCGCCCCGACGGTGCTGGCGCGCAATCACCTGCTGCAGGAGCACGTCGCGGCCGAGGACATCGTCGTCACCGGGAACACCGTCATCGACGCTTTCCAGGCGACGGCGTCGCGTGACGACCTTCCGGTTCCGCCGCACTGGAACGACCTCGATCCGCGGCGTCCGACGATCGTCGTGACGGCACATCGCCGCGAGAACCACGCGCACATGCGGGAGATCTGCGAGGCGCTGCGGGCGATCGCCGAGCTTCCCGCGGGGCCGCAGTTGTATTGGCCCGTTCATCCGTCGCCGCGCGTCGCGCCGGTGGCGCGCGAGGTGCTCGGCGGCATACCGGGCGTCGTTCTGGTCGAGCCGATCGATTACGCCGAGATGGTGGCCGGCGTCAGAGCGTGTTTCTTCGTGCTTACCGATTCGGGCGGTCTTCAAGAGGAAGCGCCGTGCCTCGGCAAGCCGGTGCTGGTGATGCGCGAGGAGACCGAACGCCCCGAGGGGCTTCGCGCCGGAACGCTGCGGCTGGTCGGGCACGACGGCGGCCGGATCGTCGCGGCGGCGCGCGAGTTGCTCGAAGACGCGCCGGCGTACGCGCGGATGGCGCAAGCCGTGAATCCGTACGGCGACGGCCGCGCCGCGCCGCGCATCGCAGCGTGGCTGCTGGCGCGGTTCCGCGGCGGGACCTATCCCGATCCGTTCGTGGATCAGCTGCCCGCCGGCTCGGCCTTCGCCGGATCGTGAGGGCGCTGCTGCCGGTCGTCGCGGCCGGGAGCGTGTTCGCGGGAGGCGCCGTCGTCGGGCTGGCGTGCGGCGTGCTCGTGGCTAGCCGGCGCGGGGAGCCGCTGTACGCGCCGGTTGGGCTCGTGCTGGGCGCTGCCTTCGGCGCCTATTCCGCATTTCGGATCCTGCTCAAGGCGATGCGATGACCAGCCCAGACCTCGTGACGCTCGGGCGGCTGAAGCGATCCGTGGTCGCTACGTCGGCGCTGGTGGGCGCGGTCGCGCTGCTCGCGCTCCTGGCGCCGGCTCCTTACGCGGCGCTGGCGGTCGCCGTCGGCACCGCGTGCGGCATCGCCAACATGCTCGGAATCATGCGAGGAAGCGAGCGCCTGCTCGAATCTGGGAACCCGGCATTCTTTGGGTTAAGTAGTTTACTGCGCCTGGCCGCTTTTAGTATAGTAGCCGCGGCGTTGGCGGTTCGTGGGCCCTGGTGGGCGCTCGGGCCGTTTCTAGCCGCTTTTTTTCTCCCGCTCGCCACGTACGCGTTTCGCGCGTGGCGACTCTTCCGCAGCAAACCGTAACGGAACCGTAACGCGTGCACGAACAGATCGGCGAACACTACAAATGGCAGCTGCCGCTGCTCGGCGGAGTTCATGCCGACACGATCATGACGACATGGCTCGTGATGGTCATAGCATTGCTATTCTTCGGGTGGATCGGGGCGAGCTACCGGTCCCCGTACGTCACGAAGCGCCAGGCCGTGTTCGAAGCGGTGTTCAATTACATCGCGGATCTGGTGACGAGCGTGCTGGGCGAAGGCGGCGAGCCGTTCGTGCCGTTCTTTGTGGCCCTGTTCATCTTCATTTTCTTGCTCAACCAGTTTGGGATGCTCCCCTTCAAGGCGTTCGATCTGCCGTTCGGCGGATCGCCGACCGCCGATCTCAACACCGTCGTGCCGCTGGCCATCGTGGTCTTCTTCATGATCCAGGTCGTGGCGTTCCGCAAGAAGGGACTGTCCTACCTCGGCCACGTGTTCAAGCCGTTTCCCGCCCTCTTTCCAGTGAACGTGCTGGATGAGATTCTCCGCCCGATCACGCTGGCCGCGCGGCTCTTCTTCAACATCTTCGTCGGCGAGCTGCTCTTCGTCATCGTCACGTCGATCATCGTGGCACGCGTCCAGATCGGATTTTTCAATCTATCGTTTGGCGTAGCGATCGTCCCGATCCTGATTCAGTTCTTCAACTTCTTCGTCGGGACGATTCAAGCTTTCGTCTTTACCTTGCTGGCAATCGTCTACCTATCGTTGGCGCTTGCCGACGAACACTAGAAAGGAACGTCTGTGAATCCTGAAGCTTTAATTGCGGCCGCGGCGGTGATCTGCTTCGGCATCATCATCTCGGGCGTGGCGTTCGGCTCCGCCGTGGGTGATGGCGTCGTAGCCTCGAAGGCGGTCGAGGCGATCGCGCGCCAGCCCGAGGCGCGACCGAACATCTTTCTCTTCATGTTCTTGGGCGTCGGCGTGCTGGAAGCGGTGCCGTTCATCGCCATCGCACTCTCCTTCTACATCCTGCTCGTGGTGACGAAGGTGCCGGCCATCATCACCGCGCTGGTGAAGTAGGAGCCGATGTCATTTCTCTCGGTCGACGGGACGCTGATCGTTCAGCTGATCAACTTCGCGATTTTCTTCGCGGTGCTGAACGTCGTGTTTCTGCGGCCGGTCGCTACGGCGATTCAGCGCAGGCGCGAGTACATCAACAGCCTCGTTTCCGATTACGACCGGTATCAGGCCGAGGCGCGCAGCCTGCGCGCCAAGGCCGCGGCGATTCGCAGCGACGCGCGGCGCGAGGCCGAAAACCGCGTCGCGGCGGCGCGAGCTCAGGCGTCGAACGAGGCCTCCGAGCTCTCCGGCCGCTACGCGCAGCAGGCGCAGGCCATCGTCGAGGAGGCGCATCGCACGGCGCAAGACGAGCTCGCTTCGGCGCGGCTCGGCGAGGACGACGCGGCGCGCCGGGTCGCGGATTTCATGCTGGAACGCGTCATTCCCGAGGCCGTGCGATGAGCGACGCGCAGCTCTATCTCCGCATCGCGATTTGGAGCCAAGTCATTTCGTCGATCGTCTTCATCGCGGTGCTGGTGTGGGCATGGTTCCGCTGGTTCTTGCCGGTTATCATGAGCGCACAGGATCGCAGCAACAAGCAGATCGCGGAGGCCGAGCGCCACCGCGATGAGGTCAAGGCCGCGCTGGAGGCGCTGAGCTCCGAGATCGGAAGCGCGAATCACGACGCCGAGCTGATCGTGCAGCGGGCGAGCGAACACGGCGAGCACGAGCGCCAGTCGGCGCTGCGGGAGTGCAAGGACGCCGGCGAGCGTGCGCTGCAGGACGCCGGGAAAGAGCTGGCACGCGCGCGGTCGGCAGCGCAGCGCAAGCTGCGCGACGATCTGCTGGCGCGCGCGCTTCGCGTGGCGCGCGAGGATGCGGCGCGGCGCGTCAGCCCCGCGCTGGACGAGCGCCTGATCGACGGGTTCGTCGGATCGCTGGAGCGCGCCGGTGGTTAACCAGACGCTCGCGCGCCGCTACGCTATAGCGGTCTCGTCGCTCGCCGCCGAGCAGCAGGCCGCCGACCGCGTCGGGTCCGACCTCGCGGCGCTCGCCGCCGCGATCGGCGACAACACGCAGGCGCGCGAGTTCTTCCTCTCGCCCGTGATCTCGAAGCCCGACAAGGAGCGAATCCTCGCCGAGGCGTTCGAGGGCAAGCTTCATCCGATCGCGCTGCACACGCTGTTACTGCTCGTCCGCAAGCGCCGTGAGCAGCTGCTGCCCGCGCTCGTCGCCGAGTATGTCGCGCTGCAGCGGGCGGCGCGCGGAGCGCAGACGCTCGCGCTGACATCGGCGCGCACGCTCGATCGCTCCGAGTACGCCGCGCTGATCGGGCGTCTCGAGAGCATCTACGGAAAGAAATTCGAGGCGACCGAGGTGGTCGATCCGTCGCTGATCGGCGGACTACGCATCATGATGGGAGACCGCCGCATCGACGCGACGATCTCCGGACGGCTCGACGCGCTCGCACGGGACCTAGCCCAACAATGACGTTGCTCTCCAAGAAAGCAGACGAATGATAAACGCTGATGAAATCGCCGGCATACTGAAGCAGCAGATCGCGCAGTTCAAGACCGGCATCCAGGAGGACGAGGTCGGAACCGTGATCGAGGTCGGCGCGAACCTCGCGCGGGTCTACGGTCTGCGCGGCGTACGTTCGTCAGAGCTCGTCGAATTCGCTAACAGTTTGCAGGGCGTGGCGCTGAACCTCGAGGAGGACAACGTCGGCGTCGTGATCATGGGCCCCGACGTCGAGATCAAAGAGGGCGACACCGTCCGGCGCACCGGCCGGATCGCATCCGTTCCCGTCGGCGAGGCGTTGCTCGGGCGGGTCGTCAACCCGCTGGGCCAGCCGATCGACGGCAAGGGCGCCATCGAAACGAGCCGCTTCCGCACGATCGAGAACATCGCGCCGAGCGTCATCCAGCGCCAGCCGGTCAAGCAGCCGCTGCAGACGGGAATTCGTGCCATCGACGCGCTGATCCCGATCGGCAAGGGGCAGCGCGAGCTGATCATCGGCGACCGCTCGACCGGCAAGACCGCTATGGCCGTAGATACGATCATCAATCAGAAGGGCCGCAACGTGTTCTGCGTCTACGTCGCGATCGGACAGAAGAACTCGACCGTGGCGGCGCTCGCCCAGATTCTCGAGCAGAAGGGTGCCATGGCGTACACGACGATCGTCGCGGTCAGTCCCGCGGAGGCGGCGGCGCTTCGCTGGATCGCTCCGTTTGCGGGATGCGCGATGGCCGAAGAGCTGATGTACGCCGGCAAAGACGTGCTGATCGTGTACGATGATCTTACCAAGCACGCGCAGTCCTACCGCGAGATGTCGTTGCTGCTGCGGCGGCCGCCGGGCCGCGAAGCGTACCCGGGTGACGTTTTCTATCTCCACTCGCGTCTGCTCGAGCGCGCCGCGAAGCTCTCGGACGAGATGGGTGCGGGCTCGCTGACCGCGTTGCCGGTCATCGAGACGCAGGCGGGAGACTTCTCCGCCTACATTCCGACCAACGTGATCTCGATTACGGACGGACAGATCTACCTGACGCCGCAGCTGTTCTTCCAGGGCATTCGGCCTGCCGTCGACATCGGTCTCTCCGTGTCGCGCGTCGGCGGCGCCGCCCAGACCAAGGCGATGAAGTCGGTCGCGGGGCAACTGAAGCTCGAGCTCGCGCAGTACCGCGACCTCGCGGCGTTCGCGAAGCTCTCGAGCGATCTCGACAAGGCGACCCAGAACCAGTTGATGCGCGGCGAGAAGCTGACCGAGCTGCTGAAGCAGCCGCAGTACCAGCCGCAGCCGATGGAGGAGCAGGTCGCGATCATGTACGCCGCCACCAGCGGATTCGTGAACGACATTCCGACGCCGCGGCTGCAGAGTTGGGCGGCCGGATTGATCGACTTCCTGCGCGACAAGCATCCGCAGATACTCGAGACGATCGCGCAGACCGGACAGTTCTCCGACGACACGAAGAAGCAGCTGGACGCGGCCGTGGCCGAGTTCAATAAGAGCTTCTAGGTTTCCATAGATGCCCACAGTCCGCGATCTGCGCGATCGCATTCGCTCGCTAAAGAACACGCAGCAGATCACGAAGGCGATGAAGCAGGTCGCCGCGGCGAAGATTCGCCGCGCCGAGGCCGCGCGGAAGCGCGC
This sequence comes from Candidatus Binatia bacterium, assembly GCA_035544215.1. Classification (GTDB taxonomy): domain Bacteria; phylum Vulcanimicrobiota; class Vulcanimicrobiia; order Vulcanimicrobiales; family Vulcanimicrobiaceae; genus Cybelea. The sequence continues at coordinate 1,347,264 of DATKHY010000007.1, read as the reverse complement.
CCGCCCCTACGCCGACGCGCTTGCGCAGATGCTGCACGACCTGATCGGCGCGGTGCACTCGGTCGACCACCCGTTCATGAAGCCAGGCAAGAGCGGCGCCCCCGCCGGAATCGTTCTGATCAGCGCCGACAAGGGCCTCGCGGGCGCCTTCAACTCCAACGTGATCCACGCGGCGGAGGAGCTCGCGCGGCGGCGCGGCACGGCCCGCTACTACACGATCGGCCTGAAGGCGCGCAACGCGGTGCGGCGCTTCGGGATGCCCGATCACGCGACGTGGCCCTTGGGCGGCGGCGAAAAGATCGACACCGCGCGCGCCGCCGCGCGCCGCGCGTCCGACGATTTTCGGCACGGAGAGATTTCCGAGATCGTCCTCGTCTCGCAGCAGCTGATCACGATGATGTCGCAGCGCCCCTTGGCTCGCAAACTCGTGCCCGTTGAACGAGATGTTGCTGAATTAAAGGGGCAGGACGACAAGACGATGCGCGGCTCCATCGAATTCGCGCCGTCTCCCGAGTTCGTCCTAGGAAGGCTGCTTCCAAAGTATCTCGAGTTCACGATCTTCTCCGCGATGCTCGAGACGGACGCCGCCTTCTTCGCAGCGCAGCTCGTCGCGATGACCAACGCGACCGACAACGCGTCGAACCTCATCGACGATCTGACGATCGCGATGAACAACGCGCGCCAGGCGGCAATCACCAAGGAGTTGCTCGAAATCGTCGCAGGCGCGGAGGCGCTCGGCGTTGAGTGACGCCATGTGGTTCCGGCGGCCGTTTGCTCGGCGCATCCGGCGCCTCGCTGCTCTCGGCCTCTGCGCCGCTCCCGCCATCCGTGGCTCCGCGGCGCATTCACACGCCGCCGGAACCACACGGCGTCACTCAACGCCTCGCTTTGTAACTGGCAATCTGTAAGGAAATTTGAGAGAAATGGCTGTTGATACCGGAAAGGTCGTTCAAGTGCTCGGCAACGTCGTAGACGTCGAGTTTAGTCCCGAGACGCTGCCGAACATCAACGACGCGCTGCGCGTCAACGTGAACGAGGACCATGCGCACAGCAACGGCGCGGCTTCGGGGCACGGCGTCGAGCTCGGGGGAACCGCGATGGCGGCGCGTGAGCTGACGCTCGAGGTGCAGGACGAGCTGGGCGACAATCAGGTGCGCTGTCTCGCCCTAGGCTCGACCGACGGGCTCGTTCGCGGCGCGGCCGTGCGCAGCGTCGGCGGTCCGATTACGGTCCCAGTCGGCGAAGGCACTCTCGGGCGCATCTTCAACGTGCTCGGCGAGACGATCGACAGCGACGCGCCGGTGAAGGCCGCGGCGTACTGGCCGATTCACCGTCCGGCGCCCGAGTTCAAGTATCAGGAGCCGACGGCGCGCGTCTTCGAGACCGGAATCAAGGTGGTCGATCTGATGGCGCCCTACACGCGCGGCGGCAAGGTCGGCCTCTTCGGCGGCGCGGGCGTCGGTAAGACGGTTCTCATTCAAGAGCTGATCCGCAACATCGCCTACGTGCACAAGGGCTTCTCAGTGTTCACCGGCGTCGGCGAGCGGACGCGCGAAGGCAACGACCTCTGGCTCGAGATGAAAGAGTCCGGCGTGCTCGAGCAGACGACGCTCGTCTTCGGACAGATGGACGAGCCGCCCGGCGTGCGCTTTCGCGTCGCACAGACCGGCGTCACGATGGCGGAGTATTTCCGCGACGAGCTCGGCGCGGACGTGCTGCTCTTCATCGACAACATCTTCCGCTACATGCAGGCAGGTTCCGAAGTCTCGGCGCTGATGGGACGCATGCCGTCGGCGGTGGGCTATCAGCCGACGCTGGGCACGGACATGGGCGTGCTGGAAGAGCGAATCACGTCCACGCGCAAGGGTTCGATCACGTCGGTGCAGGCCGTCTACGTGCCCGCCGACGACTACACGGATCCGGCGGTCGCGACGACGTTCGCGCACCTCGATGCGACGACGGCACTTTCTCGCCCGATCTCCGAGCTCGGCATCTATCCCGCGGTCGATCCGCTGGCGTCGACGTCGCGCATCCTCGACCCGCAGATTGTCGGCGAGGAGCACTACGGCGTCGCGCGCGGCGTGCAGGAAGTGCTGCAACGCTATCGCGATCTCCAGGACATCATCGCGATCCTCGGCGTCGAAGAGCTTTCGGAGGAAGACAAAGTGTCGGTCGCGCGCGCGCGCCGGATCCAGCGCTTCTTCTCACAGCCGTTCTTCGTGGCGGAGCAGTTCACGGGACGTCCCGGCAAGTACGTCAAGCTTCCCGAGACGATCGCGTCGTTCAAGGAGATCCTCGAGGGTAAGGTCGACGACTTGCCGGAAGGCGCGTTCTTTTACGCCGGCACGATCGAGGAGGTCAAAGAGAACGCGCAGCGGATGGCGCATGGCTAGCACGCTAACGTTCAAGCTCGTCACGCCGACGCGGATCGCCTTCGAGGGGGACGCGGAGCTCGTGATTGCGGTGACGACGGAAGGCGAGGAGGGCATCCTCCCCAAGCACGCGCCGTTTCTCGCCGCGCTGAAGCCCGGCGTCCTGCGCGCAAACGTGCTGGTCGACGGCGCCGCCTCGCGACTGGAGCTTGCGACCAGCGACGGATTCATGCAGGCGCTGCCGGAGGGCGTCACGATCTTGGTCGACGAGGCCGTCCGATTCGAAGAAGTCGACGTCGCCGAGGCTCGCGAGGAGCTGCAGGCGGCATCGGAGCGGCAGAGGGCGGCGGGCGACGATCGGGAGCTCTACGCGCGCGAACAGGCCGCGATCGAGTTCGCCGGCGCCAAGCTGCGGCTCACCGGCCACCGGTAGGCGAGGCACGGGGCTACGCGAACGTAAATCACCGTGCTCGATCGTCTTGAGACAACACTCCGGATCCGGGGCGGCGCGCGTTTAGAAGGCTCGGTCGCGACGCACGGCTCGAAGAACGCCGCGTTGCCGATCATGGCGGCCTCGCTGCTCGCGAAGGGCACCGTAACGCTGCACAGGATTCCGCGCATCACCGACGTCTCGGTCATGTGGTCGCTGCTCGAGGCCCTGGGGGCGCGAATTCGCTACGAGGGTGATAACACGGTGACGATCGACGCGAGCAACGTCGCGTCGTATCGCGCGCCCTACGCGCTCGTGCGCAAGCTGGCGGCCTCCTTCGACGTGGTCGGTGCGCTGCTCGGACGATTCGGTCGCGCCGAGGTCCCGCTGCCCGGCGGATGCGTGCTAGGCACGCGAGCGACCGACATGCACGAGCAGGCGTTCGTTGCGCTCGGCTGCGACGTCCACAACGCTCACGGGTATCTGATCGCGCAGTCGAGCGGCCCGCGCTTGCGGGGCGCGGCGATCGAGTTTCGTATGCCCAGCGTGGGTGCGACGAAGAATGCGATGCTGGCCGCGGCGCTGGCCGACGGCACGACCACGTTGAAGAACGTCGCGATGGAGCCCGAGGTCGTCGACCTGGCCGATTTTCTCGTCGCGATGGGAGCGAAGATTGCGGGCCAAGGCACCGACACGATCCTTATCGAGGGCGTGCCGGAACTCCACGGCGTCGAATACGAGATCATCGCCGACCGCATCGTCGCGGGAACGCTGCTCGTTGCCGGCGCGGTTACGCGCGGCGACGTCACCGTGACGCACTGCCGGCCCGAGCACCTCAGTGCGCTCCTCGACAAGCTCGTCGAGTGCGGCGTCGTCACGATGACCGGAAACGACTGGATTCGCGTTAAGGCGGGCGGCATCACCGGCGGCACGGACATCCTGACGGCGCCTTACCCAGGTTTCCCGACCGACCTGCAGCCGCAGATGGTCGGCTTTCTGTGCACCTGTCCCGGCACGAGCGTGGTGGAAGAGTCGATCTTCAACGCTCGCTTCTCTTACGTCAACGAGCTTGCTCGCATGGGCGCGGACGTCAAAGTTACGATGGAGAGCAACGCAGCCGTCATCAAAGGTCCCAAGCAGCTCTCCGGCGCACCGGTGGAGGCGCCCGACATCCGCGCGGGCGCGGGGCTCGTCGTCGCCGGTCTGGCCGCGGCGGGCGAAACGGAAATCATCGGCTTGGAGTACGTGGACCGCGGTTACGAACGCCTCGAGGAGCTGCTCTCGGAACTGGGCGGTCAGGTGCAGCGCAGCAGCGGCGTAACGCCGCTGGTCGAGCCGAGCGGATTCTTCGAAACGAGCGAATACCCGCGCGTTTCGGCGACGGGATAACTCAGCTTTCGAATTTAGGAGTCGTTTTGGACATCGGGATCGACCTCGGCACGGCGAACGTGCTCGTTCACGTCAAGGGGAAGGGCATCGTTCTGCGCGAGCCCTCCGTCGTCGCCAAAGACATGAATACCGGCCGCGTCTTGGCAGTGGGCGAAGAGGCACGTCAGATGCTTGGCAAGACGCCCGCGCACATTCAAGCGATCCGTCCGCTGCGCGACGGCGTGATTGCGGATTTCGAAGTCACCGAGGCGATGCTCTCGTACTTCATCAAGAAGGTGATGAAGGACCGGTCGTGGTGGTCGTCCATCGTCAAGCCGAAGCCGCACGTCACGATCTGCGTTCCGGCGGAAATTACGTCGGTCGAGGAGCGCGCCGTCAAGGACGCCGCCAAGCTCGCAGGGGCGCGCGACGTCGGCATCATCGAGGAACCGATGGCCGCTGCGATCGGCGCCGGCCTTCCCATCGGCGGCCCGTCGGGAAGCATGGTCGTGGATATCGGCGGCGGCACGACGGACGTGGCCGTCATCTCCCTGGGAGGAATCGTCGTCTCACAGTCGCTTCGCGTGGCCGGCAACAAGATGGATGAGGCGATCGTACGCTACATCCGCCGCGTGTACAACTTGATGATCGGCGAGCGGACGGCCGAAGAGATCAAGATGAAGATCGGCTCCGCGTACAAGCTGGAGCAGGAGCTCGCGATGGAAATCCGCGGGCGAGACCTCATCAACGGCCTGCCGAAATCGGTGAAGATCACGAGCGAAGAGATCCGCGAGGCGCTCGCGGAGCCGGTCGGAGCGATCGTCGAAGCCGTCAAGTCCGTCCTGGAAAAGACGCCGCCGGAGCTGGCGGCCGACATCATCGATCGCGGCATCATCTTGACCGGCGGCGGCGCGCTCTTGCGCGGCTTGGAAAAACTTCTCTCGGAGGTGACGGGCGTTCCGGCGATCGTCGCGGACGACCCGCTCTCCTGTGTCGCGATCGGGACCGGCGCGCGGCTGCGTGTTTGATGGAAGGGTAATCAACGCTGCTGCGGCGAGCGTCGAAGATGTCGCCGAGGCAGTCGCCCGCGTCGCCTTTTCGGGCGGCACCGTCATCTTGCCGAACGACACCAGCTACATGATCGGATGCGATCCCTACGACTACGCCGCGATCGATCGCGTCTATGCCGCCAAGGGGCGGCCGGATAACCGGCCACTCACGTTGCACGTCGCGACGCCGTCGGAATTCTTAGAGTACGCTGGAGAGAACGCGCTTGCGGTCGTCGCGGCCAAACGGCTGCTTCCGGCGCCCGTCATCCTGTTGATACGCAAACCGGCGTTCATCAGCGACGAGTTGGCCGCCGGCTTGCAGACGCTGGCGTTTCGCGTCCCCGACGACGATTTTGCACGGGCCGTGCTGGAGCGCTGCGGACCCATCGCGGGGACGACGGCCAACCCGCCGGGCGGGGTGCGCTATCGCGGCGGCGCGGATCGTTCCATGCTGCCGTCCGCGGATCTCCTCGTCGAGCATGGACCGACACGGTACGATAGCGAATCATCCATCGTCGATCTCTCCGGTGCGCACGCGCGTCTACTGCGGGAGGGCGCGGTCTCGGAGCAGCGCCTTACGGAGTTGTTCGGACCGATCGAACGCCCAACGATAAAGGTACGCAAACTCGCATGATCCGATTCACTTCCGCACTCGCCGGCGCCCTCGCTCTCGTCACTCCGCTCGCGCTCGCCGCGCCGCCGCGCTCGCCGGCGCCGCAACGCTCGCCGGCAGCACAGCGTTCGCCGGGCGCCCGCGCGCGTTCGCCCGTCCCGTCGGCGGCGGCATCGCCACCGGGAGGGCAGGCGTCGTTCGATCTCGGCGTCTGGACGGTTCACGCCAGCTCGATCGACGCGAACTTCAAGAGCGGCGACTTCAGCACGCCCGCGAAGATCGTGATGACGCGCGTCGGTGGCGATGTGTCCGCCGATCGCGCGAAGGGCAACTACAAGAAGCAGATGCTCTATCTCAACGGACACGTCGTCATGCACGATTCACAGGGCAACGGTCTCAGCAGCCTCGAGGGCGGCGCGCCGTCGCAGTCCGCGGGCCCCTCGACTCTCACCGCGGATCAAGCCCAGATCGACGGAGCGGCGAAGGTCTACAAAGCGATCGGAAGCGTCCACTACGTGCAGGCGGACACCGTCGTGGATGCCGACACCGGCACGCTCGATGACGCAAACCACAGTCTCTTGCTCGAGGGCGCGGTCCACATCACGCAAGGCGCGCGCAGCATGAACGCGCGTAAGGTCCTCTACAACACTGAAACGGGAAGCGCTCACGCGGAGGGCGACGTCACGATGCAGTTCCCGAACGAGGTGCACCGCGGAATCGCGACTCCGAGGCCGCTGAAAATTCCGAAGAACGGTCTGACCCAGCCGGCGGGTTCTCCCAGCGCGAAACCTTGAGGTGCCGATAGCCAACCCCGGAGGCGATTTGCCGTTCGAGTTTGCCCGCCGTGAGACGCCGCTCGCGGCGCGAATGCGCCCGCGCACTGCCGATGAGTTCGTCGGCCAAGAGGACCTGATGGCCCCGGGCCGCGTCTTGCGTACGGCCATCGAGCGCGACGCGGTCCCGTCGATGATCCTGTGGGGCCCGCCCGGCACGGGGAAGACGACGCTCGCGGAAATCGTAGCGCGCTCGACGGGCGCTTACTTCGAGCGCATGTCGGCGGTCAGCGCCGGGGTCGCCGATCTTCGGCGAGTCGTCAACGAGGCCAGAACGCGCGAACGCTCCGGCAAACGCACCGTGCTCTTCATCGACGAGATCCATCGTTTCAACAAGGCGCAGCAGGACGCGATCCTACCTTACGTCGAGGATGGGACGGTCGTCTTCATCGGCGCAACGACCGAGAACCCGTCCTTCGAGGTGAACTCGGCGTTGCTGTCGCGAGCTCGCGTGTTCGTCCTCCAGCAGTTGTCGGATGCCGAGGTTGGAACGATCGTGGATCGGGCGCTCGAGGATAGCGAGCGCGGCCTAGGCGCACAGGGTGTTTCGCTCGACGACGAAGCGCGCAGAGTTTTAGTGGGGCTCGCCAACGGCGACGCGCGCGCCGCACTGAACGCGTTAGAGTTCGCCGCTGCATCGGCGGCGAAGCGCGACGGTGCCCGCACGATCGATGCGGCCGTCGTGCGCGAGGCGATGCAGCGGCGCGGGACGGCATACGACAAGTCCGGCGACATGCACTACGATACGATCAGTGCCTTCATCAAGTCGATCCGCGCGAGCGATCCCGATGCCGCCCTCTACTGGCTCGCGCGCATGATCGATGGCGGCGAGGATCCGCTCTTCATCGCGCGCCGTCTCGTGATCCTCGCGTCAGAAGACGTCGGACTCGCGGATTCGAGAGGTTTGAGCGTCGCGGTCGCGGCGCAGCAGGCGGCGCACTTCGTCGGTATGCCGGAGGCGTTTTTCCCGCTCGGTCACGCGACGCTCTATCTCGCGACGGCGCCGAAGAGCAACAGCGTCGGCACGTCGTTCGCCGCCGCGATGGCGGACGTGCAGGAGACTCGCAACGAGCCCGTTCCGCTGCACCTGCGCAACGCGCCGACCGGACTCATGCGCGAGTTGGGCTACGGTGAGGGATATCATTACGCGCACGACGACTACGACGTCAAGCAGTTGAACCTGCCGGAGAACCTTCGGGAGCGGCGCTACTTTAGTCGGGACAAAAAAAGGCGGCCCGAGTGATTCTCGGACCGCCAGTTTCCCGTTGCTACTTCTCGGAGTGTGCGTTGGAGCTTCGCACAAGCCGATAGTATAGCTGCACACTGAGAGCGACCTGTGAATTCCGATCGAATTTATCTGGACAATGCGTCGACCACCCCGCTTCGTCCGGAAGCAGCGGACGCGATGCGCGTAGCGTTTGCAGAGAGCGGCTTTAACCCCAGTTCGCAGCACGCCGAAGGGCGCCGAGCCCGCGCCGTTCTGGACGACGCGCGCGACCGGGTCGCCGCGGCGCTGGGTACGAACCGCAAAGACATCGTCTTCACCGGTAGCGGAACCGAGGCGGACAACCAGGCAATACTAGGAGCCGCTCGGGTGTTGCGGCGGCCCGGGCACGTGATCGCCAGCGCGATCGAGCATCACGCGGTGCTCGCGGCACTCGAGCAGTTGCGAAGCGAGGGGTTCGAGACCACGCTGCTGCCCGTCGAATCCGACGGAACGGTGCTACCTGCGGCTTTTGCGCACGCGTTGCGCTCGGATACAGTGCTCGCGTCGGTAATGTATGTCAACAACGAAATCGGTACCGTGCAGCCCATAGCGGATCTCGCGCGAATCGCGCGTCAACGCGGCGTTCTCTTCCATTGCGATGCAATACAGGCGCCCAGCTGGCTGCCGATCGACGTTTCCGACCTGGGCGTGGATATGCTCTCGCTGTCGGCGCATAAGTTCGGCGGGCCCAAAGGCGTCGGCGTACTGTACGTGCGCGACGGCATCGCCATCATGCCGCTGGTTCACGGGGGAGGGCAGGAGTCGGGCCGTCGCGCCGGCACCGAAAACGTCGCAGGCGCGGCCGGGCTGGCTACCGCTCTGGAGTTGGCCGCGGCCGAGCGCGCCGAGAAGAGGCCGAGGGTCGCCGGGCTGCGCGACCGCCTCGAAGAGGGCATCCGCTCGACGGTGCACGACGTGTGCGTCAACGGGGCGGCGGGACCGAGATCCGCCAACATCGCCAACGTTAGCTTCGCGGGGGTCGACTCTGCCGCACTATTGATCGCGCTGGACCTCGCCGGCGTCGCGGTCTCGGCGGGCAGCGCCTGTACCTCCGGCGCGCTCGAGCCCAGCCACGTCCTCGGGGCGCTAGGTCTGGACCCGACTTGGACCCGGGGGGCGATCCGATTCTCGCTGGGGTCGGCGACGACGCCCGTGGAAGTCGAGCGTACCATCGCGGTCCTACCCGGGTTGATCGGCCGGCTCCGGGGGAATGGGTAGTCTCGAGACGAACCGCGCGCGGCTGGAGGCAGAGGCTTGAGCAGTACCGAGTACGGGAGCCTGATTCTCGACGTATTCGTCGGAGTCGGTGCCCTGTTGGTTGGGATCGGCGTCCTGGTCGCGGCGCTAGCGCTGGCGAAGACGCTGCGCCGCCTGCGGACGACGCTGGACGAGGTCGACCGTCAGTTGGAAAACGTCAGCACGCCGGTGCGCCGCACGCTGGCGCACGTGGACGGCGTGACGAAGTCGCTGGAGGACACCGCGGGCACGCTGTCGCGGACGGCCGACCTGACCAAGAGCGCGGTCGTGCCGGCCATCGTGAACGTCGGCGCAACCCTCGGCGGCGTGACCGCCGGTTTACGGCGATTGCTTACGGGAACAGATAAGAGAAGCTAGGGAGTAGTTAGCATGGATAAGGGCAATGGCGGAGGCGGAGGATTCTTCGCTGGTTTTCTTATCGGTGCCGTCGTTGGCGGTGCCGCAGCGGTCCTGCTCGCGCAGGAGGAGACTCGCGATCGTCTCGCCGGCAAGGCGCGCGAGGCGAGCAACTATGCGATGGGCGCCACTGACGACTTAAGGGGAAAGGTAAGCGATGTCACGTCGCAATGGCAGTCGAGCGTTTCCGAACTCTACGAGCGAGGACGGCAAGTCGTCGAGAGCGCCCGAGCCAATATCGATGCCGCCGTCGCCGAAGGCCGCGCTACGGCGGAGCAGACCCGTGACGACCTCCAACGGAAAGCCGAGGAGTAGCAAGTTGGACATCAAGGTAAACGTACGCGAAGCCCCGGGTGATTGCTACGTCGTCGATCTGAGCGGTGAGATTGACGTCTACACGTCGCCGAAGGTCAAGGATGCGATCGGCGACTTGATCGACCGCGGCGTTTATCACCTGATCATCAATCTCGAGAAGGTGCGATATATCGATTCGACCGGCCTGGGCGTTTTGATCGGCGGCCTGAAGCGCGTCCGCGAGCACGGCGGCTCGGTAAATCTGGTGTGCACCAACCCTCAGATCAAGAAGATCTTCGACATCACGGGACTGGTCAAGATCTTTGGGATTTTCGATAGCGAGGATGCCGCGATGAAGGCCCTGGTATGAATCAGCCCGTCCTGCACGCGATTCCGGAGCTCGTCGAGCTGCGGATTCCGGCGCGGCCCGAATGGGTCGCGCTCGCGCGTCTGGCCGCCGCCACCGTGGCGAACCGGTTGAGCTTTTCGATCGAAGAGATCGAGGACGTGAAGCTGGCCGTCGCGGAGGCGTGCACGGCGGTGATTCAACACGAGAGCCACGGCGAGTTCATCCAGCTGACCTGCGAGGCACTATCCGACTCCCTTCGCGTGCGCGTGCACGACAGCGGCCGGCACGGCGTCGAAGCGACCGACGCGCGGCGCATGGATTTCGACGAGGCCCGCATCGCCGGGCTCGGCGTCTTTCTCATTCGGACGCTGATGGACGAAGTGAGCTACGACGTGCACCCGCAATTGGGAACCGACTTGCTGATGGTAAAGAGGTTAGCCGAACGCTAGTGCTTCGCTAGTGACCGAACGGAACGACGCGCGCCCCGACCGCAAACGGACGCGCGCTCTTTTTGGGAAGTTCATCCGCGCCCGCCGGCGGCATTCCGACCGGCCGGAACCCGCCGAGCCCGAGTACGAGCGCCTGCGCAACGAGCTCATCGTCGTGCACCTCAACTTGGTACGATTCCTCGCGGTGCGGTTCGCGAATCGCGGCGAACCGCTCGACGACTTGGTGCAAGTCGGCACTGTAGGGCTGCTGAAGGCCATCGATCGCTTCGACCTGGAGCGCGGCGTCGAATTCACGACATATGCGACGCCTACGATCGTCGGCGAGATCAAGCGCTACTTTCGCGACAAGGGCTGGGCCGTCAAGGTGCCACGCCGCCTGCAAGAGCTCAACCTCGCCGTCAATCGCGCGAGCGACAAGCTGGCGATCGAGCTCGGGCGCAGCCCCACGGTGGCCGAACTGGCCGCGCACCTCAACGCCGGCGAAGACGAGATTCTCGAGGCGCAGGAACTCGGCCAAGCCTACAACCTGCTGTCTCTGGATAGCGAAGTCTCCGGCGAAGCCGACAAAAAGTCGCAGACCCTCGCCGATACCGTTGGCGTTTCCGACGCCGGGCTCGAGCTACTCGAGGATCGCGCTAACCTCGAGCGCGCGTTCCACGTGCTGACTGGACGCGAGCGCGTCATCATCTACCTGAGATTCTACGAATCGGTCTCGCAGACGGAGATCGCCAAGCGTCTCAACGTGTCCCAAATGCACGTCTCTCGCCTCCAAGCTAAAGCACTCGAAAAGCTTCGCGCTGTATTGGCCGAGTAGCGCCGCCTGCGACGAAGGCCACCCCGCACGACGTGATGCTGAGGAAGCTCCGACCGACGAGCCCGTCGACTCGCTCCGCTCGCTCAGGACAGGCTCCGCCATGGAGGGCGGGAGCGAGGAGGCGGAGCAGCAGGAGCGGAGCCCGGATGGCGCAGCGACGAGCGCCCTTCGACTCCGCCGCTGCGCGGCTCCGCTCAGGATGACAAGGGCGTCAAGTCGAACGCTGCGAGCGGGATGAAGAGCCAAGAACTCCGGCAGGCGTGGATCGATTTCTTCGTCGGGAAGCAGCACAAGCTGCTTCCGGCGGCGACGTTGGTTCCGCACGAGTTGTCGACGACGCTCTTCACGATCGCCGGAATGGAGCAGTTCGTGCCCGTCTTTCTAGGCGAACAGCCGGCGCCGGCGCCGCGCGTGGTCACGGTGCAGCGTTGCCTGCGCGTAGCGGGCGCGAAGAGCGACATCGAGAGCGTCGGACGCACCGGGCGCCACGGCACGTTCCTCGAGATGCTCGGCAACTTCAGCTTCGGCGACTATTACAAGCGCGAGGCGATTGCGTGGGCGTGGGAGTTCGTCACGGAGGTGCTGCGGCTCGATCCGAGGCGATTGTACGTGACGGTGCACACGGACGACGACGAGGCCGAACGAATTTGGGTGGGCGAGATCGGCCTGGATCCAAAGAGCGTAACGCGCTTCGACGAGGAGAATTTCTGGACGATGGGCGCGACGGGCCCGTGTGGTCCGTGCACCGAGATCTTCTACGACACCGGCGCCGAGCACGCAAGCGGTCCGGACGATACGGGCCCGAATCTCGGCGACCGATACGTCGAGGTCTGGAACATCGTCTTCCAACAGTACAACCGGGGCGCTGACGGCCAACTGACGGAGCTCCCGCGTAAGGCGATCGACACCGGCGCCGGTCTCGAACGGATGCTCGCCGTGTGCAACGGCGTCGCGTCGATGTACGCGACGGATCTGTTCACCGACCTCGTGGCCGCGCAACCGCCGATCGGGCGCACGTCGCTGTCCGAGCAGGAGCAGCGGGCGCGCCGCAACATCATCGCCGACCACCTGCGCGCGGCGACGTTCCTCGTCAACGACGGCATCTATCCGTCCAACACCGATCGCGGCTTCGTGCTGCGCTTCCTGATCCGCCGCGCGATCCGCAACGGCAAGCTGCTCGGCTATCCGGACGGCTTTCTCGCGGGACTCGTGCCGGCGGTCGTTCGTTCACTCGAGCCGGGGTATCCGGAGCTGGGGGAGAGCGCGCCGCGCATCATCGCAGCGTTGCGGCTGGAGGAGCAGACCTTCGATCGCACGCTGGAGCGCGGCATGACGATGCTCGATCGCGTGATCGACGAGGCGCTCGCGCGTCCCGAGCGCATGATCGACGGCGAGCAGGCCTTTCTGCTTCACGACACCTATGGGTTTCCACTGGAGCTCACACGAGAGATCGCGGCGGAGCGCGGAGCCGCCGTCGACACGCTCGGCTTCGGCCGCCTCATGGCGGAACAGCGCGAGCGCGCGCGCCGCGACGCGGCGGCGAAGCGCGACGTGGTCGAGCTCTCTGACTTGCCGGCGATGCGCAGCGAGTTCACCGGTTACGACGAGGGCCTGGAGTCCGACGGAGAGATCGTGGCACTACTGCGCGGAGGAGCCACGGCGCGATCGCTGACCGCGGGTGAGGAAGGCTCACTCATCCTGAGCCGCACGTCGTTCTACGCCGAGCGGGGCGGCCAGATCGGCGACCGCGGCACGATTTGGTCGGCGGGCGCGGCGCCGGCGCGCTTCGAGGTGCGCGACACGCAATACATGGGCGAAGCCATCGCGCACCACGGCGTCTTGCTCGAAGGCGAGATAACGGTAGGGGAGCGCGTGCGCTCGATCGTCTCCGACTACTGGCGGCGCGAGATTCGCCGCCATCACACGTCCGCGCACCTGCTGCAGCGCGCGCTCAAGGACGCGCTCGGCGAAGAGGTCAATCAGGCCGGTTCGTGGGTCGGAATCGACCGCATGCGTTTCGACTTTCGCTGGCCCGGCGGCGCGCTGACGCCCGAGCAGAAGCGCGACGTGGCGCATCGCGTGAACGAGATGATCCGCGACGACGCGCATCTCGTCACGCGCGTGCTCCGGCTCGAGGAAGCCAAGAAGACCGGCGCGATCTGGATGGCCGGTGAGAAGTACGGCGACCTGATCCGCGTCGTGCAGGCCGGACCGTCCATCGAATTCTGCGGGGGCACGCATTCGCACTCCACCGGGGAGCTCGGCATGTTCGTGATCCTCTCGGAGTTCTCGATCGGCAGCGGCATACGGCGAATCGAATCGTGCGTGTCCGAGGCAGCCGAGGAGTACGTCGCCAAGCAATCCGAGCTGATCGGCACGCTCGCGTCGTCGCTCGCCTCGGCACCGGACGAGCTGAGCGATCGCGTCGAGAAGATGCAGCGCGACGTCAAAGACTTGCAGACCGCGCTCGGGCAGCTGCGGGCCAAGCTCGCAGCGGCCGACGCGCAGTCGTACGTCGACAACGCTCAGCGGAACGGCGATCGCGCTTTCGTTGGGGCCGTCGTGCACGAGGCCGACGGCGAGGCGCTGCGCCATCTCGGCAACGCGATTCGCGCGCGGCTGCGCAGCGGCGTCGTTGCATTGGCCGGCGTCGATAGCGGCCGGGTCAGCCTGCTCGTGAGCGCGAGCGACGATCTCGTGAAAGCGGGCGTACACGCCGGCAATCTGGTCAAGCTGGCGGCTCCGCTGGTTTCCGGAAAGGGCGGCGGCCAGGCCGCGCAGGCGCAGGGCGGCGGAACCGATGCGGGCGGTGCGGAGGCCGCGCTGAGCGCGATTCGCGACGCCGTCTTCGCATGACGCGAGGCGTCGCCGTTCTCGCTCTCGTCCTCTCGCTCGGCGTCGTTCCTGCCCAGCTAGACTCGCAGTACGTTCTGCAACGGTACGTGGTGGCCGTTGCAAACGTCGTGCCGCCGAAGACAGTCGTGTATTCGTACACCGTCTCGCAGGTCGGACCGAGCAACATCGAGCAGCGCCATCGCGTCTATCGTAGCGGGACGTCCGTGCGCGACGAGATCGTGTGGGTCGACGGCATGACGCTCCGCCGCAAGATCGTCCGCTTCTCGCACCGCGCGGACCGCTACGCCGTTGACCGGTTCGCGCCGCGGCCGGACACCTACCAGCTGCTGTTCCTGGGCACGACGCGGGATGGACGGCACCTGGACTACGTCTACGACGCCACTCCGCTGAGCCGGCCGGCCGGTGCCTGGATCGATCGCCTGACGATCGACGGCGAGAACTTTCTTCCGCGGGCCGTGCACTTTCACACAAGCGGCGCCGACGCGGTGGGCACCGGCAACATCGAGTTCGCGCCGTTCGGCAAGTACTGGATGCCGGTGGCGGCCGTCGCGCAGGCGCGCGTGAAAGGCAAGCCGGCTCGCGAGCTGATCACGTGGAGCGACTACCGGTTCCCGTCTAGTCTGCCGCCCTCGACCTTCCAACCGCCCGAACCGCTTCCGCGCGCGACCTCGCCATCGGTGTGACGGCGCGGATCAAGCCCGCATATCTCGCCGGCCTCGTCGCGTTCGTCGTGACGGCGCTGATCTCGCGACTTCATCCGACCCCGTACAACAATTACGTCCTCCTGGCCCACGCGCTGCTGCACGGGCACACGTGGATCGACTGGCCCGGGTCGTACATCGACGCGCTGCCGTACGGCGGCCGCTATTACGTGATCGAGGCGCCGCTGCCGGCGCTGCTGCTGCTGCCCTTCGTCGCGATCTTCGGGCTGCATGCGAATCAGACGGTTCTAGCACTCGCCCTGACCGGGATCGCGATCGGCGCCGCATGGGAGCTGGGCGAGCGCTTCGGCGTCAGGCGCTCGAGCATCGCCTGGATCTGCGCGTTCTTGCTGGCCGGCACGGACCTCTTATGGTGCGGCATGCTCGGCGACGTTTGGTTCCTCGCGCACGTCAGCGCCGTGTGCTTTACGCTTCTCGCGCTGGTCGAGCTCGCCGGCAAGCGGCGCGGCTGGCTCGTTGCCCTCTTTGCCGCGTGCGCGTTCGAGTCGCGCTTTTCGACGGCGCTGGCGGTTCCTGTCTACGCGTATCTTCTGCTCAGAACAGGTTCTGCCGGAGGGCGACAGAGCAGAAACATTGCGTCGTTCGTCGGCGTTCTGGCCGGCGTCGCGGTGCTGTGGGTTGCCTACAACTTCGCGCGCTGGGGCGTGTGGAACGACATCGGCTACACGACGTGGTATCACCAGGACGAGGCGGGGATGCCGACCGGCTCGCCGTTCCGGTTTGAGTATCTGTCGTATCAGCTTTGGTCGTTCTTCGTGCAGACACCGACCCAGCTGACCGAGTTTCCCGGGCTGCGCCCTGAGTATTCGGGGGTTGCGTTAACGTGGACGTCGCCTGCGCTCGTCCTGGCGTTCTTCGCGCGCACGCCGCCGCGCCGGGTGATCGCGCTGTGGGTCGCGACGCTGCTGACCGCCGCCCCGAACTTTCTGTATTACGTGAACGGCTACGCGCAGTTCGGCATGCGTCACGCGCTCGATTTCGAGCCATTCCTCGTGGCGCTGATGCTGCTCGCGGCGCGCGAGCGCATCGCCGTGTGGGCGCGCGTGCTGATCGCGTACTCGTGCGCCGCGGGGCTGTGGGGCTGCTGGTACTGGCTAAGTTACGTCCGCACCTAGGGTCCCGAGCGCGTCGTACGCGGCGCGCAGCGCGCCGGGCTCGCGCGCGGGTGGCCCGCACGCCCGCCCCTTGCAGACATACGCGGCGACGGCGCCGTCCTCGGCTGGGAGCGTCCGAATCGCCACGAACGGTGACGGCAGCCGCAGTGCGGCCTCGCGAAACGCTGCGGTCTGCTCGGGAGCGCCGGCGATGCGCACGGTGACCTCCGGGGAGAGGAATCTCCGCAGCGCGCGCGCGTACGTCGCCGCGAACGGGCCGGCGGACGCAGACGTGGCGGCGTAGGCGCGCAGGATCGATTCGGCGCGGTCGCGGTAGGTCGGCGACTCCGTCAGCGCGGCCAGCCGCAACAGAACCTCGGCGAACGTGCCGTTGTCACCGATCGGACGATCGGTCAGCGCGAGCCGTCCCAGCGCGTGCGGCGTAGGCACGCGATCGTAGAAACCGCCGTCCTCCGCCGCGAAGCGCTCTATCACCGGGTCGCAGAGCGATTGCGCGCGATCGAGAAACCGCGCGGCTCCGGTCGTCTCGTAGGCGTCGAGCAGCGCTCGCGCGTACGCGACCTGGTCGGTGAACAGGCCGCGCACCTCCGGCTCGCCGCCGGGCTGTAGCACGTGGTACGCGAGGCCATCCGCATCGATGAGGCGATCGTGGACGTTGTCGAGCGTCCGCTGCGCGTTCGTTAGCAGCGCGTCGTCGTCGAGCGCCTGCGCCGCGAGGCAGAGCGCCCCCGCCAGCGCGCACGTCCAGTTCGAGTAGGACGTTCGATCGACGTACGGCGCCCTTTGCTCGCGGCGCCGTTCGAGCGGAAGCGCGAAGTAGCTCTCGTCGGCATCCTGGCTTCCCGCGAAGAATCCCGTCTGCGAGTCGAGCAGGACGGTGCGGACGTAGCCCAGCGCGGAGACGAGCGTCGTGCGGAAATCCTCGGTCGGAGCGAACGTCACGAGCGCGGCGAGCACGCGCAGCAGCCCGGCGTGATCCTCGGCCATCTTTTCGAAGTGGGGAACGCTCCAGTCGCGCGTGGTCGAGTACCGAAAGAAGCCACCCTCAACGTGATCGTACGTCCCGCCGCGCGCCATGCCGAGCATAGTGCGCGCGACCATGTCGTAAAGATCCTGCGCGCCGCTGCGCCGCCATTCGCCGAGCAGAAACTCGTGCACGTCGGGCTGCGGGAACTTCGGCGCGTCGCCGAATCCGCCGTACTCCTCGTCGAACGCCGCGCGCAGCGTATCGATCAGCGTCGCGATCGGCGCGTCGTTCAGCTCCTCGCCGGCCGAAGCGACGCGCGGCCGGCGTGCGCGCATCTCGGAGGCGCGCGCCGCGATCTCGTCCTTTCTCTCCTTATAGAAGCGCCCGATCTGCTCGAGTGCGTCGCGCATCTGGTTCGGCGGAAGATAGGTCGCGCCCGTCAGCGTCGTTCCGTCGGGCGCCAGAAAGGCGGTGGTCGGCCAGCCGCCCATGTTGTAGCGCGCGTTGACGTCCGGACGGCGGTCGTTGTCGACGCGCACCGGAACGTAGCCGCGGTTGATCGCGTCGATTACTCCGGAGTCGGAATACGACGTTTCGTCCATGACGTGGCACCAGTGACACCAGACGGCTGAGATCGAGAGCAGGATCGGTTTGTCTTCCGCAGCCGCGCGCGCGAACGCAGCCTCGCCCCACGGCATCCAGCCGATTTCACCGGCGCGGTTGGGTCGTGGCGAGAAACGAAACTCACTCATCTCGATCGTGGGCTCCCTGGAGAAACGACGCGGCGTAGATCACCGCGATCAACGCATACAGCGCGAGGCCAGCGATGCCTGCCGCCACCGAGCGGGCGGCGTACGCGGCCACGAAGAAGGCAGCGAACGCCAAGCTGGCGATCGCGTAACGGCGGTGCGTCGCCGCTTCCATTCCGTAGACCTCGCGATCGTAAAATCCGCCGCCGGAGCGGCTGCGCCGCCATGCGACCGCACTCACACCGAGTGCGAGCGCGATGCCGGCAATGCTGTAGATCATCGTTGTTCTAAGAGTACCGCGACGAGCCGTCGAAGGCCAACGACGATGGCCGCCAAGCAGACTTCGTCGCGTCCGGGTTCGCTCGAGCGCTACCACAAGAAGCGCGACTTCTCGCAAACGCCGGAGCCGAGCGGCCTCCGCAAGGGTAAAGCCGGAAGCGCAGCGGGCCGGGGCAAGCTGCGCTTCGTGGTGCAGATGCACCGGGCGACGCGCTTGCATTACGACTTCCGGCTGGAGGCCGGCGGCGTGCTGGCCTCGTGGGCGGTTCCCAAGGGGCCGACGCTCGTTCCGGGCGACCGGCGCCTCGCCATGCACGTGGAGGATCACCCGTTCGATTATCGCGACTTCGAGGGCAACATCCCGGCGGGGCAGTACGGCGCCGGCAGCGTCATCGTGTGGGATCGCGGCACGTACAAGCTGGCCGAAGGCGACGACCCGGCCGCGGAGATCGCCGGCGGCAAGATCAAATTCATTCTGAACGGGAAGAAGCTGCACGGCGAGTTCACGCTCGTCAAGATCAAGGCGCGCGAGGGCGAGAGCGGCGAGCCGTGGCTGCTCGTCAAGGATCGCGACCAGTACGACGATCCGAAGTACGATCCGGCGAAACATCCGGAATCGGTCAAGAGCGGAAAGACGCTCGCCGACATCGCCGCGGACAAGCGCGCGCCGACGTGGCAGTCGAAGCCTACGGCGCGGCATGCCACGGCGAGCCGCCGGCGTTCGAGCGTCAAGCGCGATCCGCTGCCGCATATCAAGGCGCTGATGCTCGCGACGCTCGTCGATAAGCCGTTCGACGATCCGGAGTGGCTCTTCGAGATCAAGTGGGACGGCTATCGCGCGCTCTGCACCATCGACGACGCGAAGCTGTCGCTCGTGTCGCGCAACGGCTTGGACATGCTGGCGCGCTTCCCGGATCTGGCGGAGCTGTCGACGGCCTTCGCGAGCGTTCCGGTCATGGTCGACGGCGAGATCGTGAGCCTCGACTCTCACGGACGCTCCTCGTTTCAGCGCCTGCAAGAGTCGCAGAAGAAACCAGCTGGTCTAACGTACGTCGCGTTCGACCTGCTCTACGCCGACGGCACCGATCTGCGATCGAAGCCGCTCGAGGAACGTAAGGCGCTGCTCGAGCGACTAATTCGCAACGACGGCCTCGTGTTGTACTCCAAGCACGTCGTCGATCGCGGCAAGCCGCTCTTCGAGAACGCGCGCAAGCGCGGACTCGAGGGCATCATCGGCAAAAAGCGCGACTCGACCTACCAGGAGCGGCGCAGCCGCGACTGGGTGAAGATCAAGACCGGTCACGAGCAAGAGTTCGTCGTCGGCGGCTGGACGGATCCGAAGGGCAGCCGCAAGGGATTCGGAGCGTTGCTGCTCGGCGTGTATCAGAAGGGCAAGCTGCGCTACGTCGGATCGGTCGGCACGGGTTTTAGCGCCAAGCTGTTGAGCGAGTTGTCCGCCAGGCTGCACAAGCTCCAGCGCAAGACCTCGCCCTTCGTCAACGACGTCGACGTCCGTCCGCCGCCGCATTGGACGTCTCCCGAGATGGTCGTCGAGGTGCGCTTCTCGGAGTGGACGCGCGACGGCTACTTGCGTCAGCCGGCGTATCTCGGGCTTCGTACCGATAAGCCCGCGCGCGACGTCGTCGCCGAAATACCGGAGCAGATGTAGTGGCGCCGCCGCGCGTGACGCGGCGCGTAGGATCGCGCGAGCTCTCGCTCTCGAACCTCGACAAGGTTCTGTGGCCGAAGGACGGCTTCACCAAGGGAGACTTGATCGATTACTACGAGCGCGTCGCGCAGTACGCGCTGCCGCATCTGAAGGGCAGGCCGCTCACGCTGCAGCGCTACCCGAATGGCATCGGCGGAGAAACGTTCTTCGAGAAACAGATACCGCGCGGCATTCCCGACTGGGTCGAGCGCGTGACCGTTCCCACACCGAGCGGGTTGCGCAGTCAGATCACCTTCGTGCTCTGCAACGATCTGCCGACGCTCGTCCTGCTGGCCAACCTCGCAGCGATCGTGCTGCACGTCTGGACTTCGCGCGCCCCCGCGCTGGAGGAGCCGGATTTCGTGATCTTCGATCTCGATCCGGGAGAGAAGTGCACGCTGCGGACGCTGGCCGAGGTGACGCTGGGCGTACGCGATCTGCTGGGCGAGGTCGGCCTGAAGCCGCTGGTCAAGACGACGGGCGGGTACGGCGTGCACGTCGTGCTGCCGTTGCGCTCCGGATACTCCTACGACACTGCGAAAGTGTTCGCGGAGATCGTCGCGCGCCAGGCCGCGCAACGGCTCGGAGAGAGTGTCACGCTGCAGCGGACCGTCGCGAAGCGGCCGCAAGCGGCCGTCTATCTCGACTACGTTCAGGTAGGACTGGGCAAGACGATCGTCGCGCCCTACTCGGTACGGGCCCGCGACGGCGCGCCGGTCTCGACGCCGTTACACTGGTCGGAGGTCGAGGCGTTGGCGCGCCGTCGCGCGCCGACCGCCCCCGCCGACGAGTTCGCGAAGATGAACATCCGCACGGCGCCCAAACGATTCGAACGCGAGGGCGACTTGTGGGGCGGCGCCCTTTGGAAGAAGCAGCGCCTCGAAGGGGCCCTCGCCAAGGCCCAGCGACTTTGGTCGGAGCCGGGATAGACGCGGCCATGCGCCTTGGGTAGAATAATCCACCTATGGCGCACGCAATTTGGTCAGGGGCGATAAACTTCGGCCTCGTTACGATTCCGGTCAAACTCTTCACGGCAGTGAAGTCGGACGACCTCTCCTTCAATCTGCTGCATGCGAAGGACGAAGGGCGCATCAAGTACGAGCGCATCTGCAGTGTCGACGGCAAGCCGGTGCCGTGGGACGAGATCGTCAAGGGCTACGAGTTTGAGAAGGGCGAGTACGTGGTGCTCACTGACGAGGATTTCAAGGCCGTCAATCCCGAGGCGACGCAGTCGGTGGACATCGTCGAGTTCGTCGAGCTCGACAAGATCAACCCGATGTTCTTCGACAAGCCATACTACCTCGAGCCGACCAAGCAGGGACGCCATGCGTATGCGCTGCTTCGCGAGGCGTTGGCCACGACCAACCGCGTCGCGATCGCGCGCGTCGTCATTCGCACGAAGGAGTACCTCGCAGCCGTCAAGCCGAGTGAAGACGCGCTGGTGCTCGAGCTGATGCACTGGGCGAACGAGATCGTCGAGGCCGGCACGCTGGAGCTGCCCGGCCGGGAGAAGCTTCCCGAGCAAGAGATGAAGATGGCGCGCATGCTCATCGACACGATGAGCGTCGACGAGTTCGAGCCGGAGAAGTTCAAGAACAACTACTACGACCAGGTGATGACGATGATCGAGGCGCGCGCCGCCGGCAAGGAACTGCCCAAGCCGAAGAAAGCGCCGGCGCGAGCCAAGGTCGTCAACCTCATGGACGTGTTGGCACAGAGCCTCGAGGAGAGCAAGAAGCGTCGCGGTGCAGAGAAGTCGGCGTCGACGCGCCGCCGCAAGACGACCGCGGCCTAGAGGATCGCTATCCCTGGACGACCTTCACCGTTTCGGCGTCGCGGGCAACGTTCAGCGCGGCCTCTCCGTCGCCCGGCGCGTATTGCCGTTCGCCGCGCGCGTTGCGTAGGCCGAGGCCTAACGCGATCGCGGCGAGCGTGAACGACTCCATTCCGGCGTAGCGCGAGCCGTACGCGCTCAGCAGGCCGGTGGAGACCGGCGGCGCGAGAATTCCCGAGAGCGAGTCGAGGGACGAACTCGCTCCGAGGACCGTCCCTTGTTCGCGATCCGAGGCAGCGTTGCTGATCAGCGCGGTGATGCCCGTGTTCGTCAGCGCGAACCCGACCGCGAAGAGCAGCATGTTGACTGCGAGCGCTGTAAGGTTGTGTACGAACGGAACCAGTGCGAAGCCGGCTACGAGCGAGACGAGCCCGACGTTGGACATCGCGCGGTCGCCAAGGCGCGCCGAGACGCGCCCGACGACGAAGGCGTTCATGATGACGTTGAAAACGGCGAAGATCGAGAAGAGATAGTCGGTCTGTGCGAGCGTGAAGGCGAGCTGGTGCGCGAGGTACAGCGCGAACACCGCGAACCAACCGTACAGTGCGAGCGCGATGGCGAGCTTCTGCACCAGGAGGCGCGCGAGCCGCGGCTTGCGGAAGCTGCTTACGAACGCGCTCATGCCGACCCGCTCCTCACTCTTGTCGCGGGTGCGCGACTCGGGCAGCATCGTGATCGTGAGCACGAGGGTGACGAACTGCAGCGCGGCCGCGACCAAGAACGGCGCCGCGAAGCCAAAGCGCGCGTAGAGCAGGCCGCCGCCGAACGGGCCGAAGACCATGCCGGCCCCGAACATCGCGCCGATCAAGCCGAACGCGCGCGCGCGTTCGTGCGGCGTGACGAGATCCGCGACGTACGCCTGCGTGATGCTGATGTTCCCGCCGGAGACTCCCTCGAGTACGCGCGCGGCGAAGACGACGCCGATGGGCGCGACCGCGAGCGCGGACGCGATTCCCGGCGCGAGGCCCAGCATGGCCCACCCGATGGTCGCGCCGATCTGGCTGACGATCAGCACCATCTTGCGGCCGATCCGATCCGAGACGTTGCCCCACAGCGGCGCCGACACGAACTGGCAGAACGAGAACGTCGCCATCAGCAGACCCACGACGAACGCCGACGCCCCGAAATGCGTCACGAAGTACGGCAGCATTGGGATCAGCATGCTGAAGCCGACGATATCTATGAACGTGATGCCGAGAATCGGCAGCAGCCTGCGGATCATGGGCGAGGGTGATTCGACACTCAGTCGCGCGACTCTACCGGCAGGACGATGCGCGAGAGGCGCTGGCTCTTACGCGCAAGGTCCAGCTTGTACGGCCGGCTGAGGTCGACGCTGGTCAGGATCTTGTGGAGGGCATCCACTCCCGGGAGTCGGTCGCCCTCGAATGCGAGCAGCACGTCGCCCGCCTTCACTCCGGCCGTATCGGCCGGACTCCCGGGCTCGATGGAGGCGACCATGATCGCGCGGCGATCGTCCAACTGCAGGCGCCGCGCGGCGGCGGCGTCGAGCACGATGTCCTGCCCGGCGATGCCGAGGTAGCCGCGCCGGACCTTGCCGTCGCGCATCAACAGGCTCGCGACGTGTTTGGCCGTGTCGATCGCGATCGCGAAGCACAGCCCCCGACCCGGCAAGACCGCGGTGTTGACGCCGATGACCTCGCCGCTCGCGTTGACCAGCGGGCCGCCGGAGTTACCGGGATTGAGCGCCGCGTCGGTCTGGATGATGTTGTCCATGAGCCGTCCCGACTGCGAGCGCAGCGAGCGTCCCAGCGCACTGACGACCCCCGCCGTCACGGTGTAGGCGAGGCCGTAAGGATTGCCCACGGCGACGACGAGCTGGCCTGGACGCAGCGCGCTCGAGTTGCCCAACGTCGCGTAGGCCAGATCGGGAGCGTTGACGCGCAAGACGGCCAGATCGGAGTGCGGATCGTCGCCGACGAGTGTGGCGGGAAGCTCGCGGCCGTCGAGCAGCGCCACGCCGATACGCTGCGCGTCGTGGACGACGTGGCTGTTGGTAACGACGAAGCCGTCGGGTGTGAAGACGAAGCCGCTGCCGTTTCCACCCCGCCGACGGGTGCGCGTCTCGATACTAACGACGGCCGGACTCACGCGCTCCGCCGCCGCGGTGACGGCGCTCGAGTACGGATCGAGCTCGGCCGTGCTGTCAGCCTGGACTAAAGGGAGAACCATTTCGGTCACTCCAAACCACGCGCGGCGCAGCGGGGTTTCCGGCAGCGCGAAGGGGCGCTGCCGACCGCCCCGAATCGTGCTCTGCTCCGCGCCCAGATGGCGGAATTGGTAGACGCGCTGGTTTCAGGTACCAGTGGTGGCAACATCGTGGGGGTTCGAGTCCCTTTCTGGGCAGTGAAACAAGCGGACGGCTTTTAGCGTAGCCGAAACGTGCGCAACCGAGACGCGAGGGTCGCGGGCCTTCTCTACGCGCTCGCGATCGTAATCGGACTGTTCACCTTGATGTACCTGCCCGACAGGCTCATCACGCCCGGGGACGCCTCCGCAACGGCGCACGGCATCCTCACTCACGAACTCTTTCTGCGCCTAGCGATGGCCGGCGACATCGTGGGCGGCACCCTTTGGCTCTTCGTCGTCCTTGCTCTCTATCGGCTGTTGCGCGACGTCGACGCGGTCCAGGCTGCTTTGATGGTGATTCTGGGGGCGTATCTGCAGGTGCCGCTCTACTTCGTCAACGTCGTGAATTACGCAGCGGCGCTGCTCCTCGTAAAGGGCGCTCCGTATTTAACGGTGTTCTCGGAAGCGCAGCGCGACGCTCTGGCGATGGTGTTCTTGAGGCTGCACCATTACGGGTTTCTCGCGAGCCTTTTGTTTGCGGGCCTCTGGCTGTTTCCGTTCGGGATCCTCGTTTTCAAGTCGCGCTTTCTTCCGCGAATCCTCGGGATCTGGCTCGTGGTCGACGGGTTCGCGTACGTCGTGATCTGCCTCGGCGGCTTTCTGACGCCGCAGTACGGCGCCACCATCGACGCGCTTACCTCGCCGTTGCTCACCGGCGAGATCGCGATAACGTTGTGGCTCCTGATCTTTGGAGCCCGAACGTTCGGTCGGATTTAGTTACGGCGAGGATTGCGCGGCGAGCGCGCGGCTCACCGTACGGCTCGCGAGCAGCGCCGGGACGACGCCGACCAGCTCGAATGCAGCGAGAGCGCGCCACGTCATGGGATAGCCTAGCGACTGCACGAGAGCGCCGAAGATGACCGGGGTTACGAAGCCGGCAAAGAGCGTCCACGTCAAGCCGACGCCGAGCGCGCTGCCGCTGCGCTCCTCGCCGCCGATTTCGGCGAAGCCGACGACGCTGAGGCCGAGCCATCCCTCCGCCGTAAATCCCAGTGCCATGGCCGCCGCTCCGGCGACCCACACCGGCGTCGTCGCGGTGACCGACGCAACGCCGAGCGCGACGATGGCGACGAGCACGCAGACAAGCGCGAGCGGCAGCGCGCGGCTCGCGCCGAAGAAACGATCGCTCATCCATCCCCACGACAGCCTCCCGAAGATTGCTCCGACCTGCGCGAGCGCGAACAGCGCCACCGCGACCGCAAGCGGATATCCGGCCCGATGCACGAGCGTCAGCGTAAAAAATCCCATCAGCGCGAATTGCGCGCACATCAGGACCATCGAGGTGAGCGTGAGGAAGATCAGGCGGGGCTCGCGCGCGATCGTCAGCATATCCGCGAGCATCGCGCGCACCGCGACGCGCTCGCCTTGGAGCTCACGCGGCTCGCGATAGAGCAGCGAGGCGATCGAGCACGTGACGACCGTGAGAAATCCGGCGACCGCGAGCGCGCCACGGTACTCGAAATGCAGGGCGACCGTAGTTAGCAAGATGCAGCCCAACGTGCCGGCGATCGGCACGCCGCACTGCCGAATCCCCATCGCGAGACCGCGATCGGCCTTGCGGAAAAAGAAGATGATGGCGTGGCTTCCCGCGGGCGTGACCGCCGCGTAGCCGACACCGTACATGAGCAGCCAGCAGATCAGCCACGTGTAATTCTGGACGAGCGATGCCCCGATCAGCGAGAGCCCCATGATCGCCCCGCTCCAGAACACGACGGCCTTGTCGCCGAAGCGGTCGGTCAAAAGCCCCGCGACCGAGGACATCGCGACCGAGCCGATGAGTTGGATCGAAAGGATCAGCCCGAGCTGCGTCTGCCCGATATGCAGCGCAGTGGTAAAGAACGGCATAAGCGCCCCGGTGGTCATGATCCAGAGCGACGAGCCGATCATCGCCACCGTGAAGAGGGCGAGGACTTCATACGGCGACTCCGGGATCGGGTTATGCGGCCGAGGGGGCCGCGCGCTCGCGGACATGGCGGAGGGGTTTCGTCACGGGATTATGGCGAAGCTGCCGTCGATGACGGACCGCGATGAGCTGAGGCGGCATCTGACGATCGTCGCGGTTGCCGCGCCGGGCGCGGCCATCGTGTGGTGGATCTTTCACGGCGTCTACGAAAACCTGACGATCTCGGCGAAGGCCGTGGGCTACGTCGACTCGATGACGCAGGCGGGCATCGACTTCGGCTACCTGGTGATGATCGTCGGCACGGTGTTGCTCGCGCTCGTAGCGGTGCGCTCCGCGTTCATCTGCCTCCGGCTCCTGCTAAGGCGTCAGCGCTAGCCGCGCCGTGCGCGTCCTCCTCGTCGTCAACCCGCATTCGCGGCGCGGGCGCGCGCTGGGTGGCGACGTACGGCGGGAGCTCGCGCTGCGCGGCATCGACACGGCCGAGCGCGTATCGAGCCCGCAAGGTCTCGACGCGATCGTCGTCGCGGGCGGCGACGGCTCGTTCGCGCGAGCGATCGGTACGGCGCTGGCTTTTGGCCTGCCGATCGGGCTCGTGCCGCTGGGGACGTTCAACGATCTGGCGCGCACGCTCGCGATTCCGTTCGACGTCGCGGACGCATGTGCAACGATCGCGGCGGGCCGCACGCGCGCGATCGACGTCGCCAGCGTCAACGGCGCGTTCTACGCGAGCGAGGCGAGCATCGGCGTTTCCAGCCGCCTCACGCGGCTGCAGAGGGCGCGCGACAAGCAGCGCTTCGGACTGCTCGCGATACTGGCCGGCGCGCTCACGGCCGTCAGGTTTCTGCGGCCGTTTCATGCGTCGGTTTCCTACGACGGCGCGACGGTGCGCCTGCGGACCGTTCAGCTCACCGTCGCCAACAGCAATCATTTCGGAGGTTTCATCACGGTCGCGGACGCTGCCGTCGACGACGGCTGGCTAGACCTGTACTCGGTGGACGTCGAGGACGCTGGGAGCTTCCTCGCGCTCGCCGGGGCGCTGCTGTCCGGGAGACCGCGAGCGGCGGAAAACGTGCGGACGTTTCGCTCTACAGCCTTCAGCGTCGCGACGAAGCGGCCACGACACATCGTTGCCGACGGGGAGCCGGCCGGGAAGACGCCGGCGGGTTTCGAGATCCTTCACAGGGCGCTGCGTGTCTTCGTTCCGTAGGAGCGTCGCACCGCGCTAAAGCAAGCGAGCCTTCCCCCGCGAAAACTTTCGCGCGCGGCACGCGTATATACATCAGAAGGGCATCAACGTTCACTGCAGGAGCGCCACAATGAGCCTCTACCTTTTCGGACCCTTTGAGCTCGATGCCGAGCGTCTACTTTTGCTCGACCGCGGCGAGCCGATTCCGATCGGGCCGAAGGTAGTAGAGACGCTTTTGGCACTCGTCGAGCATCCCGGCGAGCTCTTCGCGAAAAGCGCGCTGCTGACTCGCATCTGGCCCGAAGGTTACGTCGACGAGGCAAACCTCGCGCAGAACATTTACGTCTTGCGCAAGACGCTCCGGTCGCGCTGGAACGTCGAAGCGATTGAGACGATCCCGCGGCGCGGCTATCGCTTTATCGCTCCCGTGCAGCGTCGCCACGACGCGCCCCGGCCGCAGCCGGCTCACGCGCCGCCTGCGCCGCCCGCGCCTGCGCGGCGGAGTTATCGCCGCTGGGCGGTGGTCGGCGCTTCGGGTCTCGCTCTCGCAGCCGCGCTGACGCTGGCGATCGCGATTCCGCGAGGAGTAGGCGCGCGTTCGGGGCTCTCCGCCGAAGGAACGCGCCTGTACGAGATCGGGCGCTACTATTGGAATCTGCGCACGCGCGACGGCATTGCGAAGAGCGTCGATTACTTCTCACGCGTCATCGACACCGACCCGCACGACGCGCGCGGCTACGCGGGATTGGCGTCGGCCGATGCCATGATGGCGGATTACGGCTACGGCGAGGCTCCGGCCAAGGTCTACGTGGCACGGGCGCGAGCCTACGCGCATAAGGCGCTCGTGCTGGCCCCCGATAGCGGCGAGGCGTACGCGGTGCTCGGCATGCTCGCAACCGAAAAGAAGACCGGCAGCATGCCAAACCTGGTCGAAGCCTTCAAGGATCTGCGGCGCGCGATCGCGCTCGATCCGCGAAGCGGCCCCGCACACTTGTGGTACGGGGTTGCGCTGCTCGAGAAGGGGCGCGTGTCGGACGCCTACGGCGAGCTCAACACGGCAGCACAACTCGACCCGCTGTCCGTAGCCTCGACCTCCTGGCTCGGAACCGCCGCGTACCTCGAGCGTCGGTATGTCGACGCCGTGGCGTACGCGCGCGAGACGCTCGACCTTTCGCCGCAGCGCGGCGACGCCTACCAGACGTTGGGACTCGCCTACGAGGCGCTCGGGAACGACTCGCGCGCCGCGGCGGCGTTTGCCCGGCTGGCCGAGGTCTGCGTTGAGTGCCGCGGCCAGGCCGCGGCGCTGCTCGCGCCGGTCTACGCCCGGACAAACCGCCTCGCCGAGGCCCGCGCCGAGCTTGCATATGCCCAGAGCCACCCGCACGAGGTAGCACCCGAGGATCTGGCGCTGGCGTTCGCGGCGGTCGGCCGGCGCGGGGCGGCCTTGGACTTGCTCCGCCGCGCGCACAGCGAGTACGTCGCTGCGGAGATGGCCAACGACCCGCGCTTCGCTCCGTTGCGGCGCGCCGTCGGGGTGGCCGCCGTCCCGAAGCCCGCATAGCGAAAAAATTCTCCACCCCGGCCTTGACAGGGTCGTACTGTTGAGCTATTGTACTAGTGTACTAGTACGACAGTTCGATGGTACTAGACTTCAAGGAAGGACTCAGGATGACGCATACGACTTTCTCTCTCGAAGCCGAGATGGCTCGCGAGACCCGCACGCCGGTTCGGCTCCCCGACCGCAGGCCGGCGGGGCTGTTCCCTGGCTGGGGACCCAAGTTTTAGGACCGGGACGATGCCGGCCGTTCTCACGGTCGATCCACGCAGCGGCGTGCCGATCTACCTGCAGATCATTGAGCAAATAAAAAGATCCGTCGCCCTCGGGATCTTGCAGGCGGGCGAGCAGCTTCCCACGGTCAAGCAGCTGGCGATCGACCTCACCGTCAACCCCAACACCGTCGCGCGGGCATACCGCGAGTTGGAGCGCGAGCAAGTGATCGAGACTTCCCCCGGAAGGGGATCGTTCGTTCGCTCCAACGGCGTGACCGATTCGCCCAAAGTGGCCGCTGAGATCGGCCGCGATGCGCTCGACGTCGCGTTGCGCGAGGCGAAGTCTGTGGGGTTGGCGCGTGACCAAGTGCGCGAGCTCTTCGATGCGGCCCTGCGGCGCTGGTTCCCAACGTTTGAGAAGTGAAGACATGAGCACGATTACGATTTCGAATCTGCGAAAGTTTTACGGCAGGATCCCGGCGATCGACGGATTCTCGCTCGAGATTCCCGGCGCCAGCGTCTTTGGTCTGCTCGGCCCCAACGGCGCCGGCAAGACCACGACGTTCAAGTGCATGCTGGGGCTGGCGCGTCCGACGAGCGGTGAAATTCTGTACGACGGAAAGCCGCTCGCGCCGGAGACGTTCGAGCGCATCGCCTACATACCCGAGCGCAGCGTTCTGTACGATTGGATGACGGTCGAGGAACACGTCGAGATGACGCGACGCGCCTTTCGGACGTTCGATCCCGCCCGCGCGTTCGAGTTGCTTGCAACGTTCAACATCGAACGGCGCCGGCGCGTGCGCGTCCTCTCTAAGGGAATGCGCACAGCGGTGATGGTCGCGCTCGCGTTCGCGCGAAACGCCGAGATCCTGGTGCTCGACGAGCCGACCGGCGGCCTCGATCCGGTCAACCAGCGGCACGTCTTGAGCCTCATGATCAACGAAGCGGCCAAGGGCAACTCGGTGATCTTTTCATCGCATCAGATCGGTCAGGTCGAGCGCGCCGCCGAGCACATCGCGGTCATGGACCGCGGACGCCTCATCCTCGAGGGGCTCGTCGACGATCTCAAGGCCGACCGCAAGATCGTAGAGGGCGTCTTCCCCGACGTCAGCTTCACGCTCGACGGGATCGCCAACGATGCGCGGGTCGCGCGCGCCGACCGCACCGAGCGGATCGTCCGCCTCCTCGTAACCGGCGGAGCGGACGAGATTGCCGACCGGCTTGCTAACGCCGGCGCGATGGGCGTCCGCGTGCTCGATCTCAATCTCGAAGACATCTTCCTCTACGCCGTCTCGCCGGCGACGGCCACCACGGACGTCGTCGCAAAGGAAACCTCGTCATGAACTATGTCGAATGGCTGCGAGTCCGCAATTTGCTCAAGCTCGTTGCGATCATCTTGGTGATCCTGGTCGTGCTCGCGGTGGTCCTGCGCGTCTCCTTCTCGCGGTACATGTCGCCGGAGGCCTGGGTCGCGCACGCAGCGATGGAGCGCGGGACTCACGAGACCCGTGTGACACTGCTCGACGGAACGAAGCGCCTGATCCTCGACAATCCCTCCCAGCGCACGCGCATCGTCGTCGACGATCACGGATACGCCGGCCGACACATCGTCATCACCGAGCCGACGAGCGCCACGCACAACAATACCGACCACGTCAACGTCGGGAGCATCCAAGTCATCGAATCGCGCCACGGGTCGATGACCACGACCGTCATCGACACCAACGGCGCGGTGCCGATGATTTATTACATGCTGCTGGCCGACATCGTGGCGGTGATCGTCGCGACGATACTGGCGGCGCCCTTCGCCCGCGAGGCCGACGGCCATCTGGAGATCGCGCTGACCAAGCCGATCTCGAGGGTACGATTCGCGCTAGGCACCATCGGAGCGGACGTCGTCGGCATCATCGCCGCCTCGTTCATCACGGTCGTGGCGTTCTATCTCTGCCAGCTTCTCTTCGAGTCGGCCCGCGTCGATTTCAGCGGGATCAACACGCACGCGATCGCGATGGGGATCGCCTTTCCGCTGGCCTGGTACGCGATGCTGTGTGCCGCCACGACCTGGCTTCACCGCTCGTACGGCGCCGTGCTGGGCTTCGCTTGGCCGGTCGTCATCCTCATCGGAATCCTGTCCATCATCCATCCGGCCAACGTTGTGGCGCTCTTCATCCACGACGTGGCGTGGGTCCTGGCTCACATCATTCCGTTCTCGTACGTGCAGTGGGCGACGCCCGACTCGCACGACGCTCTTACGTACCAAGGCGGCGACTTCGTGCGGCGTCTTTCGATTGAACTACTGCTTTTCGTGGTATACGGCGCGCTGGCCATCTGGAAGTGGCAGCGCTTGGAGGCGTAATCGTGGAAATCATTGGAACGAACTTCACGCTCTCGTTGGGCTCCCTGCGACTGCGCTTTGTGTTAGCGCTCGAAGACAACGAAGAGCAGACCAAAGAGAAAATTCGCCCACCGCACAAGCTCCGCGTCGTCCGAGAAGACGAATACGTTCGCTAGCCGCCCCTAAAAACTACAGAACGAACCCGGTGCGGATTGCCGGGCGTGCGTACTTGAAGCCGTCTTTGGTGATCGTGTAGAAGTAGATGTTCGGAATCAGCGGATCGCCGCTGATGTTGAAGGCGAACTGTCCGACGAGCGTCGTGAACGTGCCGCCGGATTGGAGCGAATGCAGCAGACCGAACTTACTGGTGGCGTTCGCGCGCTGCACGGCGGCGATGATGACCTGTGCGGCGGCGTAGCCGAACGCCGAGAACGCGGTGATCTGGCTGACCTCGCGTTGAAAGTCGCTGACCAGCTGGATCGCGCTCGGGACCTTGTCTAGCGGCGGCATGGGCGAGGCGACGTATGCGCCCGCCAAAGTCGTCGCGTAGTTCGTTATGGTATCTAGATTGAAGAAGCCGTCGCTCGCGCCGAAGTCGCCGGTGTAGCGGGCGAGGCGCAGAGCCTCCGCGACCGGCCCGAGCTCGGCGGTCTTGCCGGCGAGGAAGACGAAGCCGGGCGAGCGGTCGAGCACGGTGCGCGCCGCCGCCGCCGGATCGGTCTTGTCGAGCGGGAAGAGGAGTATATCTGCCGGGTGCCCGTCGGACTTGGCCTGATCGACGAACCCGCGCGCGACGTCGTATCCGTAGTCGCCGTCGAAGGCCACGGCGATCGCGACGACGCCGCGCTTGCCTTCGAGCGCGTTGCTCGCGAAGAGGCGTCCCGCCGAGCTGTCTTTGGCGGGGAGGCGATACACGTTGTGAAAGCCGCGCTTCGTCACGGCGTCGGCGGTTACGGTCGGCACGATTACCGCGAGCCCCTGATTCGCGTAACGCGAGAGCGCCGCAAGCGTCATGGCCGTGGTGAGGTTCCCGACCGCGCCGATGACCGAGAAGTCGGCGCCGGCGACGTTCACGTTGGAGGCCGCGACCCCGGGATCGTTGCGATCGTCGAGCGGCCGCATGCCCCAGACGTGCGCTACGGGCGCGTTGAAGCGATTCTGCTCGTCAACTGCCGACTGCACGCCTTTGACGACCTCCTGACCGTACTTCTGCAGCGAGCCCGTCAGGGTCACGTTCACGGCGATCGTCAGCTGCGGCAGGAACTGCTGCTGCGGCTGGATGGGTTGACCCGGGATGACCTGAGCGCCGCCGCGCGCACCGACGCCGGCGCCGGCGGCCGCGGCCGCGGCGGCCGCGATGAACCGCGCGCGTTTCATACGAAGCCGCCGACGGTCGTGAGCAGAAAGAGAACCGAAAACATCATGTTCGAGATGAAGACCCGCTCGTTGATGACGAAAAGGTTGGCGCCGCTGCGAAAGAGGTACTCCTCATAAAGGATAAGCCCGGCGACTGAGATCACGCCGAGATAGTACGTCCTTCCGGCACCGGCGAGCATGCCGGCGCCGGCCAGCAGCAGCAGCATCCCGAGGTGCAGCAGGATCGGCAGACTGCGTCCGCTGCGCTCACCGAAACGCACCGGCAGCGAGCGGATTCCCTGCTGCCGGTCGACGCCGAGGTCCATGAGAGCATAGATGATGTCGAAGCCCGCCACCCATATCGTGACCGCGGCGAATAACAGTATCGCCGGCAGCGTGATCCTGCCCGCGATGCCAATGTACGCCCCCAGCGGCGCGAGCCCGTCCACCGCGCCCAGCACGAAATGGCCGGCCCACGTGAACCGCTTGCAGAGCGGATACACCAGCAACAGCACGACTGCGATCGGGAGCAGCTCGACGCACAGCGGGTTGAGCTCCAGTGCCGCCCAGAGGAGCACCGCGATGCCGGCGGCCGCCGCCCAGAGCATCGTCGCCGGAGCGAGCGCGCCGCTCGCGACGGCGCGGCGCGCGGTGCGCGGATTGCGTGCGTCGATCTCGCGGTCGAGGAAGCGGTTTGCCGACATCGCCGCGGTGCGCGCGCCTAGGACCGCGAGCGTGATCCATCCGAGCGCGGCGAGCGACGGAATCCCGCGCGCCGCCAGTACGGCGCCGACGTAGGCGAAGGGCAGCGCGAACAGCGTGTGCTCGATGCGGATCTCGCGCAGGAAGATCGCGAAGAGCCTCACGGTCCTCGTCGCGGTCCCTGGCCCGACCACGCGTCCGGCACCAGCGCGCGCTCGATCTTGTCCAAGCCGTACTCGCGCCAGCGCCCGTTCACGAGCTCGCGCGTCGCTTCGTCCATGATCATGTCGGGAGGCCACTGGCGCGTATATCCTTCGGACGCGTCCTTGCGAGTGGCGTCGATGCCGATCTTGACGCCGTACGCGACGCTGTACGAGCCGTGGTCGAGGTCGTCGACGGGTCCCGGCATCATGACGATGTCGCGTTCGGGCGCCAAATTGTTGAGAACGAACCACGCGGCCTCGCGCGCGTTCTGAACGTCGACGTCGGAGTCCACGACGATCAAGACGCGCGTCAGCATCATCATGTGGCCGAGGCCCCACAGCGCGTTCATGACTTTCTTGGCCTGGCCGGGGTACGACTTGCGGATCGACACGATCGCGAGGTTGTGAAATCCGCCCTCGACTGGAAGGTTCATGTCGACGACCTCGGGCAGCATCGCCTGCAGCAGTGGCAGGAAGATGCGCTCCGTCGCCTTCCCCAGCCACGCGTCTTCCATCGGCGGCTTGCCGACGACGGTCGCGGGATAGATGGGATCGCGCCGGTGCGTGATGCAGCCGATGTGAAACGTTGGGTAGCGATCCGCCATGCTGTAGACGCCGGTGTGGTCGCCGAACGGCCCTTCGACGCGAACGTCGTCGTTGTCCACGTATCCTTCGAGCACGAACTCGGCCTCCGCCGGCACCATGAGATCGACGGTCTTCGCGCGTACCAGCTCCACCGGCTTACCGCGCAGCAGGCCCGCAAACGCGAACTCGTCGAGCA
The DNA here is from genome assembly GCA_035544215.1 of Candidatus Binatia bacterium. Classification (GTDB taxonomy): domain Bacteria; phylum Vulcanimicrobiota; class Vulcanimicrobiia; order Vulcanimicrobiales; family Vulcanimicrobiaceae; genus Cybelea. The sequence continues at coordinate 1,312,940 of DATKHY010000007.1, read as the reverse complement.
ACGGCGGCAGCGGCGCGGTAGCGGCATACGTCAGCGCCGGATCCGTGCCGATTGCGACGGCCGCCGGAACCTTGGCGCCCCAAGCGTCCGCGTGCTCGCGCCCCTGCTTGTGGCGCTGCCAATGCATCGCGGTCTCGCGTGGTCCGAAAACTTGCATGCGGTACATTCCGACATTATTGCGGTTGGTGCGCGGATCTCTCGTGATGACCAGCGGCAACGTGATGAACGGACCCGCGTCGAGCGGCCACGTCGTGAGGACCGGGAGCTTCGTCAGGTCCGGCTCCGTAGCGACGACCTGTTGAACGCCGCCGCTGCGCACGACCTTCGGAATCGCGTTGGCGAGCGGCGCGAAACGCAGCATTCCCGATACCTTTCCGAGCAGCGATCCCGACGGCGGCGTCACGGCGATGAGCTCGCGGATCCGCTGCCCGGCTGCGTCGAGATCCGGCGCATCCAGCGCCATCGCCATGCGCCGGTGCGTTCCGAATTGATTGGTGAGCACCGGGAAAGACGACCCCTTGACGTTGGAGAAGAGCAGCGCCGGGCCGCCGGCCTTCACGACCCGGTCCGTGATCTCGCTAACCTCGAGGTGCGGGTCGACCCTCGCCATGACGACGTGCAGCTCGCCGGCTTTACGAAGCGCGTCGACGAAGGCGCCCAAGGAGTCAAAGGGCATGGCGCGGTGATTTACGCGCTCGGGCCTCCGACTACTCCACGCGCGCCGGTATGGCGGCGACGAAGCGCGCCCCGCCGCTGGGCGCTTCGCCCACCGTTACGGCGCCCTCGTGCGCGCGCGCGATCCAGCGCACGATCGCGAGTCCGAGGCCCGTCCCCGAGCCGTCGTCGGCACGCCGGTAGAATCGTTCGAAGATGCGCTCGCGTTCGGCAGACGGAACGCCTTCGCCGTCGTCGTCGACGATGATTTCGCTATAGCGGCCGTTTTGTCGCGACGCGACGCACACGCTGGTGCGCGCGTGACGAATCGCGTTCTCGAGCAGGTTGCGCGTCAGCTCGCGCAACCGCCGTTCGTCGCCGTCGACGATCGCGCTCGCCGGCGCAACCTCCAGCGTGATGCCGCGTATGTCCGCGACCGGCTGCGTGTCGCGCGTGGAACGCGTGACGATCGCGGCGAGGTCGACCGGCTCGCAATGCAGCGCGCGCCGCCCGGGATCGCGCGCGAGCGTGAGCAAATCGCTGACGACGTCGGACGCGTCGATCGCGCCACGCGCGATCGCCTCGAACGCGTCGCGGCTCGCCGGCGACGCGTCTGCGCGCGCGGCCTGAGCGATGGCGGCGATGGCCGTCAACGGCGAGCGAAGCTCGTGTGCCGCGTCGGCGGCGAAGAGACGCTCACGTTGACGCGCCGCCTCGAGCGGCGCGATGGTCGCGCGCGCGAGGACGTACGACGCGACGGCGACGATCACAACGAGCGGGGCGTCCACCGCCGCGATCGTGAGGACGACGCCGCGCATCGCGGTCGCCAGCGCACCGCTGCCCTCGGGCGTACCGAGCGCGGGAGCGAGCATCGACGCGTACTCCCGAAGCATGAACGCGTAGGCGCCCGCGCTGAGCGCGAACAGTACGCAAACGAAGACGGCCAGGTAGAGCGCCGCCGCGCGGACGGTCAGCCTTGTAGGCGGTATCCGATCCCCCACACGGTTTCTATCACGCCATGCGCGCCCAGTCCCTTCAGCTTGCGGCGAAGCTGGCTGACGTAGACGTCGACGATGTTGCTCGAGCCGTCGAAATCGTAGTCCCAGATGCGCTCCACGATCTGAGCGCGCGAGAGCGCGATGCCCGCGTTGCGCGCCAGAAACTCCAGCAGGCGAAACTCGGTCGCACCCAGGGCGACCGGCTTCCCGTCGTACGTAACGGTTCGCGCCGTGAGGTCGACGCGCAGGCCGCCGGCCTGGACGACGCCCAGCGACGGGCGCTCGGCGCGCCGGAGGATCGCGCCGATTCGCGCGATGAGCTCCTCTTCGACGAAGGGCTTGACGAGATAGTCGTCTGCGCCGCAGTTGAGACCGGCGACGCGATCCTCTACGGCGTCGCGCGCCGTCAGCATGAGGATCGGCGTCTGCACGCCTTCGGCCCGCGCCGCGCGCGCCAGCGCGAAGCCGTCCATCCCCGGGAGGCCGACATCGACCACCGCGGCGTCGTAACAGCGGCGCAGCAGGTGATCGAGTCCGGCCTCGCCGTCGCCCACGACGTTGGTGGCAAACTTGCGCGCCTCGAGCATCCTCCGTATCGACTCTGCCACGGCGGCGTGATCCTCGACGACGAGCACTCGCATTCAATGTCTCCTAGTACTTCAGCGGTCCCGGGAACGCGACCGTCAGCGCGCCGCTCAGGAATGGATGCTGTCCGGGTTGTTGCACCTCTTGCATCAGCACGCGGAACGGCGCGATCTGAACGGCCCCGTAGTACGTCACGTCGCGATTGATGAACGGGTTGGCGTAAGCGTCGTAGCGGATGCCGAGGTACGCGTGCGGGATCGGGTAGTACTTGAGGCGCACGTACCCGCCCGACGAGTGTTGATCCGTCAAGAATCCGTCCGCGTCGTGATCGACCCCGTACCACTGTTCGGCCTGCAGATCGAGATCACCGTAACTGACGTGGCCTAGCAGCCCGTAACGCTCGTAGAGATCGGCGAAGGGTAGGCGACCCGACGGCAACACGGCGAGCGAACCCCCCAGAGCGGTGCCCCCGATGTCGGCCTCGGTGTGCTGGTTTTGGACGAGCGTCTGTCGCAGCCAGACGCCGAGCTCGGGTTGCGTGTTCCACGTCGTCTCGCCCGTGGCGATCGGCTTTCCGCCGTATGCCGAACCCTGATAGGAACCGAACGCCGCGGTGAGGTCGACCTTCAAATTCCCGAACGTTCGCTCGCCCATGATTCCCCAACGCGGCGACGACAGCGGCAGGTTGTTCAGCCCCACGTGCGCGCCGTAGTAGCCGTACTGCTGGAGGTCGTCGAGGCGCTGCCCGGGCGACTGCGCAAGCGGCAGTTCGAAGAGGCCGCCGCGGATCAGGGTCTGCGTGTGGGCGTCGTATCCCGCCGCGAACATCAGGAAGGTTGCGGACGGCCCGCCGGCCGCGCCGAGATTGTAGTGCAAGAACAGCGTGATCGGTCCGATGTTGCCGCTTCCGAGCACGATTCCGCCTCCCTGGAATTCGCGGGCGCCCGCCGCGGGATGCTCGTCGTATTCCATCTGGTAGCGAATCGCGAAAATGGTGGTGCCGTGCTCGGGCAGCGGCAGGCGATAGCCGTGCGATCGGAAGTAGTTGCCGAACGCGTTCAGCTCGGGGAGCACGCTGTGGCATTGTCCGCAACGCAGGTGATAGCGCTGCGCGAAGATCGGGATTGCGGACGCCGGTTTGGCCTGGAGGAGCACGAAGAGCGCGGCAAGCGCGGCGACGTAGAGCTTACTGCGCAACGATCACTCCTCTCATGCCCGCACCGTAGTGGAAGAAACAGCCGAAGAAATACGTCCCGGCCCGATCCGCGGTGATCGTCTGCGACGCCGTCCCGGCGTTCAGTGCGCCGCTGGTGAAACCGCCCGAGAGATTGTTTCCGCTCTGCTGCAGTGCCTTCGCGGTGAACGGCGATCCATTGGGAAATTTCGTCACGTTGGGGATCAGCGTGGCCGTGTGGGTGAAGCTGTCCGTGTTCGTGAATCGGATCTGCGAGCCGACCGCGACCGTCGTGACGGGCGGCGCGTAGCCGGCGCTCAAGCCGTAGGGCGTAGGCTGTGGCTGGTTGAGCGTCAGGTTTACGGTGATCGTGATGCCGCCGCTGCCGCCCGCCGACACCGGAGTGCCGCCGTTCGTGCACGACGTCAAGAATGCGAGCGCTAGCGCCCATGTGAGTCGTAATTTATTTCGCAACGATTGCTGCCCTCATTGGAGCTACGTAGTGGAAAAAACATCCGAATAGATACGTGCCGGCCCGGTCGGCCGTAATCGTTTGAGAAGACGAACCCGGCTGAAGCGCGCCGCTACTGAATCCGCCCGAGAGCGTCGTGCCGTGCTGCATCAGCGCCGAGAGCCCGAACGGCGATCCCTTCGAGAACTGCGTCGCGTTGGGAATGAGCGTGGCCGTATGCGTGAAGCTGTCGGTGTTCATGAAGCGAATCCGCGAGCCGACCGCGACCGTCATGACCGGCGGCCCGTAGCCGCCGCTCTGACCGTACGGCGTGTTCATCGGTGCATTCAACGTCAAATTGACGTCGACCGTGACGCCGCCGCTGCTGCCGGAGGACGCGGGCATGCCTCCGCCGGTGCACGCCGCAACCGCGCCCAGCGCGACGGTCGCTAAGGCTCGCCGGATCATCGCCGCGCAATCACGTTGCGGTCGCGAAACGCTTCGACGAGCGCGTCGGTGAGCGCCGTCGAAGCGAGCATCGTCTGGACGAGCTTGCCGTTCGAGTCGAAGAGATAGACGAACGTCGTGTGGCGGTCGTGGTACCCGCGCTGTCCCTCGACCGAGATGACGCCGAACGTCCGCATGATGCGGTGTACGTCCGGCGTCGATCCGCCCGCGAGGAGCCAGTAGCGCGAATCGGCGTCGAAGCGCTTGGCGAGCTCGCGCATCGTCGCCGGAGAATCGTGTTCCGGGTCGAGCGTGATCGTGAGGAGACGCGCCCGCAGGTGCTCGTGCGCGACCTCCTTCGCGGCCGAGGAGAACTGCGCGTTGATCAGCGGACACGCGTCCATACAGTGCGCGGCGATGAACGTCACCGCGAGCGGCCGTCCGCGCAGCGACGAGAGTGTAAACGCCCGGCGCTGCTGGTCGACCAGACGCGGCTGCTGCACCGCCGGTGCGGCTTTCGCGGCGCGCGGGCGCACAGCGACGGAGTCGTAACCGCCGGGGCCCGGCGACGCGGTGGGCCCGGGGGTCGCGCCGGCGATCACCTGGATCACGTCGCGCATCTGGAACTCGATGTAGTGGAACGCGCACCCGATCAGGTAGATGCCGGGCTTCGAGAGCGTCAGCGTTACCGTGCTTTGCGGGTTGAGCGCCCCGCTCGCGTAGTTAGGGCCGAGCACTCCGTTGCCGCGCGGGGAAAACGTTAGGCTCGGGCTGGGCGGAAAGTTTGCCGGCGGTCCGCTGGCCACGGCGACGACGTTGAGTGTGTGGGGCGTCGTCGTGGACAGGTTTTTCACCGTAATCTTCGAGCCCGGCGGAAATGCCATGATCTGCGACGTCTGATTCTGCGTGTACCCGCTGATGGTTCCCCAGGTGGGATCGTTTTCGACGCCGATCTTTCCGGTCGGTATGCCGACTCCGATCCCGCCCGAGGGGAACGGCGACGGGCTGCCGCCGCCGCCCCCGATGCTTCCCAAACCGCCGCCGTTGGTGCACGCGGCGATGACGCAGGCGATCGGCACGACGAGCGCCGCGGCGACGGTTCTCAGCTTCATTATGCCGGCGGCTTCGTGGCCTGCGGCCCGGGCGTCGCGCCCGTGTGGACGACGAAGACGTCCTGCATGCCCTGATGATAATGGAAGGCGCAGCCGAACAGATAAATGCCGGCCCTGCCCAGCGTGACGTTGACCGACGTGCCCCACTTGATGACGCCGCTGCGGTAGCCCTTTTGGAGCTTGCCGCCGGACGGGGTCATCCCGAGGCTCGGACTCGGCGGGAACTTCGCCGGAGGCCCTAAGATCTTCTTGACGACGTTGAGCGTGTGATCGTTGATGGGCGAGATGTTCTTGATCGTGAGTTTCGTGCCCGGCGCGAATCCCAGGGCCTGCGAGAATCCCCCCGGCGTCTGCGAGTATCCGCCGAGCGTCGCCTTCCAGAACGGATCCTTGATCGATCCGAGCCCTTCCGACGGCAGTTCCTCCATGACCGTTCCGGTAGCGTCCGGATCCACGCGCGCCGGAGATCCGTCCGGATTGGTTGCCGTCATCCGGAGGTCGGGCATACCGGGTAAGGTAAACGACGAGTCGTTTGAAGCGACGCCGCTGCCGTAGCGGCCCCCGCATGCCGCCAGGACGGCGGCTGCGAGCACGACGGAGAGCGTTGCGTATTTCCCAGACATAGAAAGCCTCCAAGAGAGTGGTTTGATGTCGCGATGCTACGGGGAGTGTGTGAAGAAAGTCTAAAGGCGCATCGGACCCTAGACCGTTTTTTAGGGGACTTTGATCGAATCGCGCATGGCGGCGGCGATGTTCTTCAGTGCGGGATCGCCCGCCGCATCGGCCGTCGCGCGGGCGAACGCGCTGCGGGCCGCGGCGTGTTCGCCTTGGCGCAGCAGCACGACGCCGAGCGCGAAACGCGCGCGTGCGTAGGCGGGCGCGAGCGCCAGCGCGGTGTTCAGCTCGCGCTGCGCCGCGTCGAAGCGTCCGAGCCTCTCTTCAGCGAGCGCGAGATCGTAGTGCGCTACCGCATATGACGGATTGGCGTGCAGCAGCTTGCCGAAATCCTCGCGCGCCGTTGTCGCGTCGCCGGCCTGCAGCGCGACGATTCCGCGCGAATAGAGCGCCCGCGCGGAGTCGGGAGCCAGCGTCACGTAACGATCTGCGATGCGGCGAGCCTCCGGCAGGTCGCCGCGAGCCAAGTCCACGGCGATCAAATTCGCCATAGCGGCCAGGAACTCCGGATCGCGCGCGATCGCGGCGCGCAGCGCGCGCGCGGCGTCGTCGTTACGCTGCAGGTTTGCATACGCGAGGGCCAGATCGTACTGCGCCGTCGAGCCCTTCGGCTCGGGCGGGTTTAGTACGACGATACGATCGAACTCGGCGACCGCGCCTTTCCAGTCGCCGCGCGTCTCGGCGTCGAGGCCGATCCTGAAGCGCTCTTCGACCTCACGCGCGTTGGCAAACGCGCGCAGCGCAGGAACCGATGTCGTTCGCGGTAGCGGCGTCGAGGGCGCATAGGTCTGCGCCGGTCCCGAGGTCGCCATGAGCTCTACAAGAAGGGCGGCGAGAAGCAGAACCCGCATCGCTCACGGAGTGCTGGGGTTGGCGGGAAGCTCGGAGTGCTGCGCATCCTTGGCCGCCGCCGCACGTTCGGGCTTGCATTCCCAACCGATCCGCCCGGCCGACGTGATCGGGCCGAGCAGCGCTGGGGCAGACGAGGGCACGAGCGCCCCATCGAGCATCTCTTGGAGCGACGCGGCGCCTGCCAAGGCGAAGCGCCCGCAAAATAAGATGCCAGCGAGGAGGGCGACCGCGAACACGCGGGGGACCAGGGTTCTTGACACTGCCTCTATCATAGCCGAAAGTCTAAAGAATCCGTGAATCGCACGCTGGATCGCGCCGCGGCGCTGCTGATGGTGACGCTCGTGGCGGCGCCGGCGTGGGGCCAGACCCCACTCATGGTGGGATCCGTGCGGGATCAGCGGGGAGCACCGGTCGAGGGAGCGCTCGTCAGCGGTCGTGCCTCCGATGGGCACCCGGTCCAGGCCGCGACCGACGCCGCCGGCACATTCGCGCTCCACGGCCAAGCCGTCGGTCAACTGCTCGTAACCTGCCGCTTCTGCGAACCGGCGCGTGTGACGCCGAGTGCGTCACAGCCGGTCGTCGTCATCGTTCGCCGCTACCAGGCGCTCCTAGCCGACGCGCCGTCGAGCGCCGACCTAGAGAATTTGCCTTATTCGCACGTCGAATCCGCCCTCGCGCTGCACCCATTCGAGCTGCTCGCGCAGAGCAGTACGCCCTATCCCGGGTCCAGCCTGAGCGATCGCGGCCTCTCGCCCAGCGGTTCGCTGTCACTCGACGATGGCGTACCGAACTACGACGTCTCCAACGGGCTTTCGCCGTACGCGTTCGTGCCCGCGAACTACGAGCGGAGCGCCTACTTCACCAACGCGACGGGGGCGTTTCAATACGGAGATCAGGCCGGCGGAGGCGTCGTCGCGGTCACGCCGTTCGAAGCCGGCTCAAGCGCCCAAGTCGCCTCGCTCGGAAGCGACGCGATCGCGCGCTTGCAAGTGGGGTCGGACGCAGCGGGAATCGTCGCCGGTTCGTTCACCAACAACGAAGAATCGCGTCAACGCACCGATCTCTTTGCGAACCTGCCCCTTCCGGCGGACCAGTCGTTCGGAGTCACGCTCGGCACCGAGCAGGGGCACAACTATCAGAATCCGGCCGCGTCGTTCGCGGGTAGCTTTTCGTTTGGCAACGCGACATTCACCGTTCCGCGCGCCTTGAACTTGCAAGTCTCCGCGATCGCGGACCGCGGCGACTACGCGATGGCCGAGGACGAATATCCGATCTCCGCGGTCTGGTCGGATTCCGGCTTCTCCGCGGGAATTCACACGACGGGACCGGTCGCGGGGTTTGCGGATGTCGCGACGCGTACGTCGGCCGGGCTCTACGACGCGCAGGCGCTGCCGGGGGCGCTGCCGCGCGTCGGGGCGATGCTCGCACAGACGCGCGTCGACGCCGGCTTCGACGCGAGCGGCAACGACTATAACGTCGTCGCCGGCGTCGGCGCGTTCTGGGTGAACTACTCGGGCGGAACGACCGGCGTGTCGCAGCCGGCCAAGACCGCGTTCGTCCTGCCGTCGATGGATGCCCAGCTGTTCGCGAACGGAAAGCTGAGCCTCACGCTGCAGGGCAGCGGCTCGTTCACGCTGCCGACCTTCGTCGAGCAGTACCAATATTCCGGATCCCTGCCGATGCCGGTGCAGGCCCTGCGCAACACGCTCTTCGCGGAGGCGGTGAACTACACGGACGACTCTCGCGTGCGAGTCTCGTTCGAGCAGGCCTCGGAGAGCGTGAACGGCACGTGGAGCGGAACGGTCACTTCGACGGGATTTGCGGCAACCTGGCAGATCGCGCCGACGCTGTCGCTACGTGCGTGGACGATGCACGTTACCGACAACGTGCCGCTCTACGGCGGCGGCCTGCCGTACGGCGGCACGGCGCCGACGGTCAACGCGCTATGGCTGACGTACGATACCGGCGCGGGCGTGCGCGCCGACGTGATCTATCGGCGCGATCTGCTCGAAGGTGCGCCGTTCTACCACACGGACGGCTCCATCTCCGGGCCGATCGCGGGCCGGATGCGCTGGTATGCCGGCGCCGAGGATTGGCTGCATCGAACCTTCGTCGACGCCGGAATACGTTTTTAAGTTGCCGCGCTAGTCGTCGTGGCGGCCGAGCGGGCGGCGGCGTCGCCGCGTGGGCGGTGCTCCGGGTGCAGCAGCGGCGCTCGCGTCACGCGGCTCGCGCGACGGGCGCGGTCCGCGGGACGCGTAATCGCCGTTGGCCGAGACGCCGCCGAGCAGCGCCTTGCGCGACAGGTTGATGCGTCCCTGACCGTCGATCTCCATGACCTTGACCATGACCTCGTCGCCGACTTTGACCACGTCTTCAACCTTGTCGACGCGCGTCGGCGCCAGCTGGCTGATGTGCACCAGCCCCTCCTTGCCGGGAAGGATCTGCACGAAGGCGCCGATCGTGATGATCCGCGTGACGGTGCCGAGATAGGTCTCGCCGACGAGGACCTCTTTCGTGAGGTTTTCTACGATCTGCTTGGCCTTGTCGCCCGACGCGCCGTCCAGCGAGGTGATGAACACGCTCCCGTCGTCCTCGATGTCGATCTTCTCGACGCCGGTGTCGGCGATGATCTTGTTGATGACCTTGCCACCGGGGCCGATGACATCCTTGATCTTGGCGGGGTCGATCTTTATCACGATCATCCGCGGCGCGTACTGCGACAGCTCCGCGCGCGGCTTCGCGATGGTCTCCGCGAGCTTGTCGATGATGGCGTAACGCGACTTGCGCGCCTGCTCCATCGCCTCGCGCATGATCTCGATCGTGACGCCCTGGACCTTGATGTCCATCTGGATCGCCGTGATGCCCTTGCGGGTGCCGGCGACTTTGAAGTCCATCTCTCCGAGCGCGTCCTCCAGCCCCTGAATGTCGGTCAGGATCGCATACTTGTCGCCCTTGAGGATGAGCCCCATCGCGACGCCGGCGACGTGCTCGCGAATCGGCACGCCGGCGTCCATGAGCGCCAGCGTCGAACCACACACCGAAGCCATCGAGGATGAGCCGTTGGATTCGAGCACCTCGCTGATCAGGCGCAGCGTGTACGGAAACTCGTCCTTCGGAGGCAGCACGGGCTCTAGGGCGCGCTCCGCGAGGTGGCCGTGGCCGATCTCGCGCCGCCCGGGACCGCGCATGGGCCGCGTCTCGCCGACCGAGTACGGCGGAAAATTATAGAAGTGCATGTAGCGCTTGTTTTCCAGCGCGACGATTCCGTCGAGCCGCTGCGCGTCGCTGGTCGAACCCAGGGTCGCCGCAGTGAAGACCTGCGTCTGACCGCGGGTGAAGATGCCCGAGCCGTGCACGCGCGGTACGAAGTGCACCTTGCACCAGATCGGGCGAACCTCGTCCGGCTTGCGGCCGTCGGGACGGATCTTCTCATCCACGACCATCGTGCGAAGCTCGTCTTCCTCCATGGCCTTGATGACCTTGTAGAACTCCTTGGCCGTGCTGGGAGACTCGAGCAGCACCTTGACGGCGTCGTCCTTCTTTCCGCAGCGCGCCAGCGCCGTGTCGACGCTCAGCTCCGCGAAGGCCTCCTCGCGCTTTTGTTTGTCAACGACGCGCATCGCCTTGGCGACGTCTTTGGCGAAGTTCTTGCGCACCCAGCGCTCGAGATCGCTATCAACCTTCAAAACGGGATACTCGCGCTTCGGCTTGCCGGCCTTTTTCGCCAACTCGTCAATCGCCGCGATGATCTTCCGGATCTCGGCGTGCGCGAATTCGACGGCGCCGAGAAAATCCTGCTCATCAATTTCGCTCCCGCCGCCCTCGACCATCATCACGGCGTCGGCCGTTCCCGCGATCACGATGTCCATGCCGCCGGTTGCGTACTGCGGCAGCGTCGGGTTGCAGAGGTATTGTCCGCTCTCGTCGCGGCCGACGCGTACTGCCGCAACGGTCTGATCGAAAGGAATGTCGCTCAGCGCGAGCGCGGCGCCGGCGGCGCAGACGCCCAGCACGTCGGCGTCGAGCTCGGGATCGACCGAGAGCGTCGTCGCGACGATCTGAACGTCGTTGCGAAACCCGTCGGGAAAGAGCGGACGAATCGGGCGATCGATTTGACGCGAGCTGATCACCGCGTGCTCGGAAGGCCGGCCTTCGCGCTTGATGTAACCGCCGGGGATCTTGCCTGCGGCGTACATCTTCTCTTCGAAATCGCAGGTCAGCGGGAAAAAGTCGATGCCTTCGCGAGGCTTTTCGGATGCGGTGACGGCGCACAGCACGACGTTTTGATCGCCATAACGAACCACAGCGGAGCCGTTTGCTTGCTTCGCGAGTTCGCCGGTTTCGATGACCATCGTGCGCCCGCCGACCGTTAAACTTACGGATTCGGGCACATTAACTCCTAATTTTTTAATTCTATTATTCTTATTTGAGGCGCTCGAGCTTCGGGAGAATTTGCGGCGCGACCTGCTGCCCGCGCCCGCGCGGCTACAAACGTCGCATGGCTCCGCAGGCTCCGAGGTTCCCGAGCAATCCGGCGGTAATATCGGCTTCCATGCAAACGCTCACCCCGGAGACCCTTAAGGAGCTGCGACTAAAGGCGAACGACGTGCGGCAGGGCATCATTCGTTCGCTGCTGGCCGCCGGCTCGGGTCACTCCGCCGGACCGTTGGACATGTCGGACGTGTTCACGGCGCTTTACGGCTACTTGATGCGCCACGATCCGGCCCGCCCCGACTGGCCCGACCGCGATCGGCTGTTGCTGTCGTGCGGTCACATCGCGCCCGTTCGCTACTCGGCGATGGCTAACTTCGGATACTTCCCAGTCGACGAACTGCTCACGCTGCGCAAGTTTGGCTCCCGGCTTCAAGGGCACCCCGAGCGCGTCAGTCTTCCCGCGGTCGAGACGACGTCCGGCCCGCTGGGCGAAGGCCTCGCGCAGGGCGTCGGCATGGCGCTGGGCGCCAGGATGGACGGCAAGGGCTTCCGCGTGTGGGTGGTCACCTCCGACGCCGAACATCAATGCGGGCTGCATTGGGAAGCCGTGTTGACCGGAGCAAAGTTCAAGCTCGACAATCTCACGGCGATCGTCGATCGCAATTTCATTCAGATCGACGGCAGCACGGAAGATGTCATGCCGCTGGAACCGCTGATCGACAAATATCGCGCCTTCAACTGGGAAGTGCTCGAGTGCGACGGCAACGACATTGCAGCGTTCATCGAGACCGCGCGGCGCGCGACGCAATGCGTGGGCCGGCCGCAGGTGATCGTCGCGCGCACCGTCCCCGGTAAGGGCGTATCCTTCATGGAAGGCGACTACACGTGGCACGGGAAGCCGCCGAACGCGCAACAAGCCGACGAAGCGCTGCGCGAGCTCGCCGCCGAGCGGGAAAGCATTCTGGCATGCGCACCTTAGACGCCGCGGCCTTTTCGATGCACCTCGTCGACTATCGCGCCGGCGACATCAAGCAAGTGCCGACGCGCAACGGGTTCGGCGAGGGCCTCATCGAGGCAGGCTCGCGCAACCGCAACGTTCTGGGCATCTGTGCCGACCTTTCGGAATCGACGCGCTTCGAAGGCTTCCGCAAGGCACATCCGGAGCAATACATCGAGATCGGCGTCTCGGAGCAGATGCTCGTCGCGATGGCCGGCGGGCTGGCCGCGGTCGGCAAGATTCCGTGGATCGCCAGCTACGCCATGTTCAACCCCGGCCGCTCGTGGGAGCAAGTGCGCACGATCATGGCGCTCAACGAGACCAACGTAAAGATCGCCGGCGCGCACGCCGGCGTCTCCGTCGGTCCCGACGGCGCGACGCATCAGGCGATCGAAGACATCGCGATCATGCGCGTCATCCCGCACATGCTCGTGGTCGTGCCGTGCGACTCGGTGCAAACGAAGAAGGCGGCGCTCGCGCTCTCGGAGGCGTGGGGGCCGACGTACCTGCGCTTCGGACGCGAGAAGTCGCCGGTGATCACGACGGAGCAGACGCCATTCGAGATCGGCAAGGCGCAGACGTTCCGCGAGGGACGCGACGTCGCCATCGTAGCCTGCGGCATCCTCGTCTACAACGCGCTCATCGCCGCCGACAAGCTCGCGCGTGAAGACGGCATCGAATGCCGTGTCGTTAACAATCACACGGTCAAGCCCATGGACGAGCCCGCCATCTTGGACGCTGCGCGCGCGTGCGGCGCGATCGTGACGGTCGAGGAGCATCAGATGCACGCCGGGATGGGGTCACGCGTCGCGGAGATCCTAGCGCAGCACCACCCGACGCCGATCGAGTTCGTTGGCGTGAACGACCGTTTCGGGCAATCCGGCGACCCCGCGGAGCTCATCGAGCACTACGGCATGGGCGTCGGGGCGATCGAGCAGGCTGTTCGCCGCGCCCACCGCCGCAAGACGGTTTAGCGGCGCAGGCCGAGTTCGCCGATCAGGCTGCGATAGCGTTCGAGGTTCTTGTCGTGCAGGTAGTTGAGCAGCCGGCGGCGTTGCCCGACCTGCAGCAGCAGGCCGCGGCGGCTGTGATGATCCTTCTTGTGGATCTTGAGATGCTCGGTCAGCTGATTGATCGACGCCGTTAGCATCGCGATCTGCACCTCGGCCGAACCGGTATCGTTCGATGCGCGGCCGTACTTTGCGCTGATTCCGGACTTCTGTTCTTTCGTGAGCGGCACGTTGATGGGCTCCTTGTACAGGATGGTCTCGCTCGGGACAGACTGCTCGCGACCGTCCAGGCGACCGGCCTAGGATACCAAAGGCGCACGGCCGGCGCAAGGTGAGCGCGCGCGGCCGCACAATGAGCGCTCGCATGGACCTGGGCTTGCGCGGCAAGGCAGCCGTCGTCACGGGAGCGAGCGCCGGGCTGGGTGAGGCGGTCGCGCTTGCACTGGCGGGCGAGGGCGTGTCGCTGGCGCTCGGCGCCCGCGACGCCGAGCGCCTCGACGCCGTCGCACAACACGCGAAACGGCTCGGCGCGGAACGCGCTCGCGGCTTCTCGCTCGATCTCAAGGATCCGGACTCGATCGCGTCGATGCTCGACGCCGCGCGCGGCTTTGTCGGCGACGCCGACATCCTCGTGCTCAACGGCGGCGGACCGAAGTCGGGGCGATTCAGCGACGTCGATTTCAACGACTGGGACTCCGCGTATCGGCTGCTGTTGCGTAGCATGCTCCAGCTCACGGGCGCGCTCGTTCCGGGCATGCGGAGCAGGGGCTGGGGACGCGTCGTCGCGCTGACGTCGACCTCGGTGAAGCAGCCGATCGATGCGCTCGTGCTGTCGAACGCGTTTCGTACCGCGCTCGTCGCCGCGCTGCGGACGCTCGCGGTCGAGGTCGCGCGCGACGGCGTCACCGTCAACTGCATCGCCACCGGTCGCATCGATACGGCGCGGCTGCGCGGGCTCTACGGCAACGACGCGTCGAAACTGCGCGCGGCGGGAAGTGAAGTGCCGATCGGTCGCGTCGCTACACCCGAGGAGTTCGCGCCGCTGGCGGTCTTTCTGTGCGGCCAGCCCGCGAGCTACATCACGGGCCAAACGATCTCGGTCGACGGCGGCCTGACCCGCGGACTCTACGGGTAGGAGCGCAAGGGGGCGGCGCGAATCACCGGGCCGGTATGCAGGCAGTAGAAGGAAAGCGCGTCGCCGCGCTGATCGGCGACGGGTTCGAGGAGGTCGATCTCGTCGAGCCTCGCCGCGCCCTGGAGGAGGCGGGCGCGGTCGTCACGATCGTCGGAGTCGACGAGCGCGCGCGCCAGCGCATCCGCGGCAAGCGCGGTCTCGACGACGGCCAGAACGCACGGGCGGAAGAGCTCGTCGCAGACTGCACGGCCGAGGATTTCGACGCGGTGCTGATCCCGGGAGGAACGTCCCCCGACCGGATCCGCATGGATCGCGAGGTCCATCGTTTCCTGCGCGAATTCGACACGATCAAAAAGCCGATGTTCTCAATCGGCCACGGCGCCCAGGTGCTTATCTCCGCGCAGCTCGCGCGCGGGCGTCAGATCACCGGCGTGAACTCGATCGCCGACGATATCCGTAACGCCGGCGGCCTCTACCGCGACCAGCCGACCGTGACGGACTCCAACTGGGTCTCGACGCGCGGGGGCGAGGATCTCGCGCAGTTCAATCGCGCGATGCTGGAGAAGCTCGCGACCGCCGTGCCGGTGCAGCCGGTACCGTAAGAATTCAGGGTTCCTAGACCGGGTCGTAGCGCGCGAGCGCTTCGCCATATTGGCGAAGCGCCAAGAACGATGCGACCGCGCAGAACCCTAGCTCCGCAAGCAGCGACTGCGCTGCGACCGCCAGCGCGTATGCGACCGCGCCGGCGAGCGCGGCGAGCAGCACGTACAGCGCGCGGGAACTCCCCACGCGTAGCGTCGCAGAAAGCGCGATAAGCGTCGTAGCGATCACCGCGATGAGCGCGATCGCGAAGGTGTGCGGCGCATTCGGCGCCCCGCCCACGAACGCCGCCGCGGCGTAGGCCATCGTCGCCAGCGTGGCTGCGATGCACGGAACGAGCGCCTTCGCCCGCGCGAGCTCGCGGCCGAAGAGCGGTGCGCTCTCCTCGCAGCGGTCCAAGTGCGGGTATCGCCCCGGGCTCTGCGCGAGCGCCATCAGGATCCCCAAGAACGAGCAGAACATGACCGGGCCGGCCGCTTCGCGCGGCTGCAGCAACCCGACGACGAACGCCGCGGCGCAGGCATATAGGACGATGCGCCGCTGCTCGTACAACCGCGCCGCGACGAGCGCGGTCAGCGCGCGTAACGTCACGCTCGCGTCGTCCGCAGCACTTCGCCGCGCCGGAACGCGCGCGCGGCCCCGATGCTCGTGTGCGTCGAGAACACGGCGCGTCCCACGACAACGCGCAAGATGCGTTCCGCGTACGCAAGCACGGGGCGGTCCAGCACGATCAGCTCGGGGCTCGCCACCAGCGCCCCTATGAGCGGAAACGCGAAGGCCTCGTGCATGTCGCCGAGAGCCGCGCGCAGCTCCGCCGCACGCGCGAACGCGAGGCGCGCGTCTACGTTCCACAACGCAGCGCGGTAAGCGACGTAGGCTCCGAAGTCGCCCTCCTCCAGAGAGACCGGCTCGTGCGGAACGAATCCGGCGATGCGCTTGCACGCAACCGACTGCAGGCGGGGGTCGTAGTCCCCGATCAGGACGGACCCGCTCGACGGCTTCGCGATTCCGGCGGCCATCAGCGCGACGACGGCCGCTTCACGCGGCGACGCGAACGTCCGCGCGGCGAGCTCGCCGGGGAACACGTCGAGCGTCACGGGAGCGACCGACCAACTGCCGAGGCGGAACGAAGCCTTCCGCATGCGCAAGAGCGGCATCGTAGCAGTATCGTTCGGCGCACTTGCCCAACTCCCCCGAGTGCTTTCCAATGCCGAAATCGCCCGGAAGCTGCTCGAAATCCGCACGCTGATGGAGATGGCGGGTGAGTCCTTTTACAAATACATGGCGTACGAAAAGGCAGCCGCATCGGTCGAAAACGCGCCGCCGCTGGGCGACCTCGTCGTATCGGGCGAGCACCTCAAGCTCCCGGGCGTCGGGAAATCGATCGGCGCGGCGATCGAGCAGCTCTTGGCCTCGGGAAGGGCGGAGCAGCTGGACGTGCTCTACCAGCGCTTTCCGCCCTCGCTCATGGAGGTGCTCGGCGTGACCGGTATCGGGACGAAGACGGCCGCGATGCTCTTCACGGATTACGGCATCGCGTCGCTCGCGGACCTCGAGAGCGCGATCGGATCCGGCACGCTGGCCGGCGTGCCGCGTCTTGGAAGCAAGACGATCGAAAACTGGAAGCGCGGCATACTCGCGTACAAGGGGCGGCAGCGGCGCACGCCGCTGCCGCAGGCACTGGCGATTGCGCACGAAGTCGTGGCACATCTCGAGCAGGGTCCGCCGCTCGCGCGCCTCGCGTTCGCCGGCAGCCTGCGCCGGCAAGAGGTCACCGTCGGCGACGTCGACGTCGTCTGCACGTCGCAGCACGCCGCCGACGTCGTCGCGCACTTCGCCGCATGGCCTCGCGCGGAGGCGGTGCTCGCGGAGGGGCCGACCAAGGCGAGCATTTGGCTCCCGGGCGGCCTGCAGATCGATCTGCGAGTGCTTCCCGACCACCTGTACGGGAATCTTCTGCAGCACTTCACCGGCTCGCGCGAACACAATATCAAGCTGCGCGAGTACGCCGTTCGCCGCAGCCTGCGCGTGAGCGAAAACGGCATCTTGAATCTGGAGAACGGCGAGGTTGTTACGTGCACCGACGAGCACGGCGTCTACGCCGCGTTGGGCATGCAGTACATCCCGCCCGAGCTGCGCAACGGGCTGGACGAGATCGAGTTGGCCCGCGCCGGCACGATCCCGGCGCTCGTCGAGACGGCCGACCTGCGCGGCGATTTCCACATGCATACGACGTGGAGCGACGGCGACGACACGCTGGAGGCGATGATAGCGGCAGCGGCGGCACGCGGCTACGAGTATCACGCGATCAGCGATCACTCGCGCGGCCGCGCGCGCCGCTTCGGAATGGGCGCCGAAGAGCTTCGCCGGCAGTGGGAGGAGATCGCATTATTGGGTGAACGCCATAAGATCCGCACGTTGCTCGCGAGCGAGGTGGACATTCTACCCGATGGGTCATTGGATTTAGACGACGAGGTGCTGGCCGAGCTCGACGTCGTAATCGCCTCGGCGCACACGGCGACGCATCAAACCCGCGAGCAGATGACGCAGCGCCTCATTCGCGCGTGCGAGAATCCTTACGTGACGATCATCGGCCATCCGACGGGCCGCCGTTTTGATGCATCCAAGGGCTATGAATTCGATTACGACGCCGTTTTCGCGGCCGCGGCGCGCACGGGCACGGCGCTGGAGATCGACGGGCAGGCCGCTCGCCTCGACCTTCCGGCTCCGCTGGCGCGGATGGCGAAATCGTACGGCGTGACGTTCGCACTCGATAGCGATGCGCACCGCACTAAAGATCTTGCGGCCGTCGAGTTTGCGGTGGGACAGGCGCGGCGCGCCGGCCTCGGCGCGGCGGACGTGTTGAACGCGCGTCCGTTGAACGACGTGCGCGCGTTCGTCACACGCAAGCGAAGCGCGGCGTGATCGCCGGCGCGCGGTTGGCCGGTCCGACCGGCGGCGATCGCCGGCTCTCGCCTCTGCTGTTCGTGCACGGCGTCGGATCGACGGCAGCCATCTGGGACTATCAGCTAACGGAGTTCGCGAACGATCGTCTGTGCGCAGCGATCGAGCTACGCGGCAACGGCACGCAAAAGCCCGATCCCGACCCGTCGTCGATTACCCGCGCTGGCTACGCCGACGACGTGCTCGCGATCGCCGGCGCGTTGGGCGCCCAGCGCTTCACGCTGGTCGGCTGCAGCCTCGGCGGCGTCGTCGCATTCGAGTTATGGCGCCGCGCGCCGCGGCGGCTCGACGCGATGGTGATCCTCGGGAGCTTCGCGCGCTACCCGGACGGCGAGCGTTACGCCGAGCAAATTTGCGCGCAGGCGCGCGAGATCAACGACATGCGCGCGTTCGGAGAACTGCGGGCGGCGAAGCTCGGGCTGCCGCCGGGGCGCTTGCGTGAAACCGTCGAGCAGTATGCCTGCAAGTCGGTCGACTGTTTTCTGGCTGCGACCAATGCGACGTGGACTGGCGATTACGTCGACGCGCTGCCGAAGATCGACGTTCCTACGCTGGTCGCGTATGGCGAGCACGACCCGGTCGCTCCGCGCGCGCTGGCGCAGCAGATCGCGGACGGGATCCGCGGTTCGCGGCTCGTTGCGATCGAAGACGCGGGCCACGTCGCCAACGCGGACAATCCCGCCGCCTTCAACCGGCTTCTGAGAGAATTCGTTCGCTAGCGGCGTAGACGTTGGCGCGCTCGCCGCGCAAGAATCCGACGAGCGTGACGTTGAACTCCTTCGCGAGCTGCACCGCGAGACTGCTCGGAGCGGAGACCGAGCATACGACCGGGATGCGCGCCATCACGCTCTTCTGCAAGATCTCATAGCCGGCGCGCCCGCTGACGAGCATAACCGAGCGCGCGAACGGAAGCCGGCCGTCGAGGAACCCCCAGCCGACCAGCTTGTCGACGGCGTTGTGGCGGCCAACGTCTTCGCGCACTGCGACGACGTCGCCGCGCTCGTCGAAGAGCGCCGCGGCGTGCAGGCCGCCGGTCGAGGCGAAGACGCGCTGCGCGTCGCGCATGCGCTGCGGTAGCCGAAAGAGCAGTTCGGCGCTGACGCGGACGCCGTCGTCCAGCGGCCTCACCCCGAGCTCGCGCAGCGCGTCGAGCTGCGCTCGGCCGCACACTCCGCACGCGCTGCTCATCGTGAAGTGCCGCTCGAACCGCGTGAGGTCGCGCGGCGCGCCGCGCAGCTCGACGCTCACTACGTTGTAGCGCTGCTCGGGATCCGTCCCGGGATCGAGACAATACGTCACGCTCGCGATCTCTTCGCGCGAGTGCACGATGGATTCGTCGAATAGGAAGCCCGCCACCAGCTCGAAGTCGTTGCCGGGCGTGCGCATCGTCACCGCGATCGTCTGAGACGCGCCGCGCGCGACGACGCGCAGCTCGAGCGGCTCTTCGGCGACGACGTCATCCCGCCTCGCCGTCCGCGTTCCGTGATCGAGCGTTACGACGTCGGTCTCCGCGGTGCGCCCGACTCGTCCTTCGACTCCGCTCAGGATGACATCTCCTTCGGCTCCGCTCAGGATTACACGTCGTCTTCCGGTCGGTTCTGGACGTACTGGTAGCCGAAGCGTCCCTTGACGCAGAGGTGTCCGTGCGTAACGCCGTTCTCGACGGGCGACGTGACCTTCACGATGTCGTTGTCCTGCACGTGCAGCGTGAGCGTGCATCCGACGCCGCAGTACGAGCAGATCGTCTCGGTTTGGGTCTGTGCGGGCTCGTCCCACTGACCGCGGGCGCGCAGCTCGTGCTCCGACGAGAACATCAGCGCGCCGGTGGGGCAGACGCCGATGCAGTTTCCGCAGTATACGCAGGCCGAGTCCGGAAGCGCAACGTCATATTCCGTCGAGATGCGCGCGTCGAAGCCGCGCCCCGCGACGGCGATCGCGAACGTGTTCTGGGCGTCGACCCCGCACGCCTCGACGCACTTGTAACAGAGAATGCACTTCGCGTAATCGCGGACGTAGAGCTCGTTGTCGACCTTGACCGGTTGCGCGACCGTCGCCGGCGATGTGCCGTAGCGTTGCGGTTCGGCGCCGTAGCGCTCGCAATAACGCCGCGCATCCGGCGCGGTCGAAAGGTCGACGGACGAGGCGAGAAACTCGAGCACCATTTTGCGGCTGTGGCGTACCCGCGGCGAATCGGTCTGGATGGCCATGCCGGCCTCGGCGCGGCGCGCGCAGGCGGGCACGAGCGCGCGCGATCCCTCGAGCTCGACCACGCAGACGCGACAGGCGTTCACCGGCGTCAGCGACTCGAGAAAGCAGAGCGTAGGCGTCTCGATCCCGGCAGCGCCGCAGGCGTCGAGGATCGTCGCTCCGTCGGACACGCGCACGGGTGCGCCGTCGATCGTCAGCTCGACCATATCTCGAGATTCGACCGAGCGGAAGCAATCACGTTGGCGGCGGTCTGGCCGAGGCCGCAGATCGAGGCGTCGCGCATGACGCGGCCAATTTCATCGAGCAGAATCAGGTCTCCGCGCTCCAGTGCCTCCTCCTGGCGCACGGTGCCGACTCGGCACGGCACGCACTGTCCGCACGACTCGTCGCGGAAGAAACGCGCAATGCGCCGCAGGATCGCGGCGATGTCGACGCGTTCGTCGAAGAGCATCGCAACGCCCGAGCCCAGCGTCGCGCTTGCTGCACGCGCGGCCTCTTGGCTAAGGGGCAGCGACAGCGCGTCCGGACCGAGCATGCATCCGGCCGCGCCGCCGAGCAGGATCGCCCGCAGGCAATGCGGCGCGGGAACGCCGCCGGCCATTTCGACGAGCTCGCCGAGCGTCGTCCCGTGCGCTACCTCGTAGACTCCGGCTCGAGAGATCGCGCCGGAGACGCAGAAGAGACGCGTGCCGGTCGACTCCGGCGTTCCGATTTTCGCATATTCCGCGGCGCCGTCGAGCACGATCGACGGCAGGTTGGCGAGCGTCTCGACGTTGTTGATCAGCGTCGGTTTGCCGAAGAGCCCGGCTTCCACGGGAAACGGCGGCTTGTTGCGCGGCTCGCCGCGCTTGCCTTCGATCGAGTTAAAGAGCGCCGTCTCCTCGCCGCAAATGTACGCGCCCGCCCCGCGGCGCAGCTCGACGTCGAACCGCATGCCGCGCCCCATCACGTCGTCGCCGAGCTGGCCGTGCTCGCGCGCCTGCGCTATTGCGTTTTCTAGGCGCGCAGCCGCCAGCGGGTACTCGCCGCGGACGTAGATGAAGCCGCGCTCGCAGCCGGCGGCGTAGGCGGCGATCGTGATCGCCTCGACGAGCGCGAACGGATCGTGTTCCATCAACACGCGATCCTTGAACGTCCCGGGCTCCGACTCGTCCGCGTTGCAAATGACGTAATGCGGGCGCGCCGGAGCGCGCGCGACCGCTTCCATCTTGCGTCCGGTGGGAAAGGCCGCGCCGCCGCGCCCGAAGAGCTTCGACGCGGTGACCTCGGCGATGACTCGCTCCGCGCCCATGTCGAGCGCTCGCGCGAGCGCGGCGTACCCGCCGCTCGCACGATAGGCGTCGAGGCTTTCGGGATCGACGCGCCCGACGCGTCGCAGCAACCCCAACGGTGCGCCGCCGACGTGTGGTTGCGCGGGCACCCCGTTCGCGAGTGCCGCGTCGACTGGCGCGATCTGACGCGCTTTCGGCGAATCGCCCGCCTCGATGAGGAGCGCCGCCGGCGCCCGATCGCACAAGCCGAGGCACGGACTGCGCGCGATCTCAGCGTCTTTCGCGTCGATCTGGGACGGCGTGCCTGCCACCATACACGCGATGTCGTCACACACGTGAACGACCCGCGGCGCGCGCGGCGTCGTCGAAAAAAGCGCGTAGAACGTCGCGACGCCATACGCCTCGGCGGGCGCGACGTCGAGCCGCTCGCCGGCGTAATTCAGTGCGCCGGGGCTGATCCAGCCGATGCGATCGTTGATCGAGTGCAGCACGGGTAGCAGCATATGGCGGCATTCGTCGCGCCTTCCGTCACCGGGTGCGTCCTCCAGCACGGCATCGACCGCGGCGCGCTCCTGCGGCGTGGCCGTCGCCGACGTAAAGTGCAGGTCCGGCACTACGCCGTCGTTTCTATCCGCACCGCGCATGCTTTGAACTCGGCGGTGCCGGATTTCGGATCGGTCGCGTCGATCGTGAGCAGATTCGTGGCGACCGCGTCGTTGAAGTGGAAAGTCGTGAACGCGAGCCCCTCGCGCAGGCCAGGGTCGATGCGCACGGGCACGATTATCGATCCGCGTCGCGACGTGACGCGCACGTTATCGCCGTCGGCGACCCCGTAGCGCCGCGCGTCATCCGGCGAGATGTCGAGCGTCTCCTCGCGACGCAGCGGCGAACGATAGCCGCTGCTCTGCACGCCGGTGTTGAATGAGTCGAGCCGCCGCCCGGTCGTGAGGCGCACGGGGTACTCTGCGTCGAGTGCCTCGACGGGCGGGTCGTGCTCGACGGCCGCAAACGGAGCGCGCGGGCCGCGCACCGGCTCCTCCCACAGGCGCGCGTGCAGGAACTGCTCGCCGGGGTGCGCCTCGTCGTAGCACGGCCAGGGTATTCCGTGGAGCGCATCGAGACGCTCGTAGCTCATGCCGGCGTGCCAATCCGAGAGGGAGCGGCACTCGTCCCAGGCCTGACGCGGCGTGTACTCCGGCCAATCTCGACCCAACCGCCGAGCGAGCACCGACAGGATCGCGATGTCGTCGCGCGCTTCGCCGGGCGGATCCAGCGCCTTGCGGCAGCGCTGCACGCGCCGCTCGCTGCTCGTCACGGTGCCCTCGGTCTCGCACCAGCTCGCCGAGGCCGGAAAGACGACGTCGGCGAGCTCGCCCGTCTTCGTCAAGAAGATGTCTTGCACGATCAGGTGCTTCAGGCTGCGCAACAGCGCCATCGCGTGCTGTTGATCGGCTTCGGACTGCGCGGGGTTCTCGCCGATGACGTAGAGCGTGTCGAGATCACCACGCTCTATGGCCGCGAACATGTCGGTGAGGTTCCAGCCCGCCTTATGCGGTAACGTGACGTTCCAGGCCGTTTCGAACTTACGTACGCTCGCATCGTCTTCGACGTCTTGGCCGCCGGGAAACTTGTTCGGAATCGCGCCCATGTCGCCGCCACCCTGCACGTTGTTCTGTCCGCGCAGCGGGTTGACGCCCGAGCCGTAACGGCCGACGTGCCCGCACAGCAGTGCGAGGTTGATGAGCGCGCGAACGTTGTCGACCGCGTTGTGATGCTCGGTGATGCCGAGCGTCCAGCACAACTCCGCGCGCTCCCCGCGCGCATACGCGTGCGCCAACTCGCGGATGAGCGATGCCGCGACGCCGGTGATTTCTTCGGTGCGTTCGAGCGTGTACGGTTCGACCGAAGCGCGATACTCCTCGAAGCCCGTCGTCGCGCGTTCGATGAACGCGCGGTTCTCGAGGCCCGCGGCAAGGATCTCGCGGCCGATCGCGTTGGCGAGCGCGATGTCCGATCCGACGTCGAGCCCCAGCCAGCCGTCGGCCCAGCGCGCGCTCGTCGTGCGGCGCGGATCCACAACGTACAGCTTGGCGCCGCGGCGCAGCGCGCGTAGCACGTGATGAAAGAAGATCGGATGTGTCTCACGCGCATTCGAGCCCCACAGGACGATTAGGTCTGACTGCGCGACCTCCTCGTAAGAGCTTGTGCCGCCGCCTGCTCCGAAGACCGCCGTCAGACCGACGACGCTCGGGGCGTGTCAAGTTCGATTGCAGCTGTCGATGTTGTTGCTGCCCATGACCGCGCGCGCGAACTTTTGCGCGACGTAGTTCATCTCGTTGGTCGCCTTCGAGCAGCTGAACATGCCGTAGGTCCGCGTTGCTCCGCGGTCGCGCGCGTCGCGCAGGCAGGACGCGGCGCGATCGAGCGCCTCGTTCCACGTTGCACGGCGCAGGCTCTCACCGTCACGCACCATCGGATGCGTCAATCGTACGTAGGGTTTGCTCATGTGCCGGTAATTCGCTCGCGGTCGATAGGCTCCCACCCCTGGCCAAAGGAGTTCCGACTGCCGAAGGCAACAACCGGCGGACAGGAAGGGAGGCGATCCGCATGGAGCTTTCGTCGGTTACCGTCTTTGCCGATGGGCGATTCTGCCGCTACGAGGACGCCAAGGTCGGACTGCTCACGCACGGGCTGCAATACGGCACGGGCTGCTTCGAAGGAATCCGCGGGTACTGGCTGCCGGAAGAGCGCGAGCTCTTGCTCGTTCTCGTGCGGGATCATTACGAGCGGCTCACGACGTCCTCGAAGATCCTGACGATGTCGCTTCCCCGCAACGTCGACGAGCTCGTCGAGATCACGGTCGAGCTCTGCCTGCGCAACAAGTACGAGACCGACATTTACATCCGGCCCTTCGCGTACAAGTCTGCAGAAGACGTCGGCGTAAGGCTGCACGGGGTGCCCGACGCATTTGCGATCGTGCCGATTCCGTTCACACGCTATCTCGATACCAGCAACGGCCTGCACGTCTGCGTCAGCTCGTGGCGGCGTTCGGACGATACGATGGCTCCACCGCGCGCGAAGATCACCGGGCTGTACGTCAACTCGGCGCTCGCAAAGAGCGAGGCGGTACTCAACGGGTATGACGAGGCGATTTTGCTCTCGCACGACGGGCACGTCGCCGAAGGCTCAGCGGAGAACATCTTCCTCGTGCGCCGCAACGTTCTGTACACGCCGGACCCGTCGCAAAACGTGCTCGAGGGCGTCACGTGGAGAGCGATCAAGGAGATCGCGCGGGACGAGCTCGGCTTGGATGTCGTCGAGCGCTCGATCGACCGCGGCGAGCTCTACTCGGCCGAGGAGGTCTTCTTTACGGGGACGGCGGCCGGCATCGCGTACGTCGCGTCGATCGACCGCCGCATGGTGGGAGACGGCTCGATCGGCCCGATCACGGCGCGCCTACGCGATCTCTACGAACGAATCGTGACGGGGCGCGATCCGCGGTACGAAGCGTGGCTGACGCGCGTGTACGCGTCGGCCCGCGTCAACGCTTAGGCGGGGCGTCGTTCCAATACGGCACGTCGGGTGATGTACCAGGGCCGTCACTCGCGGCGTGCGGTGCGAACGCCGGCGTGATGCCCATGTCCTCGCGCCAGCGCGCGAAGCGCAGCTCGTCGGCGTAAGCCACCCGCGAGATGCGGCGGATGAACGCGCGCCCAAGACCCTGCGACGGCAGCGCCGTGGTCATGACCGCGATCACGTAGGGCGCATCGGCGGCGTAGACGATCCCCGCGTCGTTGAGCGTGTCGAAGAGCGATCCGGTCTTGTGGGCGATCGCGACGTCTTCGGGCAGCGGCTCCGGCAGCAGCGTGTTGATCTGATCGGCCTTGAGCAGCGCGATCATTTCGTTGGACGACCACTCGTCCACCAGCTCGCCGCGCGCCATCATCGTCAGCAGGTGAACGAGGTCGGCCGGAGAGGTGCGCAGCGCCTGGCGGATCGACCACGCGTCGGTGCGCACGTCACCGGTCAGGTGCGTGTGCTCGAGGCCGAGGTCGGCCATGCGTCGGTTGATGTTGCGGCGGCCGACGAGCCGGATCAGCATGTTCGTCGCGGTGTTGTCGCTGATGTCGATCATCTTAGCGAGCAGCTCGGAGACGGAGAACGTCGCGCCGACCCCTGCGTACGCCAGGTCGCCCGATCCGTCGTCCCGGTCGCCGGGCTCCAGCGTCACGCGCCGATTGAGGTCGAATTGGCCCGCCTCGAGATCCTCGAAGACCTCGACCATCACTGGAACCTTGATCGTCGACGCGGCCGGCATGCTCTTCGCGGCGTTGAAGCCGGTGTGATAGCCGGTGTTCAAATCGAGAACGTCGAGCCCGATGGCGGCCGGAATGTGGCGAGCTGCGATTCGAACGTCGTGACTCAAGGCCTCAAACGGCGGCGGAAAGTATGCGAGGGCGGACGTCGTGCACGTGATGGCGGCGCAAAGGGCAAACGCCGGAATGCGCGTCGCACGCGGCAACATGGGCTTGGATTTTCGGTTTCCGATGCGCGCGGGTCCTGCCGCGCCGAGCAACGAAACCCCCGCCGTCGTGAGTACGACGCTTTCTCCCGTCCGGCGCGTCGACATCGTTGGCGTCCCCATGGACCTGGGCGCGAGCCGGCGCGGCGTTGACATGGGCCCCTCTGCCGTGCGCTATGCCAAACTCCACGAAAAATTGCGTGGCCTCGGCATCGAGACGATCGTGGATCGCGGCGACCTTGCCGTGCCGATCCGCGAGTCGGCCAACTCGGAGGACGCGTCCGCAAAATTCTTCACCGTGATCTCGTCGGTGTGTCACGACCTCGCTCTGCTGGTCGAGCAGGCGGTGAGCGCCGGGGGAATGCCGATCGTACTCGGCGGCGACCACTCGATCGCGATGGGAACGCTGACCGGCCTCACCCGCGCGTACGGCTCGCCGCCCGGGCTCATCTGGGTGGACGCACACGCCGACATCAACACTCCCGCGAGCTCAACGACCGGCAACGTCCACGGGATGCCGCTGTATTTCGCCTTGAAAAACGGCTTCGCCCTGCCGGAGCGCACCGTGCAGATTGGGCTACGCGACGTCGACGCGGACGAGAAGCGCATCCTCCGAGAGTTCGGCGTGAAGACGTTCACCATGACCGATGTGGACAAGCGCGGCATGATGCACGTAATGGACGACGCGCGAGCGATCGCGGGCGCGGACCAGCACCCGATCCACGTCTCGTTCGACATGGACGCCATCGATCCGAGCGAGGCTCCCGGCACCGGCACGCCCGTCAAAGGCGGCCTCAGCTATCGCGAAGCGCACCTCGTCATGGAGATGCTCGCCGACAGCGGACAGCTCGGCTCGATCGAGATGGTCGAGATCAACCCGATCTTCGACACGCGCAATCAGACGGCGTCGCTAGCGGTCGGCCTAATCTGCTCGGGCCTCGGCAAATCGATTTTGTAGCTCGCCGTGCCATCGCGAGCGAACCGGCGCAGGGTTGTCATCCTGAGCGGAGCGAGGCGTAGCCGAGCGAAGTCGAAGGACGACGTTGCGATTGCGTTACTCCGGGAAGGCAAAGGGAAGCGCGTCTGATGACCTTGACCGAAGCGAAGGAGCATCTGCGTCTATCTGCGGCATCGACCGAGGATCGAAGTCTCCAGTTCTTACTTGGGCGCCTGATCGGTGAAATCGAAATTGCGGCGAGCTTCAAAGCCGCCGGAATGCACAACGAGGCCAAATATACGGCTCGTTACGTATCGGCCCGCGTTAGCGAGCTTAGAAGGGACCCTCGCGTTCAACCGGAGACGCAAGCCGCCCTCGACGTTGTAGGCAACTTTGCAGATGAGGTTCTCCGGCTTCCAGAGACCGATCTTGACCGTGAGCGCTCTGCTGCTGCGAAGACGATGATGAGTCAGCGCCGTCCCGGTCCGGAAAAATACCGCTTTGGCTCGCGCGTGAGAATCGCGCCTTTGGAAGCGTTGCGCGAGTTCATGAAGACCTGGCACTACCATCACGCGCTTGTTCCCGAGCAGTTGCGATACGCCGACATGGTCACCCGGATCGCGTCGGTAGAGTACTACCACGGAGGAGACGTCGTTTACACACTTGACGATACGGGCAATTTCGCGTGGCTGGAACCCTGTCTTAAAGGTGTAGAGCCCGCCGATTAGCGAGCGGATGCCGCCGAATAATGAAGGCAACGAGTTTTTTCCCGAGTGTTGCCGCATCGCTGCGCGCCTTCGCTCAGGATGAGCGGGGAGATTATAGTTTGATGGTTGCGACGCCTTGGCAGGAAACGCCGCCGCCGCATACTGCGGGATCCCAACTCGCGTCGGCCAGCATCGAGCGAATCTTCGTTTCGGTCTGCGGGTCGACGGGCGGTTGGAACTCGATGTTCTGCGTACGGCCGTCGTCGCCGACGCTGACGAGCAGCGTGACGTGGACGTTCAATCCGTCGAGCTGCTTGCGGACGTTCGGATCGAGCACCGGCACCGGCTGTTCCGCGCCGAACGGAAGGTAGCCGCCGATTTGGCGTGCGCCTTCGCTCGCGACCGTGCGCTGCAGCGGTGAGGGCGTGACGTTGGGCGCCGCGGCGCCGCCGGCGCTCACCCCGCCCGCCTGCGCCACGGAAGCGACCGCCGGGGCGGCGGCGGGGGCGTCGGTCGCGATGGGACGATGCGGTGACGCGTGGCGGCTCGGCGAGCGCGCGACGAGATGGACTTTCTTCGTAAACGACAGCCTGGGGGTGACGTTGTGCCGCGGTGCGGCCGCTCGCGGAGGAGGCTGGACCACGCGCGGCCGCACGATCTGGATCCGCAATATGTGCGTGAAGCTGATCGTTTCGACCGGCACGTTGCCCGCGCTCGTCCAGACCAACGCCGGAATCGCGAGCGCCGCGAGCAGGTGTATCCCCACCGACGCGAGCGTCGCCCGACCCATGCGAGTCCGAGCACCGAGCGCTGCCGTCATAACCGAAAAGCTCCCTTCGGCTTCAACGTGCAACTGCCCCGGTCCGTGACCCCTCTTTGGGGTCGTGAGCCCGTATTCAAAGAAGAATCTCGAGCATCTGGCGCGCTTGGCTCGGCGGTCCCCGGCGCGCGAGCCCGTCGACGTGCCGCCCCTCCCGAAGGGGCCCTTCGAGATCGTTTACGCCGACCCGCCGTGGTCGTATTACGGCAGTCCGATCAAGGACGCCGCCGCGGGGAAGCACTACTCGCTGATGTCGCAGGAGGCGCTCGCGCGGCTGCCCGTGCGCGACGTTATGGCCAAGCGCGCGGCGCTTTTCCTTTGGGCGACCGGGCCGCGGCTGCATCTCGCGCTCGAGCTCGTGCAGCATTGGGGACTGCATTTTCGCGGCGTGCTCTACGTCTGGGTCAAAACGAATCGGCGCGGCGAGATCATTCACGGGCAAGGCGTCGCGCCGACGTTTACCAAGCCGACGACCGAGTTCGTTCTCGCCGCGACGACGATGCCGACGGGGCGCCCGTTTAAGCTGCACGACCTCGCGCAGGGTCAAGTCGTGCTGCATCAACGTGCGGAGCATAGCCGCAAGCCCGCGGTTTTTCGCGCCATGATCGAGCAACTCTGCGGCAAGCGCTCGCGCATCGAGCTGTTCGCGCGCGAGGCGGCGCCGGGCTGGGCGTCGTGGGGAGCGCCGATTACCTGACGATCGATGCCGCGAGGACCGCGCCGCACAGCGTCGCCGCGAAGTTGACCGTGTCGTTCTCGATCCAGCTCAGGCCGCGCCGAAGCTGCGTGGCGCCGCCGCATGAGTGGCGCCGCGTCTCGCATTCGCGTGCGCATGCGGGACAGAACCGCAGCGCCTGGAGGCTCGCGCCGAGCATCGAATCGAGCAGTGCGCCCGCGACACCGCCGGCCGCGACGCCCAGCAACGGCGCGACACCGACGGCGGCGGCGGCGACTCCGACGCACAGCGCGCCACCGATCATGGCGAGCGATCCCCATAGCGTGATGCCGCCGGAGCGACCCACCGGCACGGTACGAAACGTGAGGATCGAAACGGGAGTCTGCGCGACGCGCGTGCCGATCTCGGTTCCCCACGTGTCGGCCGACGCCGCCGCGAACGCGCCGGCGAACGCGGCCGCGAACGGCCCGTCATAGCGCGCCGCCAGCAACGCGCAGCAGGCGGCGATGCCGCCGTTGGCGAGTACCTGCCAACCGCTGCGCGGCGCGCCGCCCGAGCCGCGGCGCGAAAGCAGCGCCGACGGAATGAAAAACGCGAAGAGCACCGCCGCGCCGCGCCATCCCGCGGACGCGAACACGATCGTCCCGACTACGAACGCCGCGACGGCGCCGCTCGTCGAGAGCGACCGCGCGCGATGCGCGATCAGCGCAATCACGGCGGCCAGCGCGGCGCCGAGCGCGACCTGCATCATCCCGTTCGCGCGAAGTACGCTTCAAGCGCTTCGAGGATCCCCACAGTCGTGTAAACGCTCGCGACGACGTCCACGCGCAGGCCTGCGCCGCTCGCAGCCTCGGCGGTGATAGGTCCGATGCACGCGACGCACTTGTCGCGCGCTGCCTCAACGGCCGCCTCGATCGAGCCGAGCAGCGCGACGAAGGCGCGTACGG
Source organism: Candidatus Binatia bacterium (assembly GCA_035544215.1). Classification (GTDB taxonomy): domain Bacteria; phylum Vulcanimicrobiota; class Vulcanimicrobiia; order Vulcanimicrobiales; family Vulcanimicrobiaceae; genus Cybelea. The sequence goes on along the minus strand of DATKHY010000007.1, from coordinate 1,282,761 downwards.
TGCTCGCGCTCGTAAACGTCAGCACGTTCGCGCGACCCACTTTCTCCGCGAAATCCGGATCGCTCGCGACGACCGTCTCGTACGCGGCGACGTCCGTGACGCGCCGTCCGGCCGCCTCGAGTGCGCGGGGCAGCGCGTCGCGCGCTTCACTCGCGCGGTAGAGCAAGATGCGGTCGCCGGGGCGCGAGCGCTCGACGATGGCGCCGGCGAGCTTCTCGCTCACGTACATCGCGGGAACCAAGTCGGCGCGGATGCCACGGCGCTCCAATCGCTCGGCGGTGCGCTCACCGATCGCGGCCACGTTGGCGCCGGCGATCGCGCGCGCGTCGCTGCCGCGAGCTGCGAGCCGCTCGAAGAACGCGTCGACGCCGTTGCGCGACGTGAACACGATCCAGGCAAAGGACGCGAGCTCGCCGAGCACCTCTTCCGCCGGACGCGCATCGCCGGGCGGCTGGATGGCGATCGTGGGCGCCGGGATCGGCTCGGCGCCGCGCTCCAGCAGGGCCCGCGCGAACGCATCCGACTGATGACCCGCGCGCGTGATCAGCACCCGCTTGCCGAAGAGCGGGCCAGTATCGAACCAACGCAGCGCCTCGCGCAGGCTCACGACGCTGCCGATAACGACGACCGCGGGTGAGCCGACGTTTGCGCGCGCGGCCTCCGCGCCGATCGTTGCCAGCGTGGCGGAGACCGTCTGCTGGCTGGGGCGGGTGCCGTCTTGCACCACCGCGACGGGCGTGCCGGGATCGAGCCCGTGCCCGATCAGTTGGTTTGCGATCTCGCTCAGCGTCGCCGTCGCCATCAGGAGCACGAGCGTTCGCTGCGGATCGGCGAGCTTGGCCCAGTCCAGCGCGGTTGCGGGCTTCGCTGGATCCTCGTGTCCGGTAATCACCGTGAACGACGCAGCGTGCTCGCGATGCGTCACCGGTATGCCGGCGTAAGCGGGCGCCGCCACCACCGAGCTGATCCCGGGAACTACGTCGAACGCGATGCCGGCGGCGTGCAGCGCCTGAGCTTCCTCGCCCCCGCGTCCAAAGACGAACGGATCGCCGCCCTTTAAGCGCACGACGCTCTTGCCGGCGCGCGCCTTTTCGATCATCAGCCGCTCGATGTCGGCCTGCGGCATGGCGTGCGCGCCGCGGCGCTTGCCGACGAAGATGCGCTCGCAGCTCGGCGGCGCGAGGCCGACGATCGCGTCGGCGACGAGCGCGTCGTAGAGCAGTACGTCCGCGGCGCGCAGCAGCTCCGCGGCCCGTAACGTCAGCAGGCCCGGATCGCCCGGGCCTGCGCCGACCAGATGAACCCTGCCCTTTACTCCGCTCGTGATGACGACTCGTCTTTCACCGAGTCGAGCTCGAAGAGTTCGTCGAGGACGCGCGCAGTCGAGAGCGCCTGCTCCTTGTCGAGCGTGGCCTTCTCACGGATGCGAAGAATTGCGGAGTGCAGCAGCTTCGAGACGATGGTCATCGTGGTACCGGTGATCAGCATGCGCTCGCGCTCGTCCAGGTCGGGGCAGCGAGCGAGCAACCGTTCCAACTCCGCGGTGCGGATAGATTCGGCCTTGGCCGTCAGCCGCGCGATGACAGGAACCGCGACGCGCGAGCGATACCAATTCTCGAAGCGCTCGACGTGCTCGTCGATGATCTCTTCCACCGCGGGAATTGCTTCGCGGCGGAGCTCGAGGCGTTCGTTGACGAGCGCCTTTAGCCCGTCGATGTCGACGAGCGCGACGTTGGGCACGTTCGCCACGGCCGGATCCGCATCGCGCGGCACCGCGATGTCCACGATGAAGAGCGGACGGTCCGGGCGCCGTTCCATTGCTGCGCGCACGCGCGGCTCGCTCAGCACAAAGTGCGACGCGCCGGTCGACGCAACGACGACGTCGGCCAGCGCCAACGCGTCGACGAGGCCCGGCATCTCGACTGCCTCTCCGAATCCCGCCTCGGCGACGAGGTCACGCGAGCGCGAGATCGTTCGATTCGCGACGACGACGCGCGCCGCGCCCTCTTGGCGCAAGCGCTTCACTGCCGTGCGTCCCATCTTACCGGCGCCCACGACGAGGACCGATTTGTCTTCCAGCGTGCCCAGACGGCATTGCGCCGCGACGACCGCGGCCGTCGCGATGGACGCCGACGCGCCGCCGATTTGAGTCTGTGCGCGCGCGGTCTTGCCGGCGGCCAGCGCGTCGCGGAAGAGCCGATGCAGCGAGCGTCCGAGCGACTTGGCCTGCGTCGCCGCGACGTACGCGTCCTTGACCTGCCCGAGAATTTCGGCCTCGCCGATCAGCATCGAATCGAGGCCCGTGCAGACGCGGAAGAGATGTTCGACCGCCTGGTGGCCGAGGTGCGTGTACAGATACGACTCGAGGTCGTAGCCGGTGGCGCCGTGGCGAAAGTTTGCGAGGAATGATTTCAGCTGAGCGACGCCGCGCTCGTAGTCGTGCAGCTCGGCGTAGATCTCGAGGCGGCCGCACGTCTGCAGCATTACGGCCTCTTGCACGGCCTCGTAGTCGCGCAGCGCGATCAGCGCCTCCGCCATTCGGGACGTGGGGAACGCGTGGCGCTCGCGCACCTCGACCGGCGCCGTGTGGTGGGAGAGCCCGATGCAGGTGATCGGCATCAGCGCGCCGTTGCCGCCACGAGCTGTGAGAACGATCCGTCGGCCGCCGCGATAGTCCGGTTGATCTCGGCTGTGGTGTGCGCGGTGGACAAGAAGTTCGCCTCGAACGGCGAGGGCGCGAAATAGACGCCGCGGTCCAGCATGGCGCCGAAATACCTAGCGTACAGCGTTCGATCCGACTGCCGAGCGCTCTGCAAATCGGTGACGGGCTCGCTCGTGAAATACATCGTAAACATCGAACCCGCCGAGTTGCAGCGGTGTTCCACCCCGTGCCGGGTCATTACGTCGTCCAGCCCGCCGGTCAGGCGCTCCGTCAGCTCTTCCAAGCGACCGTACAACGTCGCATCGGCCGCGATCATTCCGAGCGTCGCGAGCCCGGCCGCCATCGCCAGCGGATTCCCGGAGAGCGTTCCGGCCTGATAGACCGGACCGTCTGGCGAGAGCTGCGCCATCACGTCCGCACGGCCGCCGAAGGCGCCGACCGGCAGCCCGCCACCGATGATCTTGCCGAGCGTAGTCAGATCCGGCGTGACGCCTTCCCGCGCTTGCGCGCCGCCGCGACCGACGCGAAAGCCGGTGATTACCTCGTCGAAGATCAGCAGCGCGCCGTTCTCGTTGCACAACTCGCGCAGCCGATGGAGGTAACCGGGCGCAGGAAGCACGAGTCCCATGTTCGCGGGATACGGCTCGACGATCACCGCCGCGATCTCGTCGCGATTGGTTTCGAACGCGCGCTCGATGGCCCGTGCGTCGTTGAACGGCAGGACGATCGTGTCGCGTGCGGTTGCGGGGGTGACCCCGGGAGAGTCGGGCGTTCCGTGCGTCAGGGCTCCCGACCCGGCCGCGATGAGGAACGCGTCGGCGTGCCCGTGATAGCAGCCGGCGAACTTGACGATCTTCGAGCGTCCGGTGAATCCGCGCGCCAGGCGCGCGGCGCTCATCGTCGCTTCCGTGCCGCTCGACACGAAACGGAGCCGCTCGATCGACGGCATCATCGACGCGATGAGCTCCGCGAGCTCGCTCTCGAGCTCGGTCGGCGTCCCGAAGGAGGTCCCGCGCATGGCCGCGTTGGCGATCGCGCGCGTGACGGCGGGATGCGCGTGGCCGAGCAGCAGTGCGCCCCACGACATCATGTAGTCGAGATACTCGTGACCGTCGAGGTCGTACAGCATCGCGCCCGCGCCGCTCTTCATGAATACCGGCGAGAGCCCGACCGCGCCGAGCGCGCGCACGGGCGAGTTCACGCCGCCCGCGATGACCTTGCGCGCGCGGGCGAATGCCGCGATCGATCGCTCTAGTTTCATTTGCCCGTCGCGCCCGCGAGATCGCTCGGGCGATTAACGTTGCAGAAATACTCTGGCTCGATCGGGACGAGACGCGCCGCAATGCAGGCGACGAGGTCGTGCATCGCGGCCTTACCGGCTTTGCGCAGAGCGGCATCTTCGCGCACGACCGCAGCGCGATCGTAGAGCGCGGCGAGCGGCTCGATCAGTCCCTCGTGAAGCGGCACGACCGCGTCGTCGCCGGGCTGCCACGCCGCCAGCAGCCGCCGCAGCACCGACGCGTCGAGGTTCGGCTGATCCGCCGCGACGGCGAAGCAGCGCTCGGCATCGATCGCCCCGCAGGCCGACGCGAACGCGCGCAACGGACCGCCGCCGGGATCCCGATCGATGAGGCGCGGAGCATCGAGCTGGGCGTCGATCAGCGGCGCGAACGGCCGGTTCGCTGCGACATAGATCGGCAGCGCCGTCGCGCGCAGGTTGCGGTAGCAACGCAGGATCATCGGCTCGCCATCGATCTCTCGCTCGAGCTTTCCAGGGAAGCGGCGCGCCGCGCCGCCCGCCAGCATGACGATGGCCGTGCGGCTTTCATCCATGGCGTTGCGCGTACTCCTTGGCGTGGTACGTGATGACGATGTCGGCACCGGCGCGAACGAACGAGGTCAGGATCTCGTCGACCGCGCGCTCGCCGTCGAGCCAGCCGTTTGCGATCGCGGCGTGGAGCATCGCGTATTCGCCGCTGACGTTGTAGACGGCGATCGGCGCGTCGAAGCGGTCGCGCGCTGCGCGCACGACGTCGAGATACGGCAGGCCGGGTTTGATCATCACGATGTCGGCGCCCTCGTCGACGTCCAGCGCGATCTCGCGCAGCGCCTCGCGCGCGTTGGGCGGATCCATTTGGTAGCCGCGCCGGTCGCCGAAGCGCGGCGTCGAGCCGGCCGCCTCGCGAAACGGGCCGTAGAACGCTGACGCGTATTTCGCGCTGTACGCCATGATCGCGACGTCGCGCCCGCCCTCCGCGTCGAGCGCAGAGCGGATCGCCTCCACACGGCCGTCCATCATGTCCGACGGTGCGACGACGTCGGCGCCGGCGCGCGCGTACGTCACGGCGACGCGCGCCAGCAGCTCGACGGTCGCGTCGTTGTCCACGTCGCCGCCGGCCGCGAGGACCCCGCAGTGTCCGTGATCGGTGTACTCGCACGCGCACAGGTCCGCGATCACGAGCATCTCGGGCAGGCTTGCCTTGATCTCGCGGATCGCCTGCTGCACGATGCCGTCGGCGTCGTAGCTGCCCGACGCGATCGCATCCTTGTGCGCGGGAACGCCGAAGAGCAGCACGCTCCTGATGCCCAGCGAGAAGAGCTCGCGAGCCTCCGCGGCGGCCTCGCCGAGGCGAAGTCGCGCGATGCCGGGCATCGACTCAATTGGTCCGGCATCGCCGGCGCGCTCCACGACGAAGAGCGGCTGTACGAGCTGTTCGACGTGAACGCGGTTCTCGCGCACGAGGGAGCGCACGACCTCGCCGCGGCGCAAACGTCGCGGGCGCAGGGCGATCAAGGTTGGGCTCCCAGCGCGGAAGTCGTCTCGGACGGTTTCAAGTGCGCGCAGAGTTCGATGCCGAGCGCTCGCGCCTCTTCCGGGGTCGAGACGCGGCGCTCGAGCCGCTTGCGGTAGATCGTGCCGCTAGCGGGCGCGTAGGCGCCTTCGACGACCATGGTCGACCCCGCGAGACGGGCATGGATGCCGAGCGGCGCGCTGCATCCGGCTCGCAACTCGCGCAGCGCGGCGCGCTCGCACTCGACGCAGAGCTCGCTCAGGGGATCGTTCACGGCGGAGCGCAGGGTCTCGGCGAGGCGATCGTCCTCGGCCCGCGTCTCGACGGCGAGCGCGCCCTGTCCGACAGCCGGCACGAGCTGCTCGATGCCGAACGGCACCACGTGCGCCGCGCGCAGACCGAGGCGGTTCAGCCCCGCCATCGCGAGCACGATCGCATCGTACGCGCCGCCCGCGAGCTTGCGCAGACGCGTGTCGACGTTTCCGCGCAGGTTCTCGTAGCGCAGATCGGGCCGCAGCGCAGCGAGCAACGCGCGCCGGCGCGGGCTCGACGTGCCGACGACGGAGCCCGGCGGAAGCGATTCGAAGTCGGCAAATCGTTCGCTGCAGAAGGCATCACGCGGATCCTCGCGCCGGGTGATCGCGGCGATGCGCATGTCCAGCGGGAGCGCGCCGGCCAGATCCTTGCATGAGTGCACTGCATAATCGGCGCGGCGCTTGCGCAGCGCCTCTTCGAGTTCCTTGACGAAGACGTTGACGCCGCCGAGCTCGTCGATCGGGCGCTCGCGGTCGCGGTCTCCGTGCGTCGTGACGCCGAGGATGCTCGTCGCGATGCCGCGCTCGGCGAGGCGCGCCGCGACCGTGCGGCTCTGAATCGTGGCCAGCTCGCTGCGCCGCGACGCGCACACGAGTGTCGTCGCCGGCATCGCCGCGAGCTCGTCGACGGAGCGCTCCGCCAGAGCGCGCAAGATCGGCGCACGTTCGACCGCGGGGAACGTTTCCTTGACGTATTCGCGCACGCGCGCGAGCGTGCGCACCGCGTCGCCGTAGCGCGGACCGAGCAGCGCGGACAGCTCGCGCACGACGCGAGCTGAGAACGCCGGCGCGTTGCCGCCGGAGTCGACGCTGATCGTAAGGTCGCCGATGCGCGTCGTCGCCGCCATCGTGAAGTCACCTGCGTCGAGGCTCGTCGCGTCGCACGCGAGCACGCGCGTCGCGCGCGCGTCCGCGAGAACGCGAGCATTAAGATCTGCGTCGTCCGTCGCCGCTATCGCGAGCTGCGCTCCGTCGAGGTCGCCGCGCGAATAGCGGCGTTGCGCGAACTCGCCGCCATTTTGGGCGAGCACGCTAAGCAAACGCTCGTCGATGTGCGGCGCGACGACGAAGATTGGAAACCCCGCGGCGACAAGGAATTCGGCCTTCCGCGCGGCGACGGCACCTCCGCCGACGATCACCGCGCGACGACCGTTCGGCCGCAGAGAGATGGGCAGCATACGAAGACAAAAAGAGTTCCGCGCCCGGCGGTCAAAAACCGCCTTCCGTGCTGCGCTCGCAAGCTTCGCAAGGCCCCACCCGCGCCGCAATCGTCGGCGCTGTCGTCGCGGCCCTTGCGACTTTACCCGGATTGGGGGTCGGCACGCTGTGGGACAACAGCGAGACGGCGTACGGCGAAGTCGCTCGCGAGATCCTGCTCTCGCACAACTGGATCGTCCTGCATCTCAATGGCGTGCCCTACTTCGTGCAGCCCCCGCTGTATTTTTGGGCCGGCGCGGCGTTTTCGCTGCTGTTCAGTCATCCGACCGCGTTTGCGCTGCGACTTCCGTCGGCGCTCGCGACGATCGCGCTCTCAGCGCTGACCGGCTATGCCGTCGCGCGGCAAGCGGGAACCCGCGTCGGCGCGTTCGCCGCCGTCATCCTGTCGACGTGTCTCATGCAGACCGTCATCGGCCGGCTCGCGATCATGGACGCTCTGCTCGACCTCGCGGTAGCGATGACGATCTTTTGGTGGTTTCGCGGCCTCGAGACGGGGCGCGACCGCTACCACGTGTACGGCTGGATCGCGGCCGGAGGAGGCTTTCTCGCCAAGGGTCTCGTCGCGCCGGCCGTCGCGCTGCTCGTCATCATCCCGTACTTTGTCTGGAACCGCCGCTGCGAGCCGACGCACGCGCCATCGCCGCGCGCGTGGATCGTGGGGCTGCTCGCGTTCGTAGTGATCGCCGCGCCCTGGCCGCTTGCGCTGATCTTACACTACCGGCTGTTTCCGATCGAGAAGCTGATCGGTGAGTACACGATCGGCCGCTACTTGGGCATCGTCGAGAATCAGTCCGGACCTGTCTGGTATTACGTGCCCGTCATCATCCTCGGGTTCTTTCCGTGGATCGCGTTTCTGCCGATGGCCGTCGTCAACGCTGTCGCGCAGCTGCGCCCGGGCATCGGGCAGGATCGGCAGATCGCGCGGCTCGTGCGCCTGTCAGTCATGTGGATCGTCATGCCGCTGCTGTTCTTTAGCTTCGCACGAACGAAGCTGCCGAACTACGTCGCGCTGGAGTTTCCCGCGCTGGCCGTGATCACCGCGCTATATTTCGAGGCGGTCGTACGCAGAACGTGGACGCGTTCGGCGGTGATCTCCGCCGTCACCGTCCCCGTAACGATCGGCGCGCTGGCGTTTGCCATCTGGCTGTTCACGCGCAATAACCGGTTGGCCGGCGAGGTCGCGCTCGCGGTGCCGCCGCTGCTCGGGATGGCGGCCGCGATCTTCGCGGGTTCGCTGCTGACGGCGCTGCTCGTCGCGCGGCCGAGGAGCGCGCGCGCGGCGCCCTACGCGCTCGCGTTCGCCGCGACCATCGGGGCCGACGTGCTCGCCGTTACGGTGCTGCCGCACGCCGAGGCGTTCAAACCCGTCCCCCGGCTGGCCGCCGTGATCGAGCGCGGCCGAGGGGCGGGAGACGTCGTCGCCATCTCGGGCGTGTCGGGCGGCAACGCGCTGCTCTTTTACACGCAGCCGGTCGTGCGAGTGCTGGCGCCGCCCGGCGGGAGCGATCCGCAGAACGACGGCATGGATCCGCGTGCCGTCATCTGCCACGCGCCGCGCGCGTGGGTCGTCGTGCCGGCGGCTCGTGCCGCGCAGGATCCGACGTACGGACGCGACCGGCGCGTCGTGGCCGTCGATCGCAAGGCCGCGCTGTTACTCTACGACGGCCCTCGCTGCCGCTAAGGCTTGTAGCCCGCGACCTGCGCCTCGGTCACCGCGGAGGCGTGGTTGTTGCCGAGCGATCCGCGGATGTACGTGATGACGTCGGATACGTCTTTGTTCGAGAGGGTACCCTTCCACGCTGGCATCTGCCCGTTGTACGCCTGGCCGTTGACGGAGATGGATCCGTGCAGGCCGCCGAGGACGATCCCAATCACCTTGTTGGCGTCGCCGGTTACGACGGGGTTGTTTGCGAGCGGCGGAAACGTGCCGGGTAATCCCAGGCCCTGCGCGCCGTGGCAGCTCGCGCAGTTTGCCGCGAACACCTTAGCTCCGGCGCCGCTCGTTGCCGAGCCTTGCGATGCCGTCGTTGCAGAACCCGCCGCCGGCGCGCCGCCCGGAGGCAGAGTCGCCGCAGAGGCGCTGAGCACCACCGATTCCGGCGGCGACGGCGGTGCGGCGGCCTGTTTGATCATCGTCGTGACCTGGGCGTAGATGCTCAGGCCGGCGATGCCGGCGACGATGATCGTCGTGGCCCACAGCAGCCTGGCTCGCGCGGCAAAGCTCCGGGTGCGGCTCCGATCGAGCCACGGAAGGAGCAGGACGATCACCAAGAAGAGCGTCGGGACGATGATCGTCGCGATCAGCTCCAGACTGATCGTGAGCGGGCCGAGGTGAATCTCGGGCGGCACGAGCGCGAGCAGGCCGAACAGCGACAAGAAATACCACGCGGGGTACGGCACGAAGAATTTCGTCGGGTCGGCCTTCTCGTCGAGATACGGCGGAAACGCAAACGCGAGGAAGCAGATGATGACGAAGACGATGAGCGAGAACGCTCCGTCCATGAAGAACTGATCCGGCCAGAATCGGCCTGGCTTCAGCGTGCGGCGGTCCTCGACGACCGGTCCGGCCGAGCCGTTATGGCGGAAGATCGCCAGGTGCGCACCGACGAGCAGCACCAAGACCGCCGGCATCAGCCAGACGTGCAGGCCGAAGAAGCGATTGATCGTCGCCGTTCCCATGGAGCCGCCGCCCTGCGCGATGTGTTGCAACACGGGGCCGAGCACCGGCGCCAATCCGGTGATGTTCAACGAAACCTGCGACGCAAAATACGCATCCATGTCCCACGGCAGCAGGTAGCCAGTTAGCCCGAGCACGAGCGTCACCAGCAAGAGCAGTACGCCGACGACCCATTGGAGCTCGCGCGGCGACTTGTAGGCACCGAAGATCAGCACTTGCAGCAGGTGCAGGAACACGAGGGCGATCATCGCGGAGGCGCCCCAGTAGTGCACGGCGAGCAGGAAGTGCGTGTACGGGTTGAGATACATCGCGCGCGTCGATTCCCACGCGGTCGCTGCGGATGGCGCGTAGAAGAACGTCAGGAAAATTCCCGTGACGATCTGCACGATCATCGCGAAGAGCGTCGCGCTGCCGAAGACGTACCAATAGCTCGCTCCGCCCGGCACGTCTTCCGTGAGGAAATCCTTGGTCATCGAGACGAAACCGGTGCGTTTTTCGATCCAATTCAACATGATCGCAAACCTATGCCTGATAGGAGACGACGATGCGCTGAGGCGTGTTCGACTGGTAGATGATCCACGTTACCTCCGCGGCGCCGTTCTGCTCGCGCAGCGGCAGCGGATCGAGGCCGCGCGGCGCCGGTCCGGCGACGTGCGTGCCGTCGAATGTGTACTGCGAGCCGTGGCACGGGCACATGAACTTGTTTTGCGCGTCGCTCCAGTTGTAGTAGCAGCCGAGGTGCGGGCAGATCGGGCTGAACACCACGAAACCCATGTTGACGACCGGATAGTCCACGTTGGCTTTGCCGCCGGGCTGGTTGAAGATGTCGGGACGCGCCGCCTGGAATTTCGCTGGATCCACCTTGATGCCCCAACAGTACTCGGGCGCGGATTGCTCGGGAAGGTACGCGTCGGTGTATTTCAGCGTGAACGTGAGCTTGACGGGCTTGTCGGTCGCCTTTTGCAGCGCGTCCAACTCTTGCTTGGAGAGCGGCGACCAGCTGCCCGCCGAGGAGCTTTTCGGCGGGAGCAGCGAACCGATGATCGGTATGGCCAGCACCACGCCGACGATGCCGCCGATCGCGATCGTGGCGTTCGCCATGAAGGTGCGCCGGCTGACCTCCAGTGGATCGGCCGGGGCGTCGTGCGCAGTCAACGGCGTACCGGCAGTGCCATGGGTGGCGCCCGCGTTCAAATCAGACAAATTCGTTCTCCTGCAAGAGCCAGGCGATGGGTCGCAGCCTCATTTGGCACAATTGTAAACCCGCCCTCCAGGAGGCCGCCAGGACGAAACTCTGAGCGGGGCCGCACGGGCGGGCCCTCCGGCCGCCGCGTCAGACCTTGTAGCTGTGCAGGCCCGAAATCCAGATGTTGACGCCGAGATAGCAGAAAATGATGGAGACAAAGCCGATGACGCTAACCCAGCTCGTGCGCAGGCCGCGCCAGGCGTGTCGCGTGTGCAGGTGCATATACGCGAGGTAGATGATCCACGAGAACAGCGCCGCCGTTTCCTTCGGATCCCACTGCCAATAGGCGCCCCATGCCTCCTTCGCCCACATCGCGCCCGTGATGATGCCGATGGAGATCAGCGGCAGGCCGATCGCGACCGCGCGATACACGATGACGTCGAGCTGCGGCAGGCTCGGAAGCGCGGCGAGCCATGCGGCGACGGGGCTGCCCGGGCGGGCCGGCGCGGCGTAATACTTGAGCAGATAGATGCACGAGAAGACGAACGCTACGAGAAACGCGGCGTACGACGACACGACGATCGGCACGTGGATCTTCGCCCAGTACGACTGCAGCGAGGGCACCGGCGGCATAGTCCCCTCGTACCAGGTGACACCGTAGGCGAGGAAGATCGCGGCCAGAGCCAGTACGAATCCGCCCGCGAACCAGAGGCGATAGCGAAACGCGAATCCGATGTAGATCGCGACGGACATCGCCGAAAACAGCGAGAGCGAACCATACAGGTTCAGCAGCGGCCACACGTGCGTCAGCTCGAAACGGACGGCCAGCTGGACGAACTGCGCGGCGCAGCCGAGGATCGCGAGGGGAATTCCGACGTCGCGCAGCCAGGTCACGCGCGAGAAGAAGTAGATCAGCAACGCGAGCGCGCCGAGCGTGTACGCTCCGAGCGCAACCGCGATTAGGGCTTCGTCGGCGGGCATGACGCCTTCAACGATAGCATCAACCGTGAAAACTCGCCCTGGAAAACGTCGTATCCTTTGACGGTCGTCGCGGCCGCGCCGACGCGCGAGCGGTGCGGGCCGGCCTCGTCCACCCGCAGATAGATCCGAGCGGGCAAGAGGTAAAACGAGATCATAAGGCCCGCGAGCAGCACGAACGCGCCGATCCCCACGAGCGGAACGCCGGGGTCGTTGCGATATTGAAACCCGCTGTACAGCACGTAGCGCTCGGGGACGACGCGCCAGCCGTCGCCGAGATCGATCCACGTGCGCAACGGCACCAGCGCCTGGCCGAGCGCGGTGCCCGCCTGCGAGACGCCGAGTACCACGGCGGGGTCGTTCACGCGCGGGTCTGCAGTGGGCATCCCGCTCTGCTTGTCGACCGTCGGCGCGAACCGGTCGTAGAGCACCGTGCGCTGCGACCCCGGCACGTCGAACGATTCCCCCTCGGCGTACGTGCGGCCCGACAGCGTGGCGTCGCGCCTCCCGTTTCTCGTGACGAGAAAGCGCATGCCAAAGCCGTAACTGGCCTGGTAGTAGAGCGTCCCGTCGACGTCGATCGGGTGGTTCACGCGAACCATCATTGCCTTCGGGACGCCGTCGTTGCCGGTGACCGTGACGCGCGACACGTAGTCGACCGGCTGATACACCATCCCGCTCTTCGTCATAATCGGCGCGATCCGATATTGGAAGTCGTCCAGCCGAATCAGTGCGTGCGTCTGCGCGACCTGCGCCGTTTCGCCCTTCAGGATCGCCATCTCACCCGAAAAGCCGCGTGCCCAGTACAGCGTCGTGCCGGCGGCGATGATGACGAAACCGGCGTGCGCGACCAAGACACCGCGGCGCGCCCAATCGTGCTTGTCGGCGAAGCTCCATTCGACGCCGCCGAACGTGCGCTCGCGAATCCGCCAGCCGCGCGATGCGAAGAAATCCTCGAGGCGGCGCCGAACGTCGCCGGCGGCGCCGTCCACATCGAACGTCGCGTGCAATGGGATCTTCTCCACGCTGACGGGCCGCAGAGGCGGGAGCCGCGCGGGGATGACGCGTTTGAAAGTGCAGACCGCGAGCGAGAGCAAGATCAGGCCGATGACGCCTACGTACCACGGCGAGTGATAGATGTTGTCGAAGTTGAGACGAACGATCGCCCGCGCGATCGGTGCCGCGTAGGCTTGTAGGTACGAACCTGGGTCTTGGCCCTGATCCACGACGACGCCGATCAGCGTGAGAACGCCCCAGACGACGAACAGCGAAACGGCGAACAGCACGTTGCCGAAGGTGCGCACGAAGTCGGCGTACGCGTTGCGCAGTGCTGCGGTCACGAACTCGGCTCTAGCCTATCGAAAGACCAGCGCCGCTCGAGCGGCAGAATCAGCCAGATCGAGAGCTCGTAGAGCGCGTACATCGGAATCGCGAGGAGCGCCATCGTGAGCGGATTGCCGTCGGGCGCAGCGATGCCGCCCGCCACGAAGAAGCCGAAGAGCGCGTGACGCCGGTACCGCATCAGCGAGCTCGAGCTGACGATGCCGAGCCGCGCGAGCCCCACCAGCACGATTGGGGTCTGAAAGGCGATCGCGAAGAGCGCGAACAGCACGATGACGAAATTCAGCGTCGAAGCGACACCGAAGGTGGGTGTCGCGACGGCGTCTGTGATGTGGATGAGCGCGGCGATCACTCGCGGGATCACGACGAAGTGCGCGAACGCGATGCCGAGCAGGGCCAACGCGAAAGACGGAAGGATGAACGCGTAGACCATGCGGCGCGTGCGCGGATGGATCGCCGGCACGACGAAGAGCCACAACTGCTGCATCAGCACCGGCAGGCCGATGATGATCCCGCCGACGACGGAGAATTTGAACTCCGTGAAGATGACGTCGGCGGGGCCGAACGCGTGCAGCTGGATGCCGCCGAAATATTCCCGCATCATCCAGCGGATCACGAACTGCGACGGCCAGAACAGCAGCACGGCGATGATGCCGACGGTCGCGATGGCGATAAGCAGACGGTTACGGAGCTCCCGCAGGTGCTCCGTGAACGGCATCTCCTTCTGATCCCAGGGCGCCTCGCCGGTTCCGCGCGGCGGGCGTTGCGCCAACATCCTGCGATACTGTCAGTCGCTACGAGCTCGGCGTGCCCCGGTCTGGGGTAGGGGGCGGAACGGCTTCGCCCGAGATCGAGCCGACCTGGACGTTATTCATCACGTCGGCGTTTGACGTCTCGGCTCGCTGACGCGCCTGTTCGCGCGCCTTGGCCGCGGCCTCGTCGGCCTCGGCCTGTCCGGCCAGGAACTCTTTCTTGGCCTGCCCGGCGCTGCGCGCGAGCTTCGGAAGTTTTTCCGCTCCGAAAAGCAGCGCACCGACGATCAGGATGCCGATGATGATCGGCGCGTCGATGATTGCGAGAAGCGGGTGTACGGTCATGATGCAAGGGCCTCCGTGAGTTTCACAAGCTCCATCTTCGCCGCGCTCGCGTCAATCGGCTCTAAGGCCGTCTTGGCGCGGTCGACGAAGCGACCGATCTGCGCGCGCGTCGATGCCAGGCCGCCCTCTCGCCCGATTGCTTCGACGATCGCGGGAATCGCGTCGTTGGCGCCGGTGTCGTAGAAACGCCGAACCTGCGAGCGAAAGTTCCCGTTGCCCGAGGCGAGCGCGGCGATCAGGGGCAGGGTCGTCTTGCGTTCGGTCAGATCGTTCGCCGCCGGTTTGCCGAGCGAGCGTTCGTCGGCGATGACGTCCAGCAGGTCGTCGCGCATCTGGAACGCGATGCCGAAGGCTTCGCCGAACTCGCGCAGCGCCGCCGTTTCGCGCGGTCCGCCGCCACCCATGATGGCCCCGCACGCCGCGGAAGCGGCGAAGAGCGACGCCGTCTTCTTGCGCGCGATCTCGACGTACGTCTCGATCGGAAGGTCGAGATTTCCCAGCGCCTGCAACTGCAGCACCTCGCCGTCGCAGATGTCCGCCAGCGTCGCCGAGAGCAAGTTGGGGATCGGGTGCGGGTAGTTCAACGTGACGTTCTTGAAGATCCAGGCGAAGAGATAGTCGCCCGCGAGCACGCTCACGCGGTTTCCGTAGTCAACCGCCGTGGCGTTGACGCCGCGTCGCGTCCGTGCGTTGTCGACGACGTCGTCGTGAATCAGGGTCGCTACGTGAATGAGCTCCATGTAGGCCGCGAGATGCAGGTGATCCGCGTAGTTGCCGCCGCACGCTTCGGCGGCCAGCAGTGTGATGCGCGGCCGCAACCGCTTTCCGCCCGCCGCCAGCATGCGTTTGATCGCCTCGGTGATGACCGGGTTGTCCGTGGAAAACGTCGCGCTGAAAAACCGTTCGACCGCCGAGTGCAGGTCGTCGTAGGTCGCACGCGCCGAATCCACCAGGCTCACGGTTTCGTTCCGTAGTGAACGGCGATCGTGCCGCCCATGAGCGGCAGGAAGCCCGCGTCGGCGAAGCCGGCGCGGGCGAAGCGCTCTCGCAGCTCGGGGGCGTTTGGATGATGCGTGAGCGAGTTCGGCAGATAAGAGTAGGCCATCCGCGAGCCGCCGACGATTCCGCCGATGAGCGGAACGATGCGATAAAAATAGAGATCGAAGGCGCGCTTGAACGCACGGTTCGGGGCCTTGCTCACGTCGAGGTTGACGAAGCGGCCTCCGGGACGTAGCACGCGCAAGATCTCGCGCAGTGTGTCGTCGACGTCGACGACGTTGCGCAACGAGAATCCCATCGTGGCGCCATCGAACGCGCCATCGGCGAAGGGCATCGCCATCACGTCGCCCTGGACGAACTTGCCGACGCGCCGAGCGGATTGCGCGCGCCGCTGTGCCCGCTCGAGCATCGGCGCGCAGAAGTCGATCCCCGTCACGTCGAGCGACGGCTGGACCCGCAGGAGATGAAAGACCAGGTCGCCCGTGCCGCAGCAGCAGTCGAGGATTCGCGCATCCGGCTGCGGCGCGAGCAACGCGATCGCGTGCCGCCGCCAGCGCTCGTCCAGGCCAGCGGTCAGCACGCGGTTGGCCAGGTCGTAGCGCGGCGCGATGGATGCGAACATCTCGCGGACGAACCCACCCTTGCTCGACGTTTCGGATCTATCGTGTATCGGCGCCGCAGTCATCGCTCTTTGGCCTGCTTCCAAACGCCGTCCCAGGCTCCCCCTAAGCGGTGGGTAGCCGCTTCCGCCTTTTGTCGTGATGGGCGGCGCGATGGTGGAGCTGAGCTCGGCCCCGGAGCTGTTTGCCGCGCTCGCGCGCGCCGAGACGATCGACTTGCACGCGTACACGCTGCATGGGCCCGTCCTGGGAGCGCTCGAGGCCGCGGCGAGCCGTGGCGCGCGTGTCAGCGCCGAGCTGGAGGGCAGTCCGCACGACGATCCGGGCGGCGCGCTGGCGCGCGAGAACCGGCGGATCGCCGCGGAGCTTCGGGCGGCCGGCGTCGACGCGACACTCGGCGATGGGGTGCACGCGAAGTCGATCGTCGCCGACGGCACGCTCTTCCTCGACGACCGCAACTTCAACACGTCCGACATCGTGCTGCGCGACGACGATCCAGCCGACGCCGCGACGATCCCCATGCTCAAGCACGCGGCGCTCGCCGCGGAGGCGGGGCTGCTGCGTGCGGCACGGCGAGACGACGGCGTCATCGTCGCGAGCGAGTCGTTCGGGTGCTGCAACAGCGTCTACGGCGCACTCGACGCGCTCGCGAGGCGCGGCGGAGCGCCGCGCCTGGTGGTCTGCGAGCGGGAGCTGCGCGGAAACGCGCGCGAGCGCGAGGTGCTTCGCGCGCTGGTACGCGACGGCGTGCGAGTGCGCGCCGGCCGCGACACGGATAAGGTCGCTGCCAGCGGCGATCGCGTCTGGATCGGTTCCGCGAACGCCACCGTCGCGTTCGATCGCGCCGATCTGCCGGACTGGGGCCTGTGCAGCGAGGACTCGGCGATCGTCGGCGCAGTGCGCGATCGCGTCGAGTCGGAATGGACCCGCGCCAAGCCGCTCGTACTGTAGGACCATGCTCGCGCTCGCCGGAGTCTGGGCGGCCACGCAGGCGCCGCCGGCCGTCGTCAACCAGTGGATTCAGCCCGCGAACGATCCGTGGCCGCGCTACGCGATCGCCCTGCGGCCCATCGACGAGACGATGCACTACTTCCTCGTGGTCAGCGCCTCCGCCGACGGGACGCTCAGAGCGTTCGTTCGTAATCCCGAGGCCAACGTGGGGGCGTTCATCGGAACGCGGACGCTGCTCGCGGACGGCGCAGCTCTGCGTCTTCAGGCGACCGGCAAGCGCGACGTCGCCGGCCGTGTCAACGCTGACGGGACGCTAACGCTCGACCTTCAGGGTACGGGGAGCGGCGTCGTGTTCCACCGCCCGACGGCCGACGAGCTGCGATGGTTTTTCCCGCGCGACACGGCGACGTGGGTCTATCGAAAGCCACTCGCGGGCGCCGACGGCTGGACGGTCGGTACGCCGGCGCAAGTCGGGCTGCGCCTGCAGCCGATCGCGGCCGCGGTCCAGAGCATCGTCTCGCTGCGCAGCCCGGAGCTCGCGTCGCCCTACGTTCAGAGCCTCGCGATCGTTCGCCACGGCCGGCTCGTCCTGGACGAATACTTCTACGGATTCGACGCGGATCGCCCACACGACGTGCGTTCCGCGGGCAAGAGCGTGACGACGCTGCTGGTCGGCCGTGCGATCGCCGACACCGCGCGCTTTACGCCGCAGACGCCCGTGCTCTCGTTTCTTCCACAGTATGCTCCGCTTGTCAACGCCGACGCGCGCAAGAAACGGATGACCGTCGAGAACCTCATGACGATGTCCTCGGGTCTGGCGTGCGACGACAATGACGACGCGTCGCCGGGCAACGAGGACACGATGCAGAGCCAGAGCACGGAGCCGGACTGGTACAAGTACACGCTCGACCTACCGATGCAGTCCGAGCCCGGCACGCGTGCGGTATACTGCAGCGCCGGCATCAACTTGCTCGGCGCAATCGTCTCACGCGCGACCAGCGTACCAATCGAGCAGTATTTCTACGAGCGCTTCGCCTTGCCAATGCAGTTCCAGCAGTACGGGATGTGGCTGATGCCTCCGCCGACGAACGCCGCGTACATGGGCGGCGGCGACTATTTTCGGCCGCGCGACTTCATGAAGTTCGGTCAGCTCTTCCTGAGCCACGGCCTCTGGGACGGGCGCCGCGTCATGGACAACGCGTGGCTGCGCGCCTCAGCCGCGCAGCGCACGATCATGAACGAGGATGCCTTCGGGGAAGGCGATCGCTACGGCTACGGCTGGCACCTCGGCACGCTGACCGTCAACGGGCGCGCCTACCGTTTCATCCTCGCCGGAGGCAACGGCGGCCAGCAGCTCGTGATCCTGCCGCAGCTCGACATGCTCGTAATGATCACCGCCGGAAACTACAACCAGTATCGCGTGTGGAAGAATTTTCTCGGTGAGTTCGCCGGCGCAGCGATCCGCAGCGCAGTCTAGCGGTCTAAGCGAGGGCCGAATAACCTGCGCGCATTGTCGTCGGTGCGCGCGCCCACTTCGGCCGGAGGCACGCGCAGCAGCGCGGCGACCCGCGCGGCGGTGTGGGTGACGAACGCGGGTTCGTTGCGCTGGCCGCGCATGGGTGCCGGCGCGAGATACGGGCAGTCGGTCTCGAGCACGACGTTGCCGAGGCCGACGGCGCGCACGGCCTCGCGCAGCGGCTCGGCGTTGGGGAAAGTCACGACGCCGCCGATTCCCAGTAGCAGGCCGAACTCGCCGGCGTACGTCAACGCCTGAGCCGCCGAACCCGTGAAACAGTGAACGACGCCGCGCATTCCGCTCGTCCACTCGTCGCGCAGTACCGCGGTGAAGTCGTCGAAGGCGTCGCGCTGGTGAAACACGACCGGAAGCGCGGCTTCCCTGGCGACGGCGAGTTGCGCGCGGAGCACGCGCGCCTGCGCATCGCGTGGGCTGTGGTCGTAGTAATAATCCAGCCCCGTCTCGCCGACGGCGACGACGCGCGGGTCTTCCAGCAGCGCGCGCAGCGGGCCGGCCAGCTCCGCCGGAGCGTTACGCGCCTCGTGTGGATGGATGCCGGCGGCCGCGGCGATGCCGTACTGCGTGGCGACGGCGATCGCGCGGGCGCTGTCCGCGAGATCCTCGCCGATCGTGAGCATCGCCGAGACGCCCGCCTCGCGCGCGCGCTCGACGACCGTGTCACGATCGGCATCGAACTGGCGATCGTGGATGTGGCAGTGCGTGTCGATCACGACTGCGCTGCGAGGTCGATCTTCGGAAAGAGCGACGCGCCGGGCGACGTTTGCGTGTTCGGCGCGAGCTTGCCCCACACGAGCGATGAAGTCCAATCCTCGTCGATGCGGCCCGGGCTGCCGAGCTGCCGCCACATCTCGCTCATCCGCTCCGGCATTACCGGATGGAGCAGGATCGCGAGCCAGCGAAGCCCCTCGCACAAGTCGTACAGCGTCGCGTCCAGCTCATCGGTTCGCCCTTCCTTGTACAGGACCCAAGGCTTGCGTTCGTCGATGGCGCGGTTGAGCGCCGTGACGAGTTCCCAGACGGACTCGAGCGCCTCGCGGAAGCGCAGATCGAGGATCTGCGCCCGGACGCTTGCAGGGAGCTGCGCGAAGCGCGCGCCGACCTCGCTCTCGACCATCGACTGAGGAACGCAGCCGTCGCGATAGCGAGACAGCATCGAGAGCGTGCGCCGCAGCAGATTTCCCAGGTCGTTGGCGAGATCGCTGTTGTGGCGCTGCGCGATCTTCTCCTCGGAGTACGAGAAGTCGCTGCCGAACGGAGCCTCCCGCAGCAGGAAGTAGCGAATCGAGCCCGGTCCAAAGCGCCGTGCGAGCGCGAACGGATCGGCCGCATTGCCGAGGCTCTTGCTCATCTTTGCTCCGTCGATGGTGATCCAGCCGTGGGCGAAGACGAGCTCCGGAGCCGCCTCGCCAATCGCCCAGAGGAGCGCGGGCCAGATGATCGTATGGAAACGCGCGATCTCCTTTCCGACGAGCTGCGTCTGCGCCGGCCACAGCGCGTGGAAACGCGCGTCGTCCTGGCTCCACCCGATCGCCGTGATGTAGTTGAGCAATGCATCGAGCCAGACGTAGATGACGCCGCCGCCCGCGATCGGTATGCCCCACTGCACGTTCGTCCTCGAGATGGACAGATCGTCGAGCCCTTCGGCCAGGATTGACATCATCTCGTTGTAGATGCTGCGCGGCCGAACCCACTCCGGATGGCGCTCGAAGTGTTCAAGCAGACGGTCGCGATACGCCGACAGCCGGAAGAACCAGTCGTCCTCCGATATCCACTGCACCTCGCGCCCGCACGTCGGGCAGCGCCCGTCGACCAGTTTCGACTCGAGCCAGAAGGTCTCGTCGTAGACGCAGTACCAGCCCTCGTACTTACCGAGATAGACGTCGCCGCGCTCGCGCAACAGTTCGAACACGCGCTGGACCTTCTCGACGTGTCGCGCTTCGGTGGTCCGGATGAAGTCGTCGTAGGCGATCTCGTACTCCGCGAAGAGCGCCTTCCAGCGCGGCACCAGCTCGTCGCACCATTCCTGCGGCGTCTTGCCGGCGGCTGCCGCGGCGTTTGCGACCTTCTGTCCGTGTTCGTCGGTCCCGGTAAGGAAGAAGGTCGGCCGGAACGTGCGCGCCGTCCGCGCGAGCACGTCGGCGACGATCGTCGTGTAGGCGTGGCCGATGTGCGGCTCCCCGCTGATGTAATAGATCGGCGTCGTGACGTAGTAGGCACGTTGCATGGCGAGTTAGCTTTGGTTAATCGAACGTTCGCGGTGCGCCTTGCGGGCGGCGGCGCGAGCATAGAGCTGGCGGCGCTCGCCGAATCCGCGGCTGGCCAGTAGCTTCGCGACCTCGCCCACGCGCCGCCCGCTCGCGAGGAGGGCGTCGATCGCGGCGCCGGCCTCCTCGGCCGCGGGCGCTTCAGGCTCGATTGCGTAGGGCGCGATCGCGAACGCGACCTCGCCGCGCACCGGGTCGGCCAGAGCGCCCAGGACCTCCCGCGGCGTGCCCCAGAGCTGTTGTTCGTGGAGCTTCGTATATTCGCGAACGACGAAAACCCGAGCCCGAGGGGCTACCAGCGCGAGGTCGGCGAGGGCGGCCGCTAGGCGTCGAGGCGACTCGTACCAGATCGTCGTCATTCCGCTCCGTAGCGTTTCGGCGAAACGCTCGCGGCGTGCCGTGGCGCCGCGCGGCGGGAATCCCTCGAACGCAAAACGGCGCAGATCGAATCCCGAGAGTACCGCGACCCCCAGCGCGGCGCTCGGGCCGGGCAGCACCTCGACCGGGATCCCCGCGTCGCGCGCCGCGGCGATCAAAGCGCTTCCGGGATCGGAGATCCCGGGCATGCCCGCGTCGCTCGTCACTGCGACGACTTCGGCGCGCGCGCGTTCGAGGATCGGCGGGGTCGCCGCGGCGGCGTTCTGCTCGCGGTAGCTCCAAATTTCGCGGCCGCTCAGCTCCAGCGCGTGCAGCAGCTTGCGCGCCACACGCGTGTCTTCGGCGACGATCAGCGCGGCGTCGCGCAGGACGTCGAGCGCGCGGAGCGTGACGTCGCGCAGGTTTCCGAGCGGCGTCGGTACGAAGATGAGCGGCATGCCACGGGGCTTCGACGTCGAGCATATACCTCCGGGCGCAAAGCTGGAGCTCTACATCTCGCCGACTTGTCCGTATTGCCGGCGTGCCATCGCATATTACGAGTCGGTGGGAACGCCCTATACGACCTACGACGCCCAGAACGATCGCGCCGCACGCGATCGGATGTTTTCGTATAGCGACGGAGATCCGACGGTGCCGGCCATCGTCGTCAACGGAAAATACATTCAGTCCGGTTGGGGATCGCCGCCGCAGGGTTGAACCGTCCACTAACCCGCCGGTCGGCGGGTACAGGCGTTAACGTTGCTACGGAAAGGAAAGCTCGGACATGGACCATAGCTCGGCAGCCACCGCCGGAGTTCTCGCGACGGTGATCCTCGTCTACGCGATCGTGCTGATTTTGGCGATCGCGTTCACGATCTGGGTCTACTGGCGAATATTCGCCAGGGCGGGATTCAGCGGCGCGTTGTCACTGCTCAACTTCGTGCCCGGCGTCGGCCAGCTGATCTGCATGATCATCCTCGCGTTCGGCCGTTGGCCGATCGAGGATCAGCTCGCGGCGCTTCAGGCGCGGGGCTCCGGCCCCACGTCTCCGCCGCCGGCTCCTCCCGGCACGTCGGTCATGCCGACTTGATGAACTAGGTTCCCTAGGACCAGAGTTCCGCAATCCAGGTCTCGACATCGTCGCGACGCGACGGCACGACAGCCGACAAGTTCTCCGCGCCGGTCGCCGTGACGGCGACGTCGTCTTCGATGCGCACGCCGATCCCGCGGAAACGTTCAGGCACCGTCGCGTCGTCGGGCTGGAAGTAACACCCCGGCTCGACGGTGAGAACCATGCCCTCGCGCAGCTTGCCGTAACGGTACTCTGAACTGCGCGCGTTGGCGCAGTCGTGGACGTCTAGCCCGAGCATGTGGCTGACGCCGTGCAGCGTGTAGCGCCGGTGAAAGAGGTTCTCGGGATCGGTCGCCTCGTCGAGCGACATCTTCAGGATTCCGAGGTCGATCAGCCCCTGCGCGAGCGTGCGCGTCGCGCGCCGGTGCGGTTCCAGAAAATCGTTGCCCGGCGCGACGCCCTCGATGCCGGAGCGTTGCGCGCGCAAGACGAGATCGTAGATCGTCACCTGTTCCGGTGAGAAGCGGCCGGAGATCGGCAGCGTGCGCGTGATGTCGGCGGTGTAGAGCGACTCGCACTCGATGCCGGCATCGAGCAGCAGCAACGTGCCGGGGCGAAGCGCGCCGTCGTTCTTTGTCCAGTGGAGCGTGCACGCGTGTTCGCCCGCCGCCGCGATCGTGAGGTAACCCGTATCGTTAGCTGCGATGCGTGCGCGGCTCCAAAACGCCGCCTCGATCTCCCGCTCCGACGCGGCGTGCCGCATGGCGCGGATCGCGTCCTCGAAGCCGAGCTTGGAGAGTTCGCATGCCCGGCGCAGCTCCGCGAGTTCGTACTCGTCCTTGACCAGTCGCATCTCCGAGAGATGCTCGGCCAGCTCGGCGTCGTCGTCGCCCGGCTCGAAACACCGGTCGATCTCCTCGTCGTGCGAGCGCAGGACGCGCACCGCATGTTTGGCGTCGCGCAGCTCCTCGAGGTAGCGCGGCAGCGATGCGAGCGGACGGCTCTCGTCGACCCCGTAAAAGGTCTTGCTCTCTTCGACGCCGCGGTGCCGGCCGACCCAGAGCTCGCCGTAGACGCGGTCGGTGAAGAACTCCGCTTCGCCGCGGTTGTGTGCCGGCACGAACATGATACTGCGGTGCTCGGCGCCGGCGGGCTCGAGGATCATGGCCGCGCCCGCCTCACCCGGTCCGGCTAAATACGCGAAGTCGCTCGACGGCCGAAACTGATACGCCGTGTCGTTGGCGCGCACGCGCTCGCGGCCCGCCGGCACGATCAGATACACGCCTGGATACGATGCGCCGAGCTGCTCGCGACGCGCGCGAAAGCGCTCCGCCTGCGGATGGGCGCCGATCGCGACCGGCCGGTCGATCCACCCGCCGGCCATGAAGTCGACTAGCGCCTTGGGGGGCACGAAGTCGTGGCTGGCCCGGCCGGCATCGGTCGGTTTCTCGGCGGTACGATCTGTAGACATGGTTCGATGGAGATTCGCCTAAGGCTCGATGGGTCATGCAGGCTAACGACACCCTCGCCAACGAGCGGACCTATTTGGCCTACGTCCGAACCGCCCTCGCGTTCATCGCGTTCGGCTTCGTGGTCGCGCGATTCTCACTGTTCGCGCGCGAGTACGCGCTGATTGTCCACGGCGCGGTCCCCCCGCCGGGAGTATCGACCGGCTTCGGTATCGCGATGGCAATGTTCGGCGTCTACATGGCGCTGCTGGGCGCCTGGCGCTACTCCGTGACCGATCGCGGGCTTCGCGAGGGCCGCATCATGACGATGTCGAGCGCGACGGGCTACGCGATCTCGCTGTTCGTTTTGGTCGCAGGAGCGATCGTCGCGGCCGCACTGCTATCCCAGCGATAACCCTTCGACTCCGCTCAGGACAGACTCAGGAAGAAACTTCTAAGGAGAGATCCAGCGAGGGCGCGCTGTGCGTCAGACGCCCGACGCTGATCACGTCGACTCCGGCGCGGGCGATCGCGAGGACGTTGGATTCGTTGACGCCGCCGCTCGCCTCGACCAGCACGCGCCCGTCGACCACGCGCACGGCCTCCGCCAGCATCGCGGGGTCCATGTTGTCGAGCAGCACCGCGTCGACCGGTTCGGCCAACGCTTCCTCCAGCTGCTCGAGCGTGTCGACTTCGACCTCCACCTTCACCATGTGACCGGCGCGGGCGCGCGCGGCGGCGACGGCCGCGCGAATCGATCCGGCCAGCGCCAGATGGTTGTCTTTGATCAGCACGCCGTCGTCGAGGCCGAAGCGGTGATTCGTTCCGCCGCCGCACGCCACGGCGTAGCGCTCGAGCGCGCGTAGCCCGGGCGTGGTCTTGCGCGTGTCGGCAATTTTCGCACGCGTGCCGGCGACGAGATCCACGAGCGCACGCGTCGCCGTCGCGATTCCGGACAGGTGCGAAAGGAAGTTCAGCGCGCTCCGCTCCGCGGTGAGAATCGCGCGCGCGCTCCCAGCGATCTCCGCGACGACGCCGCCGGCTTCGACGCGCTCGCCGTCACCGATCAGGATTGCGGCGTTGATGCGCTCTTCGAGCAGGCGAAACGCGAGCACCGCGACGCTCACGCCGGCGATGACGCCGCTCGACCGCGCGACGATCTGCGCCGTCGCCTCACGGCTCGGTTCGACGAGGGCCTCCGTGGTGAGATCTCCGCCGCGGCCGATGTCTTCGAGCAAGGCTGCTCGAACGATCGGCTCGGTCACGATCTCAAGCGACGCTGCGAAGTCGCGTGAAGGAACGCTTGGCGAAGGCTTCATCGCTTTGCGGATAGTCGCTGCGGTAGTGGCTGCCCCGGCTCTCGCGCCGTGCCAGGGCGGCGTCGGCGATCAGCTGCCCGACCACGAGGAGGTTGCGCAGCTCGCCTTGCACCGACGCGGGCGACGCCTCGAGCTCGCCGATGCGCGCGACCGCCTCGCGCAACCCGGATTCGTGGCGTACCAGCCCGACGTTGGCGTACATGAGGTTGCGTAGATCGCTGAGCGCTTGGGCGGCCGTCGTGTCGGCGCTTGCGGCTGCACGGCGCTCGCTCCGCGCGGGCCGCTCAGCGGAGGCGATGGCGTGCGGACGCCCGCCCTCGATGTCGATGGCCACGCGCGATCCGTAGACGAGGGCCTCGAGCAGCGAGTTGCTGGCGAGCCGGTTCGCGCCGTGTACGCCGGTCGCACTCGCTTCGCCGCACGCCCACAGTCGAGGCAGCGACGTGCGTCCCCATTCGTCGACGGCGATTCCGCCCATGTGGTAGTGAGCGGCCGGAGTCACGGGAATGTTTTGCACGCGCGGATCGATGCCCGCCTCCACACAGAAGCGAAACACCGTCGGAAATGCGTTTGGAAAGCGCGCGCCGATCGCGGAACGCGCGTCGAGCCCTACGGTGCGTCCACGCTGCTGCTGCTCGAATATGGCGCGCGCGACTACGTCGCGCGGCGCGAGCTCCGCGTCGGGATGAACTGCGAGCATGAAGCGTTCGCCCAGATCGTTGACGAGTGTGGCGCCCTCTCCGCGCACCGCCTCCGTGACCAGCGGCATCGGGTCGCGTCCGATCGCGAGCGCGGTCGGATGGAACTGGACGAACTCCATGTCGGCCAGCGTCGCCCCGGCGCGCGCCGCCATCGCGATGCCGTCGCCGGTGGCCTCCACCGGATTCGTCGTGTAGCGGTAGAGGCGGCCCACGCCCCCGGTCGCCAGCACGACCGCCCCGGCTCGAAACTCGATCCGCTCCGTGCTTCCGAGGCGGTGCGCGTAGATGCCGCCGATCGCGCCCGCATCGAGGATCAAATCGTCGGCCATCACGTCCTCGACGACGCGGATGTGAGGATGCTCGGCGATGGCTTCGATCAGCGTATTGAGGATCTCGTGGCCCGTAGCGTCCCCGCCCGCCTTGACGATGCGGCGCCGCTGATGCGCGGCCTCGCGCCCCAGCGCGAGCTCGCCCGCGTCCGTGCGATCGAACGCCGCTCCGAGCTCGAGCAGCTCCTCGATGCGCGCCGGCGCGTCGCGCGTGAGGATCTCGACGATCTTCGTGTCGCTGATGCCGGCGCCGGCGCGCTGCGTGTCGATCGCGTGCAGACGGGGCGAATCGTCCTTACCAACGGCCGCCGCGATGCCGCCCTGCGCCCAATCCGTCGCCGCACCCTTACCCAGCCGAGTCTTGGACAGCACCGTCACGTGTGCCGGCTGCAGCTTCAGCGCCGCGATCAAACCGGCGATTCCCGCGCCGACGACGAGCGCGTCCGCGCGCCGAGTTTCCATCAGCGGCTTCAGTCGCGGGGCTGGCGGCTAAACTCGAGCATCCGTTCTACCGCGCGGCGCGCTCTCTGTGCGATCGACGGTTCGATCGTGACTTCGTACTCCATCGCCTGCAGGCTATGGAGCACCTTCGGCAACGTGTTGCGCTTCATGTGCGGGCAGAGATTGCACGGGCGTACGAACTCGATGCTCGGATAACGCCCGGAAACGTTATCAGCCATCGAACATTCGGTCATCATGAGAACGCGCGGCGCGCGGACTTCGCTGGATGGGTCCCCATTTGCTAATTTTCCGACGTATTCGGTCATGCCTTGGGTCGAGCCGACGTAGTCGGCCTCGGCCAACACGTCCGGCGGGCACTCGGGGTGCGCCAGGACGATGAGCGACGGATCTCCCTCGCGGAAGCGCCGCACGTCGGCGCCGGTAAAGCGTTCGTGCACTTCGCAGTGTCCCTTCCACGCGATGATCTCGACGCCGGTCTTGGAAGCGACCCATTTAGCGAGATATTCGTCCGGCAAGAAGATAACGCGCGGCACGCCCAGCGCCTCGACGATCTGGACGGCGTTGCCGCTCGTCACGCAGACGTCCGACTCGGCCTTGACCTCCGCCGACGTGTTCACGTAGGTGACGATCGGCGTGTCCGGATACCTCTCGCGCAACAGGCGCACGTCGGCGCCCGTGATCGATTCGGCGAGCGAGCATCCCGCTTTCAGGTCGGGGACGAGCACCGTCTTGTGGGGATTGACGAGCTTCGCCGTTTCAGCCATGAAGTGGACGCCGCACAGGACGATCACCTCCGCCTGCGTCTCCGCCGCGTTCATGGCGAGCGCCAGGGAGTCGCCTACGATGTCGGCGACCGTGTAGAAGATCTCGGGGACCTGGTAGTTGTGGGCGAGGATGACCGCGTTGCGTTCCCGCTTGAGGCGATTGATCTCGGCCACGTAGGGCGCGTGCAGCGGCCACTCGACGCGCGGGATGACGTGCTCCACGCGCTCGAAAACCGGGTCTGTTTCCTCGGCGACGCTGCGCGTGTAGGGTAGATCGATGACGCCCATGTTCGTTCGAGGAGGTTGCGGCCTGGGTCGCCGCTTCTCCCCTGAACTTGTACCCGCGCGAGCCGGCGCGGTTTGCGCCGTGCTAGCTCGCCTTATAAGCAAGCTAGCCAGGTCCTGAGAGCTCCGTTAGAGGCGAAGCTCGCCTGGGTACCAGCCGGGTTGAGACCACTCTTTTGGCAGTCCCAGTAAGGAGGAACCGAATTCCATGAATCGCTGGTTTGTCGGCATCATATTCGTTGGAGCGCTCGTAGCCGGTGCGACGTCGTTTGCAGCCGCCACCGCACAACCCGCGCCAAGCGCGTCGCCGATGGCGTCCGCATCGCCGACGTCGACGATGCAGCCCTAACGTACGGTCGTGCGCCGCGATCGTGTCCATAAACTGTGGGTAACCAAAATTTCTTGTGGAGCAGTTGTGGACTAGCGCGTCAGCGTATTGCGCGTCGTATGTCGCTTTGGTAGCATGCAAACACTTCGCCCAATGACGAAGTGCGGACCGTATCGAACCGCGATCGACAGCACGTAGACGACCCGCCGCGTCTAACGCGACAAATCCGAGTGAGGCCGATCGAAAACCGGTGCGACACGTCGGTGGGAAGCCGGAAACGGCTTCAAACAGGCGAGAATGACCGGGATACAGCAAAGCCCGCAGCGTTACCGCCGCGGGCTTTGTACTTCAAAAGGCCTCGCTCGTTGTTTGGGCGCAACAGAGATCCATGGAGCGTCGATCAGAGCTCACGCTTCGCGGGCTTATCCTCGGCTGCGCCATCACGCTCGTCTTCACGGCGGCGAACGTTTATCTCGGGCTCAAGGTCGGCCTGACGTTCGCCTCGACGATTCCGGCCGCGGTGATCTCGATGGCGGTGCTGCGCGCGCTGCGCAACGCCACGATCTACGAGAACAACATCGTCCAAACGGTCGCCTCCGCGGCCGGAACGCTGTCCGCGATCATCTTCGTGCTGCCCGGGCTCGTGATGATCGGCTGGTGGAGCGGCTTTCCGTTCGGCGTCTCGTTCGCCATCTGCGCGATCGGGGGGATCCTCGGCGTGATGTACAGCGTGCCTCTGCGGCGCGCCCTCGTAACGACGTCGAGCCTGCCGTATCCCGAGGGCGTCGCTGCGGCCGAGGTGCTCAAGGTCGGCACGGCGGCGGGAGCGGCTGAAGGCGACCGCGCCGGGCTGGCGGCTCTCGCCGGCGGGACGGTCGCGTCGGCGCTTTTCGCCGCGATCGTCGCGACGCGGGTCTTTGCCGCACAGATCGGGTCGTTTTTCCGCGTCGGCAGCGCGGCGACGGGGCTGGGCTTCTCGCTGTCGCTGGCACTCGTCGGCGCGGGCCAGCTCATCGGCCTCACCGTCGGTTTGGCGATCCTCACGGGCCTCGTGATCGCATGGGGCATCGCCACGCCGCTGCTGACGGCGGCGCAGCCCGCGGCTGGTGCCGCCGCCGACGTCGCCAACGCGGTGTGGTCACATCAGGTGCGCTTCATCGGAGCGGGCGCTATCGCCATTGCTGCGCTGTGGTCATTGGGGCGCCTGATGCGGCCGGTTGCGGCCGGCATTACCTCGGCCATGCTCGCCGCGCGGCTGCGCCGGCGCGGCGCGGCCGCGGATTTACCCAGGACCGAGCAGGATCTTCCGATCGCGCTCGTCGGCCTGATCAGCCTCTTGTGCCTGATTCCGCTCAGCGTTTTGCTGTGGACCTTTCTTTCCGGCGGACCGCTCGCGCCGCTGGCCGCGCCCATGACGGCTGCCGCGATCGTCTACGTCGTGATCGCGGGTTTTTTCGTCGCCGCGGCGTGCGGCTATATGGCGGGCCTGATTGGCTCGTCCAACAGCCCGGTATCGGGCCTCGCGATTCTCTCCGTGATCGGCGCGGCGTTGATCGTGCTGGCCATCGCGAAGGGCGCCGGCGCCCCGCTGAACCTGCAGCTCGTCGCCTACGCGCTCGTCGTCACGGCAGTGCTGCTGTGCGTCGCCACGATCTCGAACGACAACCTGCAAGATCTCAAGACGGGACAGCTCGTCGACGCGACCCCGTGGCGCCAACAGGTCGCGCTCGTCGTGGGCGTCGTGATGGGGGCGATCGTCATTCCTCCGATCCTCGAGCTGCTCAATCACGCCTACGGGTTTGCCGGCGCTCCGCATCTCGGCAACGTCATCGCGCAGCCGCTGCCCGCGCCGCAGGCCACGCTCATCTCGGCGCTTGCAAAGGGCGTCATCAACGGTCAGATCGACTGGCATCTCATCGGCATCGGCGCGGTCGTCGGCGCCCTGGTCGTTGCCGCGGACGAGGCTCTGCGCACCAGGCGCCTCGCGCTGCCGCCGCTGGCGGTGGGTCTCGGCATTTATCTGCCGGCTTCGACGACCGCGCCGGTGGTGCTCGGTGCGGTCCTCGGATGGGCTTACAATCGCTGGGCCGCGGGCCGTCCGCAGCCGGATCGCGCGAAGCAGCTCGGGGTGCTCGTTGCATCCGGGCTGATCGTCGGGGAGAGCGTCTTCGGCGTGCTGCTCGCGGGGCTCATCGTCTTCAGCGGAAATCCCTCACCGCTCGGACTCGTCGGCGATGCGTTCGCGCCGGCGGCCAACGTCATCGGCGCGGTCGCGTTCGCGCTCGCGATCGCGGCGCTGTTTCGCCTCTCGAGCCGTCTCGCGCGATAGCTCTACGGGAGCACGCTGGTTACATTTTCCGAATTCCCGTCGCTCGTGATCGTCACGGCACCGTCCTCGTCGGTGCGGTAGACGCGTGCGCCGAAGCGGCGCAGCGTCGCGAGCGTCGAGGGCGCGGGGTGGCCGAAGAGGTTGTGGCGCCCCACCGAGATGATCGCGTACTTGGGCGCGACGGCCGCGACGAACGCCGGCGACGATCCGTAGGCCGAGCCGTGGTGACCCACCTTGAGCACGTCGGCGTGAAGATCGACGCGCTCGTCGAGGAATCTCTGCTCCGATTCGCTCCCGGCGTCGCCCGTGAAGAGCATGCGAAAGCGGCGATACTGCAGTACGAAGGCGATCGAGTTGCTGTTGATCGCGTTGCGCCCGCCGATGAACGGCAACGAGGGGCCGATGAAGTGCAGCGTCACCCCGTCGTCGGTGCGCCACTCCGCCGACGCCCGGGGATAGATCACCGGCACGCGCTGCGCTCGCGCCGTGGCGATCGCGTCGAGATACGCGTGCCCGCCATAGCGCTGCCCGCCGTCCGCGAGCTCGGCGACGCGCAGGCGGCGCAGGACGGGAGCGACTCCGCCTGCGTGATCGCCGTGCGGATGCGAGATGACGACGGCGTCGACCACGTGAATGCCGTGACGCAGCAGAAACGGCACGACGGTGCGCTCGCCGACGCGCTCCGCCGCGGATCCGTCGACCTGTATCGCGCGCTCGAGCCGTCCGCCGGCGTCCACGAGGATCGTGTGTCCGCGCGGCGTCTGCACGACGATCGCATCGGCCTGTCCGACGTCGAGGACCGTCACGATCAGACGCGCCTGTGTGCCGCGCGGAGGCCACAGCACCAACCCGCTCGCGACGATAAGCGCGGCGACTGCAAGCGTCTGCGCGCCGCGCCGCACGAGCAGCGGTGCGGCGAGGACCGCCGCGTCGTAGGCGGCGATACACCACGCCGGCGGCGGCGTCATCGGCAGGCTTGCGCCCGGCAGAGAGCTCAGCACGCGCACCGCGCCGAGCGTCCATGCGATCAGCCACGAGTCGAGGTTGGCGCATGCCTGCGCGAGCGGCGCGCACCACGCGAGCGCGAGCTGCGCGGCGCCCAGCGCCATCGTCGCCGCGACGCACGGCACCACGGCGAGATTGGCGACGACGGCGTATGGAGCGAACTGCAAGAAGATCGCCGCGCTCAGCGGCCAGATTCCGAGCTGCGTCGCTAGCGTCAGCACGATCGCCTCGCGTGCGTGCGCCGGCAGCGCCACGCGCGCTTCGATCCAACGCTCCAGCGCCCCGGCGCACGCGAAGATCGCCGCGACGCATGAAAACGAGAGCGCGAACGATGCCGTAGCGACGCTCTGTGGCCGCGCGAAGGCGACGACGAGCGCGGCGATCGCGAGCGCGTTCCACGACAACGTGGCGCGTCCGCAGGCGCGCGCAAAGAGCGCGACGCTCGCCATCGTCGCGGCGCGGATGGCCGGCAGCTGGGCACCGCTCCACCACACGAACGCCCAGAGCAGCGCTATGGCCGCGCCGCATGCGGCCCAGCGCGGCAGGGAAAGCAGCGTGAACAACGTGACGGCGAGCGCCGCGACCACTCCCAAATGCAGTCCGGCGGTGACCAGCACGTGGACCGTCCCGGTCTCTTGGAACTCGGTGCGCAGCTCCGGCGGCAGCGCCGCGCGCTCGCCCCACAGCTCGCCGGCTACGAGCGACGCACCCGGTTCGCCGAGGCGTTCGCGCAGCCGGTCGTGCGCCCACTCGTGCGCGCGCGCCAGTACGGCCGCGAAGCTCCACGACGGCACGGCGCCGGCGTGCAGCACGGTTGCGCTTTCCAAGCTGCCGTCCAGCCCGCGCTCGACCATCAGCGCGCGTTCGCTGGGCTCGCCCGGATTGCGCGCCTCGTCGAACGGGTCGAGCCGCCCGCGAACGAGCACGTGCGTTCCGGCCGGCGGCGCCTCCCCGCGTAGCCGCGCGAGCACACGCGGGCCGTCGTCGATCGCGAGCGTGACCTCGGCCGAGCCGTCGCCTGCGCTTGACCGATCCAAGATCGTGGCGCCGTAGCGCGCCGTGCGCCGCTCCGCGATGGAGCCGGAGTGATTGCGCAGCTCGGCGTTGGCCGCGGAGGCGACGAGAGCGGCCGCGAGAAGCACGCGAAGTCGCGGCGTTCCGCACGAGCCGAAGACGGCGTACGCGGCGAACGCGAGGAGGCCGGCGTCGCTGACGGCGCGCACGTCGGGCGGAAGTGGCGTCGCGGCGAGCGCGCCGAGCACCGCGGCGACCGCGCACAGGAGGATCGCGAACGACGGCATCGTCCTTCTCCTGCGACGGCCGCATGGCGCAGCTAGAGAGGAAAAGATTTGCGCATCATCGTGACCGGCGGGGCCGGGTTCATCGGTTCGCACGTCGTCGACGCCTACGTCGACGCGGGCCACGAAGTGCTCGTGATCGACTCGCTCTGGGAGCACGGCGGCGGGCGACGTATCAACGTGCGCAACGGTGTGTCGCTCGTTCACATGGACATTCGCGACGAGCCGATCGCGCGCGTCTTCGCGGACTTCAAGCCCGATGTCGTGAGCCATCATGCCGCGCAGCACTCCGTCGCGATCTCGTCGCGCGACCCGATCTACGACGCTCAGGTCAACGTCGTCGGGCTGCTCAACGTGCTCGAGCAGAGCGTGCGCAGCGGCGCGCGCAAGGTGATCTTCGCTTCTAGCGGTGCGACGTACGGAACCCCCGAGCTGCTGCCGATCAGCGAGGCGACGCCGCAGCACCCAACCTCGCCCTACGGCATCACGAAGATGGTCGGCGAATACTATCTGCGCTTCTATCGCGCCAACAAGGAGTTGGACTTCACGGCGCTACGCTACGGCAACGTCTACGGCCCGCGCCAGGATTCGAGCGGCGAGGCCGGCGTCATCGCGATCTTCAGCGGGCGTTTCATCGCGCGCCAGCCGGTCCGCATCGACTGGGACGGCGAGCAGACGCGCGACTACGTGTACGTCGCGGACGTTGCTCGCGCCAACGTCTTGGCGCTGGAGCGCGGCTCGGGCGAGTGCTACGTGATCGGGACCGGAGTTCCGACCAGCGTGAATGCGATCTATCGCGCGCTCGTCTCCGTCAGCGGATTCGCGGCGCCGATCGAGCGTGCCCCGCGGCGCCCGGGCGACGCGCGGGACGCGCAGTTCGATGCGTCTCGCGCGGCCGCCGAGCTCGGATGGTCGGCTACGACCCCACTGGGCGACGGTATCGCGGCCACCTACGCTTACTTCCAAAAATTGGCGCGTTAACGAACGACAACGATGGAGTGTTTCGCGAGCACGGCGGAACGGATCGCGCGCGAGCCCGCCAAGCTCGCGAAGATCGCACTGCTGGCGGACTACCTTCGCGAGCTCGGCGACGACGATCTCGTTGCCGCGGCGCGCTTCTTCAGCGGCGGACCGTTCGCGGCGCGCGATAGGCGCACGCTCGCGCTCGGGGGACGCACGATCGTCGAGGTCGCGCGGCGCGTCTACGGCTTCGACGACAAGGCCCTGCTGCAAAACTACAGGTCGACGGGCGATCTGGGAGCGGCGATCGGCGCGCTCGTGCGCCCGCTGTCCGACGCCATGCTCTTTCGCGATCGGCTGACGCCGGCGGCGCTCGAGACGTTCTTCGGAGAGATCGCGGCGGCGTCGGGAAAGAACGCCAACAAGCGCCGAGCCGCAGTGCTCGAGCGAATTCTGCGCGCCTGCGAGGACCCACCGGCCGCTACGTACGTCGTCAAGATCGTCACGGGCGATCTGCGCGTCGGGTTGCGCGAGGGTCTCGTGTTAGATGCGATCGCGCAGGCCTTCGGCGCGGATCCGGCCGCGGTGCGGCGCGCGACGATGGCGTTTGGCGACGCCGGCGCCGTTGCGCTCGCGGCAAAGCGCGGGACGCTGCACGAGCTGCGCGTCGACTACGGCAGTCCCATCGGCTTCATGCTCGCGACGCCCGTGCCGTACGGCGAGGCCTACGCGGAGCTGGCGCGCGGCGCGTGGATCGCCGAGGACAAGTACGACGGCATCCGCGCGCAGGCGCACGTGCGCGGCGGCGTCGCCCGCCTTTTCTCGCGCCGGCTCAACGACGTCACCGAATCGTATCCGGAAGTCGCCTCTGCCCTCGCCGGGATCTCCGCCGACGCGATCTTCGACGGGGAGATCGTAGCCATGCGCGATGGCCGCGTGCTGCCGTTTCGCATGCTACAGGCGCGGCTGCAGCGCAAGAGCGTCGATGCCGAGCTGCTTCGCGACGTTCCGCTGACCTACGTCGTGTTCGACGTCTTAGCGATCGGGGATGAGCTGCTCGTCGACGAGCCGCTGGAGCTGCGGCGCGAACGGCTGCGCTCGCTGCTCGCGCCGCGTCCCGGCCTCGAGCTCGCGCCGTTCGATTCCGTCGGCGCGGAGGCAGCCGAAACGGTCAACCGGCGATTCGATGCGGCGCGAGCGCGCGGCAACGAGGGCGTGATGCTCAAGCGCCTCGACGCGCCGTATCTTCCGGGCCGGCGCGGAAAGTGGTGGCTGAAGCTCAAGCGCGAGCTCTCGACGCTCGACGTGGCGGTCGTCGCCGTGGAGTGGGGCCACGGCAGGCGCGTCAACGTACTCTCCGACTACACCTTTGCGGTGCGCGGCGACGACGGCGAACTGCAGGCGATCGGCAAGGCGTATTCGGGCCTGAACGACGCGGAGATCGCGGAACTGACGCCCTGGTTTCTCGAGCACCGGCTGCCGGCTTCGCGCCAGCGAGAAAAGGCACGCGCGCACGAGATTCCCGTCGAACCGAAAGTCGTCATCGAAGTGGCGTTCGACGTCATCCAAAGGAGCGACTTACACGAGAGCGGGTTCGCGCTGCGCTTTCCGCGCATCGTGCGAATCCGCGACGACAAGCCGCCCGAAGAGATCGACACGCTGGAACGCGTTCGCGAGATCTACGATGAGATGCTCAAACGCGAAGGCCTTTACTGAATCCACCCCGGCTCGGTGCTGAGACTTACGCCGCGACGAGGTTGAGCAGCTTGTCCTGCACGTAGATGTGTTTGCGGATCTCCTTGCCGCCGAGATGGATCCTCACGTTCGAGTCGTCCAGCGCGAGGGCCAGTGCCTGGTTCTCGGTCACGCCTGCGGGCGCGGAGATGCGCGCGCGCACCTTGCCGTTGACCTGCACGACGAGCGTGATCTCCTCCGTCGCCAGCGCGGACTCGTCGGGCTCGACGTAGCGCTCGAGATGCACCGACGTCGCGTGCCCAAACCGTTCCCAGAGCTCCTCGGCGATGTGCGGTGCGAACGGCGCGATGAGGACGGGCAATTTCTCCACCGCGTAGCGCATTGCGGGCGAATCCGGCATCGCGGCGGCGCCCACCGTCATCGCGTTGACCAGCTCGTCGAGCTTCGCGATCGTCGTGTTGTAGTGAAAGCGGCGCGAGAGCGTCTCGTCGATGGCCGACTTCGCGACGACGTGCACGGCGCGGACCAGCGCCTTCTCCGCGGGACTCTCGGTCGGCGGCACGCGTCGTGCTTCGACAGAGCCTGTCCCGAAGTATGACTCGCAGGCGCGCCAGATGCGGTTAAGCAGCCGCACGCGCCCGGTGATGCCGTCGTCCGTCCAGTTGCTGGTCTCCTCGGGCGGCGTCACGTAGAGCAGGAAGAGGCGCATCGCGTCGATGCCGTTGCGCTCGGCGGTCTCGTCGATGCCGACGACGTTCCCGCGGGATTTCGACATCTTGTCGCCGTCGCGCAGCACCATGCCCTGGTGGAAGAGGTGCTGGAAGGGTTCGTCCGGGCCGCTCACCCAGCCGCGGTCGTGAAAGAATTTATAGAAGAAACGCGAGTACAGCAGGTGCAGCACGGTGTGTTCGGCGCCGCCGATGTACTGGTCGACGTTCATCCACCGCCGCGCGCGCTCGATGGCCCATGGAGCCCGGTCGTTGTGCGGGTCGAGGTAGCGTAAGTAGTACCACGACGACTCGAAGAACGTGTCCATCGTGTCGCTCTCGCGCCGCGCCGGGCCGCCGCACTTGGGACACGTGGTCTGCAAGAACTCCTCGATCCCCGAACGCGGCGGGAGCAAGACCGGCAGCTGGTCGTCGGGAACCGGCACTTCGCCGCAGCCGTCGCAGTACACGATCGGGATCGGCGTGCCCCAGTAGCGCTGGCGCGAGATCAGCCAGTCGCGCAGCTTGTAGTTGACGCTCTTAGCGCCGGCGCCCATCGCGGCGAGCCGGTGCGCGAGCGCTTCTCGCGCGCGCTCGCTCGACATTCCGCTGAAGTCCTCGCTGGCGATCAGCCGCCCGTCCTGTACGAACGCTTCTTCGAGCGGCCCGGGCGACGGCTCGTCGCTCGGCACGACGACCTGCACGATCGGCAGCCCGTGCTTGCGCGCGAAATCGAAGTCACGTTCGTCGTGCGCGGGCACGCCCATCACGGCGCCGCCGCCGTACTCCGCGAGTACATAGTTGGTGAGCCAGATCGGAATGCGCTCGTGCGAGATTGGATTGATCGCGTAAGCGCCCGCG
Organism: Candidatus Binatia bacterium; assembly: GCA_035544215.1. Taxonomy (GTDB): domain Bacteria; phylum Vulcanimicrobiota; class Vulcanimicrobiia; order Vulcanimicrobiales; family Vulcanimicrobiaceae; genus Cybelea. The sequence continues at coordinate 1,246,205 of DATKHY010000007.1, read as the reverse complement.
AAGACGCCCTCTTTTTCCATCAGGCTCGTGCGCTCGAGCTCCGACTTCGACTTCAGACTCTCCGCGAACGACTCGATATCGGCTCCCCGATTGCGCGGAACGATTTGCAGGAGAGATTCGACCACGGGATGCTCGGGCGCCACCGCCAAGAAAGTGGCGCCGAAGAGCGTGTCGAGGCGCGTCGTGAAGACCTCGATCTGCTCGTCGAGCCCGTCGATCGGGAAGGCGAAGTGCACGCCCTCGCTGCGGCCGATCCAGTTCCGCTGCATCGTCCGCGTGCGCTCGGGCCAGCCCGTCAGCTTGTCGAGATCGTCCAGGAGGCGATCGGCGTACGCGGTGATCCGCAGGAACCACTGCGAGAGGAGCCGGCGCTCGACGAGGTTGTCGCAGCGCCAGCAGCGGCCGTCGATGACCTGCTCGTTGGCGAGAACCGTTTGATCGAAGGGGCACCAGTTTACCGGCGCCTCGCGCTTGTAGGCGAGACCGTGTTCGTACAGGCGCAGAAATAGCCACTGGTTCCAGCGATAGTACTCAGGCTCGTTGGTCGCGATCTCGCGCGACCAGTCGTAGCCGGTGCCCATCAGCTTGATCTGGCGGCGCATATTGAGGATGTTCTCGGCCGTCCATGCGGCGGGATCGACGCCGCGCGCGATCGCGGCGTTTTCGGCGGGCAGGCCGAAGGCGTCCCAGCCCATCGGGTGCAGCACGTTGTGGCCGAGCATCCGCAGCATGCGCGCGACGGCGTCGCCCAGCGCGTAGTTTTTCGCATGACCTACGTGAAGGTCGCCGGAGGGATACGGCAGCATCTCCATCGCGTAGTACTTGGGCCTGTCGCTGGAGTCGGGCGTGCGATAGAGACCCTCGCGTTCCCAGCGCGATTGCCACTTGCCCTCGATCGCCGCAAAGTCGAAGCCGTCGGCCATGTGCAGCATCGTACACGCTCCAGGATGGCGGCGCTAGCCTTGCCGGCGCAAGCGAGACGCGTGATTGGCCCGCATGATCGTACGCATTGCCGTCGTTGCCGCGCTCGTCGGGCTCGGTGTCCTCCTGCTATGGCACCCGGCGCCGCGGCCGCCGGTCGAAAGCGCGAGCGCTCTGGCCGGCCCATCCGCGACCCCTGCACAGCGATGGTCCCGTCTCGCCGCGCGCGCGGACCGCGGCGACGACCTGGTCGTCTACGTCGCCGGCGCCGTGCGAACGCCGGGCCTCTACCACTTGCGCGCCGGCGACCGCGTCGCGCGTGCCGTCGCGTTGGCGGGCGGGATGCGCGCCTCAGCCGACGCCGCGGCCGTGAACCTAGCGCAGCGCCCGGACGACGGGGACGAGGTCTACGTTCCCGTCCAGGGCGAGAAGCAGCGACACGCGCGCTCGAGCCGGCCGCGCGGACGGCGCCGCTCCTCGCCGCCGCCCGGCGGGAGCGTCGACGTCAATCGCGCCCGCGCCGCCGAGCTGGCGGCCGTGCCGGGAATCGGGCGCGCGGTCGCCGCGCGCATCGTGGAGCTGCGCCAGCGCGAGGGCGCCTTCGCGTCGCTCGACGAGCTGCTCGACGTCGCCGGAATGACCCAGACGCGGCTGGAGCGTGCGCGCCCCTACCTTCGCAATCCCTGACGCAATCCCCGACGCGCAAGGGGTACGCGGCGGTGGACGCGCATTGAATCGCGTCGTGGGTACGCAGCTACCCGAGAAGGTAACGCTTCCGAGTCTCGTTCGGAACGCGCTCGCCCAACCACGCGCCGAGGTGCTGGTCGAGCGCGTTGACGGAGCATGGACTCCCACGTCCGGCGCGCAGCTGCTCGAGCGCGTGGAACGCGTTGCCTGCGCGATTCGCGACGCCGGGTTGAGCGCGGGCGACCGGGTCGCGCTCGTTTCGCACAACTGCGTGGACTGGATCGTTGCCGATTTCGGCGCGTTGTTCGCGGGCTGCGTCGTCGTCCCGATCTACCCGACGCAGGCTCTGGATCACCTGAGCTACATTCTCGAACATTCCGGGGCGCGGCTGATCTTCGCCGACACGCGCGCTACCTTCGAACGCCTGAGCGCCAGCGGCGCGGCGCTGCCGCGCGTCGTGCGGTTCGATTCCGGCGATGCCGATGCGCTTCGGGCATTCGAAGCGCGCGGCCAGGAGATTCGCGCGGCCCATCCCGAGCTACCCGGCGCCTACGAGGCGACGCTCGTGCCCGACGACCTCGCGGTTCTGATCTATACGTCAGGCACGACCGGCACGCCGAAGGGCGTCATGCTCTCGCACGACAACCTCGCCTTCGACGCCGCCGTCTCGCTCGCGTGCGGATTCGAGGGCATCGAGGGCGGACGCGACGTGATATCGGTGCTTCCCTACTCACACATCTACGAACACACGCTGATCTACATCTACCTGCTCGCGCAGGTGCGTTACTTCATCTGTCACGATCCGGGCGAGCTGTTGAGCGACCTGCGTGACGTTCGGCCGGCTGAGATGACCGCCGTCCCGCGCATCTTCGATCGGGTGATGGCCGGCATCGCGGGTCAGGCGCTCCGCGCCGGAGGACTGCGCCGAAAACTGATTCCTTGGGCGCTCGAAGCCGGGCGCGACTACATGAAGGCGAAGACGTTCGGCGCTGGACCGGGTGCGTCGCTCGCGCTGCGCTACGCGCTGGCGGAACGGCTCGTGCTGCGCAAGCTGCGCTCCGCGCTCGGGCTGGACCGAGTCAAGTTCCTTACCAGCGGAAGCGCGCCGTTGCACATCGATACGGCGATGACGCTGCTCGGGCTCGGCGTACCGGTCATGCAAGGCTACGGGCTCACCGAGACGTCGCCTGTCGTCTCCGTCAGCCGGCTCACCGAAAACGAGTACGGCGCCGTCGGGCGACCTATCACCGGTGTGGACGTGCGCATCAACGACGACGGCGAAGTCATGGTCCGCGGTCGCAACGTGATGCAGGGTTATTATCGCGACCCACAGGCGACGGCCGAGGCGATCGAGGATGGCTGGCTGCACACGGGCGACGTCGGTGAAATCGACACGCACGGTTTCTTACGCATCACCGACCGCAAGGGCGAGATCTTCAAGACCAGCACCGGCAAGTGGATCTCGCCCGCGCGCATCGAGGCGAGCATTAAGCGGTCGATCTTCGTGGCGCAGGCGATGGTCACCGGACGGGGGCAGGCTCACCCCATCGCATTGATCTGCCCGAACTGGCCGCTGCTGCGCCTCGAGCTCCCGGCGCTTCCGAAGGAGCTCACACCGGAGCAGCTCGCCGAGCGAGACGACGTACAGACATTTCTGAACCGCGAGGTGCGAAGGCAGACGCTCGGCCTGGCAACGTACGAGCAGGTCCGGCACGTCGTCGTCGTTCCCCACGAATTTAGCGTCGAGGGGGGCGAGCTTTCGCCCTCGATGAAGATCAAGCGCCGCGCGGTCGAGGCACGCTACGCCGGCGAGATCGAGCGCGTGTACCGCGCCGAGTCTCCGGTGCTCGCGTGACGACGGCCGCGCCCGCGTCGTCGCATCGCGTCGACGAGGTCCTCCGCGGTCCAATCAAGAGCAAGACCATCTTCCCGGCGTTGATACTGCACTTCATCGCGGAGCGCCCGGACCACGGGTACGGGCTGATGCAGCGGATCGACGCGGTCTGCGGGGACCTCGTGGCCGTCAACACCAACAAGATCTACCCGCTGCTGCGCCGGCTCGAGGAGCGCGGCTTCGTCACCGCAGCCTGGGAGCATCCCACGAAGCGCTCGCGACGCGTCTACGCGATCACGCCGCAGGGCGCGGAGCGTCTGGCGCGCATCAAGAGTCTGATGCTTCCTTATCTCGACTCCGTCTCTGCCGCGATCGGGCGGCTCAAGTCCGAGCTATACGGCTCCGCCTCGCGGCCTTTGACCGAACTTTGATTGCGGCTCCGCGAGGCTCCGGCAGGAGCACCGCTGCGTGTCGCCGATACTTGGCGTTCGCATTGAGGATCGTACTGCTCGCGCTGCTGGCGCTTGCCATCGGCATGCCCGCCCGCGGCTTGTCGAAGGCGCCGCCAATCCCGCCGTCTACGCCGGACGCGGTGACGCACCATCGCCTCACGCTCGGCGGTCGCTCCCTGGCGTATACGGCGCGCGCCGGAACGATTACGCTGCGCAACGGCAGCGACCAGCCGATCGCGCGCGTCTTCTACACGGCGTACACGCTCGACGGCGCCGCTCCCGCGAAGCGTCCGCTGACGTTCCTGTACAACGGCGGCCCTGGGAGCTCGACGATGTGGCTGCGGATGGGGTCGTTCGGGCCGGTCCGCGTCGTCACGGGCGACGGACGCATCACCGGACCGCCGCCCTACCGGTTCGTGGACAATCAGTACAGCTTGCTGGATGCGACCGATCTCGTGTTTATCGACATGCCGGGCAGCGGCTTCGGGCGCATCATCGGCGCGGGCACGCGCAAGGACTTGTGGGGCGTCGACCAGGATGCCTCCGCATTCTCGCAGTTCATCCAGCGGTATCTGAGCGCGTTTGGCCGCTGGAACTCACCGCGCTTTCTGTTCGGTGAATCGTATGGGACGATGCGCTCGTGCGTGCTGGCTGCGGACCTGCAGAACCGAGGCGTCGGGCTCAACGGCATCGTCTTGCTCTCGTCGTTTTTGAACGCGAACATCGACTATAACGACGGCGCGCCGGTCGGTGGCGGCGACTGGGCGTACGCTTTGTATCTTCCGACCGAGGCCGCGACAGCGTGGTACCATCACGCCGTGCCGCGGCGCACCGGGCTCGACGCCTTCCTTTCTCAGGTTGAAAACTTTGCGCTTACGGAGTACATCGACGCGCTGGCCGAAGGCGCGCAGGTCGCTCCGAGCCGCTTCGACGACGTGGTTGCAAAGCTGCACGAGTACACGGGGCTCTCACAGCAGTACATCCGCCGCTCCAATCTGCGCATTCCGTACGATCGCTTTCAAAACGAGCTGCTGCGCGATCGCGGCGTCACCGTGGGGAGGATCGACTCGCGCTTCGAGACGTACGTACTCGACAAACCGGAGGTCTCGCCGGATTGGGATGCGCTCGACGCGGCGATCGACTCGGCGTTCGTGACGACGAGCAACCAGTATTTGCGCCAGGTCCTGCGATACAACCCACCGGTGCTCTATCGCTCCGACATCTACGGGCTCATCTACGCCGACGGCGAGACGTGGGACTTCAAGCATGGGGACAACGTTCAGTCGCTCAACGTGACGCCGGATCTCGCGCAGGCGATGACCTACGACCCGCGGCTGAAGATCTTCTCGGCGAACGGGTATTTCGATTTTGCCACGCCCTTCTTCGCGACCGCGTACGCACTCAATCACTTGTATCTGGCGCCGGCGCTGCAGCGCAACATCACGTACGGGTTTTACGACTCCGGCCATATGGTCTATCTCCATCCGGAGGCCCTGGCACGCTTCCACGCCGATCTCGAGCGGTGGTACGCGCGGGTGCTTGGCCATGCGTAGCGGCGCGCTCATACTCTTGGCGGGCATGCTGCTGGCGGCGGCTCCCCGGCCTACGCCGGCTCCCGAGGCGGCGCCGAACGCCGACGCGGTGACGCAGCACACGATCGCGCTCGGCGGCAAGACGTATCCGTATACCGCGCGTGCCGGGACGATCGCGCTCGACGACGACAAGGGTCACACGACGTGCCGGATGTTCTATACGGCCTTCACCGTGGACGGCGCCGACCTGCGGACGCGTCCCGTGACGTTCCTTTACAACGGCGGCCCCGGAAGCTCGACGATCTGGCTGCGCATGGGCTCGTTTGGGCCGATGCGCGTGCAGGTGGGCGACGCCCGCCCCACGCCCGACGCGCCGTTCAATCTCGTCGAGAATCAATACTCGTTGCTCGACCGCACGGACCTCGTCTTCGTCGACGCGCCCGACACCGGATTCAGCCGCATCGTGCCGCCGGGTAAGCCGAGCGACTTCTTCGGCGCGGACCCGGACGTGAAGGCGTTCGGCCAGTTCGTGTCGCGCTACATCACGACGTTCGGGCGTTGGAACTCGCCGAAGTTCTTGTTTGGAGAGTCGTACGGAACGCCGAGATCTGCGATGCTCGTCCGCGACTTGCAGCGCGAGGGCATCGGCATCAACGGCGTCGTGCTGCTCTCGTCGATTTTGGACTTCAGCCTCGACTGGGACATCAACTTCTCGCCGACGGCGATCGGCGGCGGCGATTGGGCGTTCCCGCTCTATCTTCCGACCGAGGCCGCCGCGTCGTGGTACCACGACATGCTGCCGGGGCCGACAACGACGCTGCCCGCGCTGCTGCCGCAGGTCGAAGACTTCGCGATGCACGAGTATCTCAACGCGCTGGCTCAGGGCGCGAAACTGTCGCCGGCCGCCTCTAACGACGTCGTCGCGAAGCTCCATCAGTACACCGGCCTCTCAGAGGGATACATTCGCCAGTCAAACCTGCGCATCTCCTACCGGCGCTATGCGACGCAGCTGCTGCGCAACAGCGGCGTGGCGACCGGGCGTTACGACGCACGCTACACGTCCTTCATGCTCGATACGCTGAACGACACTGCCGACTTCGATCCTACGAACGCGGCGATCCAATCCGCGTTCGTCGCGGCAGGAAACTACTTCGTGCGCCAGATCCTCGGCTATCAGACGACGCTGATCTATCGCCCAATGACCAGCGTCTTCCGCCAGTGGGAATGGAAGCACAACGGCAACCTGCCCACCAATACCGCGCAAGACCTGGCGAGCGCGATGACGTACGACCCAAACCTGCGGATCTTTTCAGGCAACGGCTACTACGATCTGGCGACGCCCTTTTTCGCGACGGTCTATACGCTCGACCACCTGAACATCCCGCCGCAGCTCCAGCGCAACATCAGCTACGGATTCTACGAGTCCGGGCACATGGTGTATCTGCACCCTCAGGCGCTGGCGCAGTTCCACGACGATCTCGAACGCTGGTACTCGGAGACGCTTCAGGCAGGACGGTAGAGGCTCCTTACGGCGCCTCGGCTCGAGCGAGCGTCGCGCGATAGATCCCGTCGAGCCTCTGGTAGGCGATGCGCATGTCGGGCGTCGGCGCCGCGTCGGCGCTCTCGATCGCGCTGCCCAGATAGTCGAGCTCGTTTTCCAAGTACAGGAAGCTCGTGAAGTCGTGCGAGTACGTCCCCATCGAGTCGTCGGGATTATCGGGCGGTGGCTCTCCGATCACGTCGCGGCGAAACGCGACGAGGCTTGCGCCTGACAGCCCCTCCGCGCGCTCTCGCGCGCGGGCGCGCGCGCCGGCGGCCTCCGCGCGCAGCGCGGCGACCTGCCGGGCCAGCTCGTACTGCGCGCGCAAATCCGCGGTGCTTGCCCGGACACGTGGATCCCGCAACACCGTAGCGCTGCGCGTGTAGGCGCTGCCGTTTACGCTGAGTCGCACCACGTACGCGCCGGGCGGCGCGAGCGGCCCGTCCGGACTGTCCTGGTGGAAGTCCCAGACGAAGCGGTGCGCGCCGGCCGAGGCCGGCGGCACGGGGTGGCGCGCGATCCAGTGCGGCGTGTACGGAACCGACTTCGGATCCACGGGCTTCGGCGGCTCAGCGCTCGACCAACGACGAACGAGGCTGCTGCCTGCGTCGAAGATCTCGACGACGACCGGCGTGCGCGGCGCGCGCGCGAGATAATAGTCGACGTAGAGCCCCACCGGCGCGTTGTCCGACTGTGACTCGTCGAGCGGCAGCGGCGTGCCTTCCTCGCTTTCCGGCTGCTCGCGATACGCCGGCGCGGGCGCGAAGAGAAACACGTCGCCGGAGGCGAGGGCCTCGCTCATCTGCCGCAGCGGCGTCACGTCGTCCATGATCCAGAACGATCGCCCGTGTGTCGCGACGACGAGGTCGTCACCGTGTACGGCAATGTCGCGAATCGACGTGACCGGGAGGTTGCGCTGGAGCGATTGCCATGCGGCACCATCGTCGAACGAGACGTAGACGCCCTTTTCGGTTCCAGCGTAGAGCAGTCCACGTCGAACCGGATCCTCGCGCACGACGTTGACAAACGAACCGCTCGGAATCCCGCTCGCGATCGTCGTCCACGTCGCGCCGCCGTCGCGCGTGCGGTAAACGTACGGCGCGTAATCGTCGAGCCGATGGCGGTCGATCGCCGCATACGCGACGTTGGTATCGAAGTGCGAGGCCTCGATGGTGCCGACCTTGCTCCATGCGGTCAGCGCCGGGGGCGTTACGTTATGCCACGTATGAGAATCGTTGGGCGTCACCCAGATGGAGCCGTCGTCGGTGCCCGCCCAGACGACCCCCGCGCGCAGCGGCGACGGCGCGATCGTGTAGACCACGCCGTGGCGGCGCACGCCGTTGGTGTCGGCAGCGGTCGGCGCGTCGAGATTCGCGGGCGTTCCCTCGTTGACGCGCGAGAGATCCGGGCTGACGATCGACCACGTCTTTCCGCCGTCGCGCGAGCGGAAGACGTTCTGATGCGCGAAGTACAGCGACGTTCGATCGGCGGGCGAGAACGTCAGCGGCAGCGTCCAGGTGTTGCGCCACACGACTCCGGGATGATCGAGGACCGGATCGAGATTCTCTTCCCATCCGGACGATGGGATCTCGCGCGTTACCGTCGGGCCGCCCTGCCCGCTGGAGTCCCCGTATACGACGCCGGGATGCCGCGGATCCGGCGCGAGCTCTCCGTTCTCGCCGCCAACGTCGAGCGGTCGAAAATCTTGCTGCGAGACGGCTCCGTATCTGCTCTCGCTCGGCGCCATGGCAGCGCCGGAGTCTTGCTGGGCGCCGTACACCCAATACGGAAACGCGTTGTCGGTTGCGACGTGATAGAATTGTGCCGTCGGCTGATTGTACCAGGAGCTCCAGGTTCGTCCGCGGTCGACGCTGACGATGACGCCCTGATCGCTGCACAGGATCATGCGGTTCGACTCGTTTGGGTCGATCCACATGGCGTGATAGTCGTCGCCGGTCGGATCGCCGAGGAGCGCGTCGAACGTCCTGCCGCCGTCGAGAGAGCGATACGTCGCCGTGTTCATAGCGTAGACGACGTTGGGATCGCGCGGATCGGCGGTGATGCCGCTGAAGTACCAGCCGCGTTGCCAGACGCGCTGCTCGTGGTCGAGGTGAACCCAGGTTGCTCCGGCATCGTCGGAGCGGTAGACGCCGCCCAACCCCGGTGCGCCGTCGACCATGGCGTAGACGCGGCGCGGCGCCGCGGCCGAGATTGACAGCCCGATGTGGCCCACGCGCGCCGGCAGGCCGTTCGTAAGCTGCGTCCACGTCGCGCCGCCGTCGCTCGACTTGTACAGTCCGCTTCCAGGGCCGTTCGACGGCGGATATACGTTCCACGGCGGCCGGCGCGTCTGCCACAGCGCGGCGTAGATCACGTCGGGATCGCCGGGCTGCAACGCGAGCGAGATCGCACCGGTGTCCTCGTTCTTGTAGAGCACTTTGCTCCAGGTCGCGCCGCCGTCGCTCGTCTTGAACACGCCGCGCTCCGCGCTGGGACCGTAGGGATGCCCGAGCGCGGCCACGTATGCGACCGCGGCGTTGCGCGGATCGACGACGATCGCGCCGATCTGCCGCGTGCCGCTCAGCCCGAGATGTACCCAGCTCTTGCCGCCGTCGGTGGATTTGTAGACGCCGTCACCATACGCGATGTCGGAGCGCATGTCGGCCTCGCCGGTGCCGACGTAGATGACGCTCGGATCGCTGGGCGCGACGGCGATGGCGCCGATGGAAGCGATGTCCTCGCGATCGAAGATCGGGTTCCACGTGCGCCCGGCGTTGACGCTCTCCCACACGCCGCCGTCGACGGCGCCGAAGTAAAAGTGGTCGGGCTGTCCCGGCACGCCCGAGACCGCCAGCGCGCGCCCGCCGCGAAACGGCCCGATCGAACGCCAGTGCAGCATGTCGAAGTATGCCGAAGCGGAAGCACCGCCGGCGGCCGCGGTGGAAACCAGCGGCGGCGAAAACAGCGCGCAGACCAATACGAAAGAGAACAGGCGTCGCATAGACGCCTGCTGTTTGTTACCGCAACGTTGCGCGCCTACCAGCCGCCGCCGCTGTCGCCGCCGCCGCCGCCGCCGAAGTCGCCACCGCCGCCGGCATCGCCGCCGAATCCGCCGCCGCTCCAGTCACCGCCGCTCGCGCCGCCGATGTCCGCCTGGCCGGCGTCGCTCTGCCAGCCTCCGGAATCGGCGCCACCCCATCCACCGCCCGCGTCCGGCATCGCTTGTGCGCCCTGCGCAGGTTCGATGCCGCCGCCACCGCCGCGGAACAGCTCGTTGCCGAGCCACGCGCCGCCCAAACCGCCCAGGAGTCCGCTCCAGAAACTGCCCCCGCCGCCGAAACCGCCGTAACCGTAACCCGGCCCGTAACCCGGACCATACGTCGCTCCCGGCGGCGGCGCCGCTCCGGGCGGTCCGCCGTAAGAACGCGGCGTCGCGAGCGCGCGCAGGATCGAGCGCAAGATCAAAAAGCCGACAATGGCGATGATGACCCACCAAAACATTGAGATGTGTAAACCTCCCGACGGGGACGAGACGCGCTGCGCCGGGACGACGCCCGTACCCCCGGAGCGCTGCAGGGCGCCGAGATGCGCGCGATAGATGTTGAGGATGGCGTCGACGGCGCCGGTGATGCCCGCGTCGTACGAGTCGCTGCGGAACTGCGACTCCATCGACGTGCGAATCGAGCGCAGCACGTCGCCCGTAAACCATCCGGCTTGCGTCCCGGCGCGATCGGGCACGATGATGTCCTTGCGATCGTCGCGAGCGATGAAGATCAGGATGCCGTTGACGTTTTGCGCTGCGAACGCCGAGCTTGCCGCGCTTTGCAGCGTCGCTCCGCCGAGCGACGGCGTCGTGACGACGACGATCTCTTTCCCGGTCTGGGCATTGAAACTCGCGATGCGCGCATTGAGCTGCGCGACGGTGGAGCCTGAGAACATTCCCGCCTGATCCTGGACGAAGTCGCGAGCCGCTGCGGGGGCGGCTCCCACGAGTAACGCGAGGGCGGACGCCGCGACCGCGAGGGAGCGGGAAGTCATGGCGTTCATGCGGGGTCCTACCCCTGCGCTCGGGTCGAAGTTTCGCGCTCGTGCGGGAACTGCCCGGCCGGTCGGCTCACAAGGTCGCTGATGAGCCGAACGGCGCCCGCCTCCCTTCGTGAAGGCTCGCTGACCTTTCTCGAGGTCCTGGCCACGTCGATCGCCTTGATCGGTCCGAGCATGACCCCGATTCTGATTGCGCCGTACATGTACGCGTTGGCCGGAAACGGGACGTGGCTGGCTTACGTCTTCGGTGGGACGATGCTCGTATTCGTCGCGCTCTGCATTAACCAGTTCGCGAGCCGCTCGAGCGCCGCGGGGTCGATGTACGGCTACGTCGCGGATCATCTCGGCCATACGGTCGGCGCCATTGCCGGATGGACGCTGCTGTGGGCGTACGGCTTCGTCGCCACGGCCGTACTCGGCGCGATGGCGCTTTTCGTCGAGCTGTTGGCGCAAGGCACGGGACTCCGTCTTCCGGCCATCGCGATCGTCGCGGTTCTCGCGGTGATCGCGTGGCAGGCAGCGTACCGGGGAGTGCAGATCTCGGCGATCGTTATGCTCGTCCTGGAAGTCGTTTCCGTGAGCATCATCTGCCTCGTCGTCGGGATCGTGCTGCACGACCACGGACCGTCGCTCGACCGCAATCAACTGCACCTCGTGCACGCCTTTCCGGGCGGCATCGGCCTCGCTATCGCGTTTGCGGTGTTCAGCTTCGTCGGCTTCGAGAGCGCGACCGCATTCGGAGCGGAGGCGAAGCGTTCGCTGGTGACGATTCCGCAAGCCGTGATCGGCAGCGTGCTGTTCGCCAGCGCATTTTTCGTAATCGCAACCTATGCGGAGATCGTCGGGCTGGCGCATGCCGGTAAGCCGCTGGACCAGCAGACGTTTCCCCTCGGAACGCTCGTCAACGCGTACGGCATCGGCGAGTTGAGGCTGCCGATCACCGTCGGGGCGCTGTTCAGCGCGTTTTCCGTGTGTCTCGCATGCATCACGACGGCGGGCCGAATCGCCTACGCCATGGCCAGGGCAGGACTGCTGCCGGCGGCATTTGCCCGGATCGAGCCGCGGCACGACACGCCGAACGTCGCGGTGACCGTCGTTACGGCGCTCACGCTCGTCGTGGCGGTGGTCGCCCTGGCGCTGCGCGTCGCACCCATCGACGTCTTCAATAACTGCGGAACGCTCAGCACGTTCGGGTTCATCCTGATCTACATCCTGATCGCCATCGCGGCGCTCGTATATACGAAGCAGCTTGGCGAGATGCGCGTCGTCGACGTCGCGATCTCCGGGATCGCGCTCGTCTTGTTGATTCTCTCGACGGTGTGGTTCTTCTCGACGATCCCGGCGCCGCCGCAGCACTGGTTCGTCTACTACTTCCTGGCGTTCTTGGCTGCGGGCTGGATCTGGTTTCGGCTCAGGCGGGCCAGCGGCTGATCACGACGCGCTGTTGCGTGTAAAACGCGACGGCGTCCTTTCCGTGGCAGCGCAGGTCGCCGAAGATCGAGTCCTTGACGCCGCCGAACGGGAAGAACGCCATTGGCGCGGCAATCCCGACGTTGATCCCGACCATGCCGACCTCGATGCGCACCGCGAAGGTTCGCGCCGCGCCTCCGTCGCGCGTGAAGATCGACGACGCGTTGCCGTAGCGCGACGCGTTGGCGACGGCGATTGCCTCGTCGAGCGAGCCGGCGCGCACGATCGCGAGGACGGGCCCGAAGATCTCGTCGCGCGCGAGCTCGCTGCCCGCGTCGACGCGGTCGAAGATCACCGGAGCCGCGAACGAGCCGCTCTCCGGCGTTTCGCCCGCCTCGAGCAGCACCACCGCGCCGTCGCGCCGCGCGCGCTCGACGTACCCGCGCACGCGCGCGCTCGCGTCGTCGCTGACGACCGGCCCCATCTGCACGCTTTCGTCCACGCCGCGACCGAGGCGCAGCGCGCCCGCCGCCTTTACCAGCAGCGGCGCGAGCGCGTCGCCGGCGTCGCCGATGGCCACGACGACCGAGCCCGCCAGACAGCGCTGGCCCGCGCCGCCGAACGCCGAGGCGATGACGGCGTCGCACGTCGCGTCGTTCGCGGCATCCGGCATGACGATCAAGAAGTTCTTCGCCCCGCCCAGCGCCTGCACGCGTTTGTGCGCGCGCACGGCGCGCTCTTGCACGGCCCGCGCGGCGTTCGACGAGCCGACGAACGACACGGCCGTCACGTCGGGATGCTCGATCAACGCCTCCGACGTGTCCGCGCCGCCGTGCACGACCTCGAGCACCCCGTCCGGAAACGCGCATTCGCGCGCGATCGCGTGCAGCAGCTCCGACGTGAGCGGCGTCTGCGGCGAGGGCTTGAGGACGAACGTGTTCCCGGCGGCGACCGCGATGGGGAACATCCACAGCGGTATCATCGCGGGGAAGTTGAACGGCGTGATCCCCACGCAGACGCCGAGCGGTTGACGCACGGAGATCGAGTCGATCCCGCGCGCGACGTCGGGCAGCGCGTCGCCCATCATCAACGACGGCATGCCGCAGGCGAACTCGACGGCCTCGATTCCGCGTCGCACCTCCGCGCGCGCATCGGCGAGCGTCTTACCGTTCTCGCGCGACACGGAGAGCGCCAGGTCTTCGCGCCGCCGCTCCAACGCGTCGGCGTAACGGAAGAAGAGACGCGCGCGCTCGACGACCGGCACCTCGCGCCACGTCTCGAACGCGCCGCGCGCGCTCGCGACGGCGCGATCGGTCTCGGCGCGCCGAGCGACGCTGACCTCGCCGAGCAGCTGGCGCGTCGCTTTGTCGTGAATCTGCAGCTGCATCAGTTCTCCAGACGCGTCAGGGCCGCGTCGAGGATCTCGAACCCTTCGTCCAGCTCCTCGGGCGTAACCGTGAGCGGCGGCGAGACGATCGCGACGTTGTAGCGGCCGTACACGTACAGACCGTGCGCGAGCAGGTCGTTGAAGAACGCGCCGAGCGACTGCGTTCCTTGCCACGCGACGAGCGGCGCGCGCGTCTCGCGATCCGAGACGAGCTCTACGCCGAAGAAGGCGCCGAGGCCGCGGGCCTCGCCGACGACGGCGTGACGGCTCGCCAGCCGATCGAAGCGCTCGCGCAGCCAACCCTCGATCTCGCGGGCCCGCTCGAACAGCCGCTCGTCGCGGTACGCGTGCAGCGCGGCAACCCCGGCCGCCATTGCCAGAGGATGTCCGCTGAACGTGTGTCCGCTCGGCAGCGGATGCGAGTCAAAGTGGCGCGCGAGCGACTCGCGCACGGCAACGCCCCCGAGCGGAACGTACGCCGACGTGACGCCCTTGGCGAACGTGAGTATGTCGGGCGTCACACCAAAGCGTTGCGCCGCGAAGGCCTCCCCCGTGCGGCCGAAGCCGGTCATGACCTCGTCGAAGATCAGCAGGATTCCGTGGCGGTCGCACAAGTCCCGAACGCGCGCCAGATAGTCGCCGGGATACACGATGACGCCGTTTGCGCCGACGACGGGCTCGATGAGGAGCGCCGCGATGCGGTCGCCGCCTTCGTAGTCGACGATGGCCTCGAGATGCGCGATCGCGCGTTGCGTTTCTTCGCGCGCGTCGCGCGTGTGAAACGGACTTCGGTATGGAAACGGCGCGAAGAAGCGCACGACGCCGGGGAGTCCGGGCTCGTTCGGCCACCGACGATTCTCGCCGGTCAGCGTTCCGGCGCCGGGCGCCGAGCCGTGAAACGAGCGGTACGCGGTGAGTACCTTGTGGCGCTCGGTCAAAACGCGCGCGAACTTGATCGCGTCCTCGTTGGCCTCCCCGCCTCCGGCAGTGAAAAAGACGCGTCCGCCCTCGTCCCACGGCGCGATCTCGACGATCGCGCAGGCGAGCTCCGCCCGCCGATCGTTGGCCAGGCTCGGCGCGACGTATGCAACGCGCTGGGCCTGTTCGGCGATCGCCTTCGCCATTGCGGGATGCGCGTGGCCGAGGTTGACTGCGACGAGCCCGGCGGAGAAGTCCAAATACCGCCTTCCCGCCTCGTCGTAGAGGTACGAGCCTTCGCCGCGCACGATGACGGGCGTCTTGCGACCCGCCTGCGCCACCCACGGCGTCAGGACGTAGCGCTCGTGCATGGCCGCGATGTCGCGGGCGACCAGGGTCGAGGGCTTCATCGCGTGCCCGGCCTCCCCGAAATGAATATGATCAGGCCGCCCGCGACGCTAAGCGCGAAGAACACGATGAAGACCCACACGCCGAAGCGCTTCCAGAAGTCGCGGCGCGCGCGGGCTGCGCGCGTATGGAGCGTCGGCCGGCGCCCCCTCACGACGTTTGTGCCTGCCGGGCAACCACGGGAGCCCATAACCGCTCAAGGTTGTAGAACGTGCGTTGCTCCGGTGTAAACACGTGCACGATCACGTCGCCGAGGTCGATGAGAATCCAGGATCCATCCGCATATCCTTCGACCCGGGCGACCCCGAAGCCGTCGTGGCGCACGGCCTCGATCACGGCGTCGGCGATGGCCCGCGTCTGAATCTTGGAACGGCCGCTGACGATCGCGAAGGTATCGGCCAGGATCGTACGGCCGCTCACGTCGAGCACCGTGAACGCGTCGCCCTTCTTGTCGAGCGCGCTCTCGCGCACGACCTCGATCAACTCGCGGATGCCTGCACCTCCGGAAGTTCGCCGGGTTTGGACCCCGCACCGAAGAGGGCAGCCGCGGCGAGCGTCGGCGGCGCCGGCGCGAGCCCCTTGCGCTCGTGACGCCGAATGGCGAGCGCCAGCGTCTCGCGCATGGCGTCTTCGAGATCGAGCAGGGCGATTCGCCACAGCACCGGCCGCTCGGCGAACTTGCGGGCCGGCTCCAGCGAATCGGCGAGATAGACGACGCAATCCAGCGGCGACATCTCGCCGGCCGCCGTCGTATGTTTTTCGATCGCGGAGAGCACGTCGGGGTCGTCTATCCCGAATTGCTCCCAAGCTAGCGCGGCACCGAGGCGCGCGTGCAGCAACACGGGGTGAGCGCGCTCGAAGTCGTCGATGAAGAAGCCGCGCTTCTCGCACTCGTCGAGCAGCTGCGCGGCCGAGTAGAGGCGCGCGAGGTCGTGCAGCAGTCCCGCCAGGCGCGCCTTGGACGCGTCGACGCCGTGACGCTGCGCGAGCGTGCCGGCGCTGCGCGCGACACGGACACTGTGCGCGTAGCGGTCGTCCTGGCGCAGATGTTCGCGAACGCGCCGCAGCAAGTTCACGAACGACGCGGGATCGTGCGCGCTCACCGCGACGGGAATCGTTCTCGCAAGACGCGCAAGCGATTGCAGTAGAGCTCGCTCTTCAGACTGCCGGCCCACATGATCAGCGCGCTCTCGTTGTCGTCGCTGTAATAGCCCGTCCGCATCGTTACCGTCGTAAACCCGTACTTACGATACAGGCGTTGCGCGACCGCGTTGCTCTCGCGCACCTCGAGCGTCATCCACGCCGCCCCGCGTGCGATCGCCTCGTCGATGAGCCGCAACAGCAGCACCTCGCCGAAGCGACGCCCCCGAAACTCGGGATCGACGGCGAGCGTCGTGACGTGCGAATCTTCGAGAATTACCCAAATGCCGCCGTACGCCACGACGCGGTCCTGGTAGCGTCCGACGTAATAGTGTGCGAGCTTATTCGTGCTCAGCTCGTTGTAGAACGCGTCCGACGGCCACACCGCTGAAAATGAGGCGCGCTCGATGCGCATCACGGCCGCGATGTCCGACGTGACCATCGGTGCAACGGAGAAGTGGTCGGGCCGTTCCGCCGGCCGCTCGAGCTCCATTTTCATACCGGATGAAGCGCTACCGGCGGGGCTTCGTGACGGCGGGCAGCTCGCCGTAGTCCGCGCGGACCTCGTGCAGGCTCTTCGCAGGCGAGCGCGCGCCGGCTGCCAGGGCGGCTGCCGCTGCGGCGGGCGTCACGAGCGGTTCGACGGAGCGCACGATGATTGCGCGTTCGGCGAGCGCGTGGAGCACGTCCTCTGGCGCCCCCACAACGTCCACCTCCCCTTCAGGATGAAGCGCGTCGAGCACGTCCGCAATCCGCCCCGACGCACGGCGCAACTCTTCGGCTGCTCGATAGCGCGCGGAGATCACGCCGGGGCGTCCCTCGACGACGGACAGGACCCGCGTGAAGCCGCTGCCGTACTCGAGGATGTCGAACGACAGGACCGGTACGAGCGGGCAGCCCCAGACCGCCGCAAGCGCTTTGGCATACGCGACGGCGATGCGCAGGCCGGTGAAGCGGCCGGGTCCGATTCCGACCGCCAGGCGATCGATGTCGCCGTGCTTCAAACGCGCCTCTCCGAACGTGGCCTCAACGATGGCGAGACCTCGCTCGAGCGCGACGTTGCCGGGCTCGCTGAGCGAGGCGGCGATTCGGCCGTCGCGTGCGATCGCGGCCGAGAAGGCTCCCAGCGCACCGTCCAGGGCAAGAACGTTCACGTCAGTCGTCGAATGGAAATTGTGCGCGGTTCGTTACCGGAGCCTTCTATTTCGATTTCGTACCGGCGCTCGGCGACGAGCTCGGGCGCGTTGCGCCACCACTCCACCAGGACAATCGAGCCGCCGTCGAGCGCTTCCTCGAGGCCGAGCTCCGCGGATTCGCGCGGATCGTCGATGCGGAAGAGGTCGATGTGATCGATCGGCGGACTCCCGTCGTAGTGGTGCCAAAACGTGAAGGTGGGACTGTAGCTTTGATCGGCGCCGTGGAGCGAACGCACGACGGCCCGGACGAAGGCGGTCTTTCCGGAGCCGAGCGGTCCGGACAGCGCAACGACGTCGCCGGCATGCAAGCGCCGCGAAAACGCGGCGGCGAATGCATCGAAGTCGTCTTCGGTCGCGAGGGTTACTCGGTCGTCCATGATAGGTATAGGTAAGTATTGAACAACGACATCGTCGCACAGGTCAACGTCGAAGACGAAATGCGGGAGAGTTACCTCTCGTACGCAATGTCCGTTATCGCCTCGCGCGCGCTTCCGGACGTCCGCGACGGCCTCAAGCCCGTGCAGCGGCGGATCCTCTACGCGATGCGCGAGATGGGACTCGATCCCAGCAAGCAGCATCGTAAGTGCGCCGGCGTCATCGGCGAGGTGCTCAAGAGCTACCATCCCCACGGCGACACCTCCGTCTACGACGCGCTAGTGCGCATGGCGCAAGACTTCACCCTGCGCTACCCGCTGGTCGACGGTCACGGCAACTTCGGCTCGATCGACCCCGATCCGCCGGCAGCCTACCGCTACACCGAGGCGCGTTTGGCGCGCACCGCGCTCGACGTATTGGCGGACATCGACAAAGAAACGGTTCCGTTCGTTCAAAATTTCGACAACCAGGGCGTGGAGCCGAGCGTGCTCCCGGGCCGGCTTCCGCAGCTGCTCGTCAACGGATCGAGCGGAATCGCGGTGGGGATGGCCACGAACATTCCCCCGCACAATCTCGGTGAGATCGCGGACGCGATCGCGGCGCTGGTCGACGACCCTGAGACGACCGACGACGACCTGTGCAACATCGTTACCGGGCCGGACTTCCCGACCGGCGGCACGATCCTCGGCCAAGAGGCGATCCGCGAGGCCTACAAGACGGGGCGCGGCTCGATCACGATCCGCGGCAAGGCCGAGATCATCGAGGAACGCGGGAAACACAAGATCCTCATCACGGAGATCCCGTATCAGGTCTACAAGAGCCGCATCGTCGAAGCCATCGCGGAGGCTTACGCCGAGAAGCGCATCGCCGGAATCGCGCGCATGGACGACGAGTCGAACCGCAAGGGGATGCGCGTGGTCGTCGAGCTGCAGCGCAGCGCGACGCCCAAGATCGTCCTCAATCAGCTCTTCAAGCACACGCCGCTGCAGGCCACGTTCGGCTTCAACATGTTGGCGCTGGTGCCCGTGGGCAAACCGCGCGCCGACGGCTCGGTACCGATCGAGCCACAGGTGCTCTCGCTCAAGCAGCTGCTCGAGCATTTCATAGCGCACCGCGAGGACGTCATTACGCGGCGTACGCGCTACGATCTGCGTAAGGCCGAGGAGCGCGCGCACTTACTCGAGGGCTACCGCATCGCGCTCGACAACATCGACGAGGTTATCGAGATAGTCCGCGGCAGCCAGACGACCGACGAGGCCAAAGAGCGGCTGTCGAAGCGCTTCGAGCTCAGCGACGTGCAGGCGCAGGCGATCGTCGACATGCGTCTGCGGACGCTGGTCGGCCTCGAGCGCCAGAAAATCGAGCAAGAATATGCGGAGCTGATCAAGACGATCGCGGAACTTCAGGACATCCTGCGTAGCCCGCGGCGGATCGCGAATATCGTCAAGAGCGAGGCGCTCGACGTCAAGAAGCGCTTCGGCGACGAGCGGCGCACTACCATCGAGCCGGCGGAAGACGAGATTTCGATCGAGCAGATCACTCCGAACATCGACGTCGTGGTAACCTACACGGTCGGGGGCTACATCAAGCGCGTGACGGTCGACACGTTCCGCACGCAGAGTCGCGGCGGGCGCGGCGTTACCGGCATCTCCAATCTCAAGCGCGAGGACGTCGTCCGCAACTTCTTCGTGACGAAGACGCACGACCACGTGCTCTTCTTCACGAACATGGGCCGCGTCTACCGGCTTCGCGGCTACGAGATTCCCGACACGACGCGGCAAGCCCGCGGCACGGCGCTGGTGAACCTGCTGACGCTGCCGCCCGGCGAACAGGTCAGCGCGGTGTTCCCGGTGGACAAGTTCGAGGGAGAGAAATATCTGGTGATGGTCACCAAGAACGGCGTCATCAAGAAGACTAAGCTCGACCAGTTCGCCAACGTGCGCCGCAACGGCTTGATCGCGATCAACCTCGATCCGGGCGACGAGCTGCTCGCGGTGGATCTCTCGAACGGCTCGCGGGACATCATTCTCGGGTCAACGCGCGGCATGGCGGTGTACTTCAACGAGAAGGACGTCCGTCCGATGGGACGCGTCGCGCGCGGCGTCAAGGCGATGACGCTCGATAAGGGCGACACCGTCGTCGCGATGGACGTGATCGAAGAGGACCGCCGTGAAGTGCTGCTCGTCACGTCGCTCGCCTTCGGCAAGCGCACGCCGATCACGGACTACCGCCATACCTCGCGCGGCGGCAAGGGCGTGAAGGCCTTCGCGCGCCAGCGCGACGACATCGGCCAGGTACTCGATCAGATTCTCGTCGCTCCCGACGATCAGATCCTGATGATCACGTCCGGCAACCAGGTTATTCGCCTCAAGGTCGGCGACATTCGCAAGACGGGCCGCGACGCGAAGGGTGTCCGGCTCCAGCGGCTCGGCGGCGGCGACGAGGTCATCGCCATCACCAACCTCGGCAAACAAGCCAAGCAGATCACCGAGATCACGGGCGAGCCGCAACAAACCGAGTTATAGGAGTGTTTGAAGAGCTATGAGCGCATTACCCGACGTCACGCAAGCCAACTTTGACTCCGAGGTTCTGAAGAGCCAGCAGCCGGTGCTGGTCGATTTTTGGGCTCCGTGGTGCGGGCCGTGCCGCATGTTGAGCCCGATTGTCGAGAAAGTCGCAGCCGCCAACAGCGGCAAGGCGAAGTTCGTCAAGCTGAACACCGACGAGAATCCGAGCCTTGCGGGGCAGTATCAAGTCTCCGGAATCCCGTGCTTGATTCTCTTCAAGGACGGTCAGCCGGTCGATCGTATCGTCGGCTACGTACCCGAGAACACCGTGACGTCGATGCTCAGCAAACACGTGGCGTAGAGCGGTGCCGTTACCGGGGGCGGTCCTCGCTCTTGCGATTGCGGTAGCCGCTCCCAGCAATCTGCACGTGACCGCGACCAGTTCGGGCGCGGTCACGATGCAATTTTCGTGGAAGATGGATTGCCCGGAAGACGTTTGCCTCATGCCGCAATCGTTTCAGGCCGTGCGAGGAGGGCAAGTCGTGGCAAGCATCGACGCCGGCGCTCCCCCCGATTCGTCACAGCAATTGGTTTCGTACACGATTACGGCGCCGGCCGGCTCGTGGAAGCCGGGGGACTGTTTCCAAGTTCGCGCCGTCGCGCCGGCCGCGAGCTCCAATCGAGCTGAGCTTACCTATTCGGACCTGAGCAACAAGGTCTGTCTTCCTTCGTGATCTCGTGAAGCAGCGCCGGTGGCACCTGCCGTCGGTACAGCGCGTTCTCGAGGACGCTGCCGTTAAAAGATACCAGCCCGTTCTAGGGCGAGCGAACGTAAGGCGTGCGGTCGAGACGATCTTCGACCGCGCTCGTGCTTCCAGCACCGAACCTTCATGCGAAGCGATCGTGGCGTCGGTAGCGGGACGTTTGGAAGAGCTCGCCGCGCAAGCGCTATCGCCCGTCATCAACGGCTCCGGCATCATCGTCCACACGAATCTCGGGCGGGCGCCGCTGGCGCCGGAAGCGCTCGATGCCGTCGCGCAAATCGTGCGCGGCTATTCCAACCTCGAGTACGACCTCTTTGGAGGCGAGCGCGGCTCGCGCTACGCGCACGTCTCCGCCATGCTCAACGACGTGACCGGCGCGCAGGATTCACTCGTCGTCAACAACTGCGCCGCCGCAGTGCTGCTCGTGCTCGACACGTTCGCGAAGGGACGCGAGGTCATCGTGGGGCGGAACCAGCTTATCGAGATCGGCGGCGGCTTCCGCATTCCCGAGGTGTTGGACCGCAGCGGCGCGACTCTCGTCGAGGCTGGAACCACGAATCGCGTCTACGTCGAGGACTTCGAGCGCGCGCTCTCGCCCCGCACCGCTCTGTTGTTGCGCACGCACGCCTCCAACTATCGCATCGAGGGCTTCACGCACGAGGCGGGCGCGCGCGAGCTGGTCGAGCTCGGGCGCCGCGCCGTCGTCGTCGTCGTCGAGGATCTCGGCAGCGGTGCGCTCGTCGATCTTTCGGAGTATGGCGTCGAACGGGAGCGCACCGTGCAGGACGCGCTTACCGACGGAGTGGGGCTCGTCACGTTCTCGGGCGATAAGCTGCTCGGAGGGCCGCAGGCCGGGATCGTCGCCGGACGCGCGAGTCTCGTCGCGCGCCTGCGTAACAATCCGCTGCTGCGGGCGCTCCGCGTCGACAAGATGACGCTGGCGGCGCTCGCCGCGACGCTGCAGATCTATCGCGAAGGCTGCGCGCGCGAGCGCATTCCGATCTTGCGCATGCTGGCGGCGAGCGTCGGCGACCTTCGCCGGCGCGCGGATGCCTACGTCGCCGCGCTCCCCGGTTCGGTCGCAATCGAGAGCAGTGCCTACATCGGCGGCGGCGCGCTCCCGCAACAGCGCATTCCGTCGATCGCCGTGGCGGTCTCGACCGAAAAACCGGATCTCCTCGCCGCGAAACTTCGCCGTGGCACACCGGCCATCGTGACGCGCATCGAGGAAGGGCGAGTGCTGCTCGATCTGCGCACGATCGAGCCGTCCGAAGATAACGACGTGATCGCGGCGCTCGCGGCAAAATGACCGGCGAGGGTCGGCGCATCGTCGCATTCTACGAAGGGAGCGCACCGGACGACTGCGGCCGCTTTCACGAGGATGTCTTGCGGTTCGACGACGAGCGGCTCGAGTACGTCCACAACTTCATACAGTGGCTCTTCCCGCTTCCGGAGCGCAGCGGAGCCCAGCCCACGGCGCCGATCCTCGACGATGCCGCGATCGAGGCGTTTCACACGCGGCCGCAGCTGCGCGCCGCGCTGCGCAGGTCGCTGGACCGCATGCTTGCGTTCTACGGCTTCGCATGGAGCGGCGAGCGCGTCGAGAAGAGCGCCGCCTTTCCGCTGCGCAGCGGCAATTGGCTGCAGATCGGAAATCACAACCACTTGCGCCTCACGCGCATGCTGCGCTCGCTCACCCTCTTAGGAGAAAGAGAGGCCGCGCTCGCGCTCTTCGCTGTTCTCTCCGAAATTTACGACGAGCAGCGCCGAACGGAGTCGAAACGAATCTCCGAACGCTCATACAACTTTTGGATGAGCGCCGTTAAGAGCTGATCTCTCATTAGAGAATCGCTTGGCGTACGGAAAGGCGTGTAGAGTGAGTGCCGTCAGACTTCGGGCTGTAAAAGGCCTGCCACGGCTTCTTCGCTTGATCGGGCGTTCCGAGGACCCATCCGCCCGAGCTGCATTCGAAGTTCAGCCGCATCCCCGCAACTTCGCCGGTCGCGCCGGTTGCGATGTAGCAGCGCGCGCCGTTGGCGAGCAGGAGCGCCCACGCAGAGGGCTTGCCCTTGTTGCGTTCCTGCGTCGGGATGGGCTTGTCGAGGACGATGAGCACGATTCTCTTGGAAAATGCATCGCTCGCGCAGGCGACGCTCGAAAGGGCCGCGTTGCTGAAGCACGGATCGTAGATGCTGTTGACGACCATGCATCTCCACGCATCGGGCCTCTGCGATGCGATCGAGCCCGTCCAGCAAGCACCGTGCATCTTCGACGTCACCTTGTAGCTCGCGTTTAGGCCGCCGGATCCGAACGGGGCGAACATGACGACCTTCGTGGACGAGGCGGCCAGAGCGATTGCGAACGCAGCCGCGCACGAAAAGCCGGCTGCCATGAAAATCTTCCGCATGCCGCCATCCTAACACTATTATAAATCTAGTTGACAAAGCCGGGCGGCTCGGCTATGCTGCTATTACAAATCTAATGGCAATCGGAGGCCGCGCATTGTCCAGGCGAAAATCGCCCGTCCTGACCGATCACGAGCTGCGCCTGATGGAGGTGCTTTGGCGCAAGCAGCGCGCCACCGTGGCCGAGGTGGTCGAGGCGCTCCCTCCGCCGCCGTTGACGTACAGCACGGTCCTCACCACCCTGCGGACACTCGAGCGAAAGGGCCACGTCGCGCACGAGGCGGACGGCCGCGCGTTCGTCTACCACCCGTCGGTGCAGCGGGCCGATGCCGCCAAATCGGCAGTCCGCCACGTGCTCGACCGTTTCTTCGCGAGCTCGCCGGGCGCGCTCGCGGTGACGCTGCTCGACGACGCTCGCCTGAGCGACGATGACTTGGCGCACGTCAAGCGAGTCCTCGCGCGCCGCAGGAAGGAGCAGAAATGATCGTCGCAATCCTTTTCAACGGTCTCTGGCAGGGCGCGTTGGTCGTCGCGCTCACCTATGCGATCTCCAAGCTCCTCGCGCGGCGCAGCGCGACGACGCGCCATGCGCTGTGGCTCGCCGCGCTGTTTGCGCTCGTGGCCGTGCCGGTAGCGACGGCGCTGTCCGACGCCGGCGCTCAACTGCTCCGAGCGTTTTCCGCGCATTCGACGCACCCGGGCTTCACGATCACGCTGCTCCCCGCCGAAGCGTACGCCGATCACGCGCGCGGCTGGTTCGAAGCGGTCGCGCCGTGGGTCGTGATCGCCTGGGCTCTCGGCGCCGCCATCGGCTTAGCACGGCTGGCGGCCGGCTTCGTCCACATCGAGGGGATCCGGCGGCGAGCCTGGCTGCTCTCGAGCGCTGCCGGCGACGTTTTCGGCTCGCGCGAGGTCGCGGTTCCGATCGTCGCCGGCATCCTGAGACCGGTCGTCGTGGTGCCGCAAGACCTGCCGGCAACGCTGTCGCAGGACGACCTTCGCCGCGTCGTCGAACACGAGCGCGCGCACGTTCGTCGCCGCGATCCGCTCTGGAACCTGATCCAGCGCGTGATCGAGGCGGCGCTGTTCTTCAATCCGTGGGTTCACATAGCGGGCGGCGCCGTCTCGAACGAGCGCGAGGCCGCCTGCGACGACTGGGCCGTGGAGCAAACCGGAAGCGCCGACGACTACGCGGTCTGTCTCGCGACACTCGCGCAGATGCTGCGCGCGCAGAAGCTGCCGCTTCTCGTCGCCGGCGCCTACCGCTCGCGCCACGCGCTCGTCGCACGTATCGAACGGCTCTGCGCCAGCGGCCCGCGCCGCCTTGGCATCAACACATACGCACTTGGAGGAACGATCGTGCTCTTTATCGCCGCGACCCTCGCACTGCAGGCGTTCTCGCCCGCGCTCGCGCTCGCGCCGGCACGGACCGGGATCGACAACCCGTCAGCGGGCGCAGCCTACATCGCCGCAGCCTGCGCCGATCCAAACGTCGACGCGCAGATTCAAAACGCAGTCGCTCCGTCGCTGCCTCAAGGGTTGCGGGCGAGCGGAAGCGTCATCATCGCGGTGACGATCGCGCCAAACGGGCGCGTCACCAACACAAAGGTCATGCGTTCCAGCGGCGACGCGGCGATCGACAGCGCCGTCGTTACGGCCGCCCGCAACAGCACGTACTCGCCCAAACTCGTGAGCTGCACGGCGGTCGAAGGGCACTACCTGTTCCGCGCCGACTTCAAGCCGGGCCCGTAGCTAGCGGTCGGAGAACCAGCCCGACGGCTCCACGTCCAGATTGACGTTGATCTGCTTGACCTCGGTGTACGCGTCGTAGCCGTAGGTGCCGAGTTCGCGACCGATGCCCGACTGTTTGTAGCCGCCCCACGGTGCTTCGTTATAGGTCGGGTGATACGTGTTGATCCACGTGATGCCGGCGCGCATCTTTCGAATCACGCGGTGCGCCTTGGAGATGTCCTGAGTGAAGACGGCGCCGGCTAGACCGTAGATCGTGTCGTTGGCGAGCGCAATCGCTTCGGCTTCGTCGTCGAACGTCTGCACGACGAGCACCGGCCCGAAGATCTCTTCCTGCACGATCCGCATCTTCGGCGACGTACGGTCGAACACGGTCGGCGCGATGAAGTTGCCTTCGGCGAGCTCTCCACCGAGCCGCTCCCCGCCGCACAACATCTTCGCGCCCTCGGCGAGACCATTTTCGATATAGCCTTCGACGCGCTCGCGGTGGACCGGCGAGATGATCGGTCCCATCTCGGTCTGCGGATCGAACCCGTCGCCGACGCGGATCTTGCGCGCGCGCTCGACCACGCGTTCGACCAATCGGTCGTGCAGCGAGCGCTCGACGATCAGCCGAGACCCCGCCGAGCACACCTGCCCCGCGTTGGCGAAGATGCCGAAGAGCGCGTAATCGACCGCCGTGTCGAAGTCCGCATCAGCGAACACGACGTTGGGCGACTTGCCGCCGAGCTCGAGCGAGATCTTCTTGAGGTTAGACGTGGCGGCTTGCATGATGCTGCGGCCCGTCTTGGTTCCACCGGTGAACGCGATCTTGTCCACGCGCACGCTCGCGGCGATCGCGTGGCCGGCGGTTGCGCCCACACCCAAAACGATGTTGACGACGCCGGGCGGGAACTCCAGTCGCTCGAAGATCATCGCCAGGCGGATCGTCGACAGGGGAGTCAGCTCCGCCGGCTTGAGGACGCACACGTTCCCCGCTGCCAACGCCGGCGCGAGCTTCCACGTCGCCATCAAGAGCGGGTAGTTCCATGGAACGATTTGGCCGCACACGCCGATCGGCTCGCGCACCGTGAACGTCTGCGACGGCGCGGGGACGTCGAAAGTCTGCCCGTGCGGCTTTGTCGCGAGGCCCGCGTAGTAGCGGAAGCAATTCGCCGCGTCTATCGCGTCGTATTCCGTCTCACGTAGCGGCTTGCCGTTATTGAGCGTGTCGATCCGCATGAACTCGTCGCGGTTAGCGTCGATCGCGTCGGCGACGCGGAACAGCAGCGTCGCGCGGTCGGCCGCGCTCAAGCGGCCCCAGGGCCCGTCGTCGAACGCCGCGCGCGCCGCAGCGATCGCGGCCTCCGCGTCGGCGGCGCCGCCGTCCGCGACGACGGCGATTGGCCGGCCATCCGCCGGATTGATCAGCTCGCGCGTCGCGCCGTCCGCCGCGAGCACCCAGCGCCCATTGACGTACATCGGAACGACGCCGTTGATATGCGGCAGGTTGCGAAGAATTTCCTCGGCGCGCGCGCTGGATTCTGCGGTCGTTTGCATGTCGCTATACCCCTACCTTCGTCATCGAATTCAAACTTTCGCCGGTGGCTTGGCACACGTAGTCGGCCTCTTCCTCCGTGATCGTCAGCGGCGGCTCGATGCGGATCGTGCGCGCGTTGACCAGCGTGCCCGACACGAGGATGCCGCGCTCCAGCATCTGCTTGCCGAACTCGAAGCCGATCGCGTTGTCGCTGAACTCCAGTGCCATCAAGAGTCCCTTGCCGCGCACCGCGACGACGAGATCGTCGTAGCGTCGCACGGCGTTGCGTAATCCCGCCAGCATCCGTTCGCCCAGCGCCGCGGCGCGCTCGGGAAGACGCTCGCCGATCAGCACGTTGATGGTGGCCAGCGCGGCCGCGCAAGCGAGCGGATTTCCTCCGAACGTAGACGTGTGCAGGAACGGGTTATCGAACAACCGTGCGAAGATCTCGCGCCGCCCGACCACCGCGCCGGCGGGCACGACGCCCCCGCCGAAGGCTTTCGCCAGGCACATCAGGTCGGGCGCGACGCCGTAGTGCTCGCAGCAGAACATCTTGCCGGTGCGTCCCATGCCAGTCTGCACCTCATCGAGAATGAAGAGCGCCCCGAATTCGTCGCAGAGCGCGCGCACGCCGGGGAGATAGTCGTCGTCGGGAATGTTGACCCCGCCCTCGCCCTGAATGGGTTCGAGCAGCACTGCGCCGACGTCTTCGCCGACTGCTCGGCACGACGTCATCATGTCGCGCAGCGCGAGCAGATCGTTGAACGGCACGTGCTCGATGTTCGGCAGCATCGGGCCGAACGGCCGCCGGAACTCGGCCTTAGCGCTGGCCGATAGCGAGCCGTAGCTCTTGCCGTGAAAGCCCTTCGTGGCCGCCACGATCGTCTGTCGCGCGGGATCGTACGCTCGCGCGAGCTTCAGCGCGCCCTCGACCGCCTCGGTGCCGCTGTTGCAGAAGAAACTGAAGTCCAGGCCGCCTGGCGTCAGCATCGCGAGCGCCTTGGCCAGCATCGCGCGCAGCGGATCCAGCAGGTCTTGGCTGTGTAACGGCTGGCGCCGGAGCTGATCCATCACGGCCTTGACGACTTTAGGGTTGCGGTGACCTACGTTGAAGATGCCGAATCCGCCCAAGCAATCGAGGTACGTGCGGCCGGTGACGTCGCGATAGGAGTTGGGTCCGGCGTCCGCCCACTCGACGACGGCGGCGGCGCCCTTCGGGTCGCCCGCCTTGCGGTACTCGAGGAAACCCGGGTTAATGTGGTCGCGAAACGACTCGACGGTTTCGCGCGTGATCCAGTCCGCCTCGGCGGGCACGACGTCCGTCCTTTCGATCAGGTCTAGGACGCGCTGTGTGTATTCGTATACTTTCTTTTCTCGTTCACCGGTAATTTTCGGTCACCTCGTTTGACTAAAAACGTCTTCCATGCTCGCGCTCAAAATCGCGAAACCCTCGTCAAGCTCTTCGTCGGTGACGACGAGCGGCACGAGAACGCGAATCACGTCGCGTTCTCCCGCGAGCAGCAGGATCAGCCCGCGGCCTCGCGCGGCCGCGATGACTTCCGGCGCTCCCGACTCGAGCTCCATCGCCTGCATCGCTCCCAGCCCGCGTACGTCTTCCACCGCCGAGTAGCGTGTCTGCAGCGCGCGCAGCTCCGCGTCGATTCGCGCGCCGACATCGCGGGCGCGCGCGAGGAACGCATCGTCCATGATCTCGAGGACCGCCAGCGCGGCCGCGCACGCCACCGGATTTCCCGCAAACGTGCCGCCGAGGCCGCCCGGTTCGGGCGCGTCCATGATGTGCGACTTCCCCACGACCGCCGAGAGCGGCAGCCCGCCGGCGAGCGATTTGGCGACCGCGATCAGGTCGGGCTCGATTCCGTAATGCTCGCACGCGAACAACCTTCCGGTGCGGCCGAACCCCGTCTGGATCTCGTCGGCGATCAGCACGATGCCGTGCGCGTCGGCGATCTTCCGCAGCTCGCGCAAGAATTCGATCGGAGCGGGAACGAAGCCGCCCTCGCCGAGCACCGGCTCGACGATCAGCGCCGCGACGCGGCCGGGCGCCACGGTCGACTCGAACATCTCTTCCAGCGCGTGCAGTGCCTGTTTTGCAGACGTTCCGTGATGTTCGTGCGGAAACGGCGCGTGATAGATCTCGCTGCAGTACGGGCCGAAGTGCTGTTTGTAGGGCGCGAACTTGCCGGTCATCGAGAGCGCGAGCATCGTACGGCCGTGGAACGAGTGCGTGAACGCGACGACCGCGGGGCGGCGCGTGAACTCGCGGGCAATCTTCACGGCGTTCTCGGTCGCCTCGGCGCCGGTCGAGAGCAGCAGCGCCTTCTTCGGTGAATCGCCCGGCGCGCGGCGGTTGAGCTCCTCCGCGACGCGCAGGTATGGCTCGTATGCCGTTACTTGGAAGCACGCATGGGTCAGCGCGGCGGCCTGCTCGGCGATCGCGGCGACGACTTTTGGATTCGCGTGGCCCGCGTTGAGCACGCCGATGCCGCCCGCGAAGTCTAAATACTGGCGGTCCTCCGTGTCCCAAAGCGTCGCGCCGGAGGCTCGAGCCACCCAGACGGAGTGCGTGGTCGCGACGCCGCGCGCGACGTTTTCGTCGCGGCGCTGCGCGAGCGACGCCCTTGCGGTGTTCAACGCTTTTTCTCGTACGGTCATGGTGGAAGCGAGGAGGTTGTATTCGGCGGGTTTAAAGGCGCTCTTCTTTACTATGGGAAAGCGGATCGCCGGGCTTACCCTCCTGTTCGCGATTGCCATGCCCTTCGGGGCAAGGGCAGGAACGACCGGTACGCTGCGCGGCCGCGTGCTCGACGCCGTATCGGGGGCGCCGATCGCCGGAGCGGCCGTGACCGCCGTGTCGCCGTCGCAGGCGGCGCAGACGGTGTCGGACGCTTCGGGCGAGTTCTCGTTCATCTCGCTGCAGCCCGACACGTACACGGTGAGCGCGAGCAAGACGGGCTACGAGCCCTTGTCGCAGGCCGGGATCACGATCGTGGCCGATCAGTCCGCCAACGTTGCGGTTTCCATGCAGAGGGCGCTCAAGACGATCGCCCGCACGACGTCGCGCTCCGCGCAGTCGCTCGTGCACTCGGGCGTCACGAGCGACGTGTTCTCGATCAACTCTGCCGGACAGAAGGCCGCGTCGACGCTCTCGGGCTCCGGCTCGCTGACGCAGGCGTACGGCGCGATCGCGTCCGCCCCCGGCGTCAGCATCCCGTCGAACCAGCAAGGCTGGTATCAAAGCGTGTACATTCGCGGCGGCGACGTCGATCAGGTCGCTTACGAGTTCGACGGTCTGCCGACAACGCGCCAGTCGGACCTCGCGCCGATCGCGACGCTGACGTCGCTCGGCAGCCAAGAGGTACAAGTCTATACCGGCGGCACCCCGGCGACGTCCAACTCGTCCGGACTCGCCGGCTACATCAATCAGGTGATCAAGACGGGCACGTTTCCCGGCTATCTTAGCGGCGACCTGGGGATCGGCGGTCCAGCGTTCTATCATCAGGCGACGATCGAGGCCGGAGGCGCGACGCCCGATCGGCTTTTTTCCTACTATGTGGGCCTGTCGGGGACGAATCAAGCGTACCGTTTCGGCGATCAGTTCGGCGGTGTGAGTGATCCGCTGTATTTCTATCCGTTGAACGTTCCGACGAACAACAACGTCTACAACATTCTCGACGGCTCGGGCGGCAAGGCGTTTCCCTACGGCTTCATCTTTTCACCGGGTTATAGCTATGCGCAAGGCGTCAATTTCGACCGCGAAAACGTCGTCAACCTGCACATTGGCATACCACATCGCGACTCGTCCTTGCGCGACGACATTCAAATGCTGTACGTAACCGGAGGAATTGCGGACCAGTTTCTTAGCTCGGCGAATGACGTTTGGTTCACGCCAAAAGCCGGCGCTGCGACCGGAGTCGGATATCCTATGCCGTATCTCGATTCGCTCTACTATACCGGTCCGCTAATGCAGCCGCCTAACCAAAATAAGGTCGTGATCGGGTTATTCCCGAGCAGTCCCACCGACCGCCCAATCGCGGGACCGATCGGCCTCAACGACCGCGACGGCAACTGGAACGGTTACTCTATAGAAAAGCTGCAGTATCAAAAGAACTTCGATTCGCATTCGTATCTGCGCGGACTGGTGTGGGGAGCGTACTCGGACTGGTTTATCAACGGGCCCAACAGCGCGCAACTCGTCTTCGCTTCGGATCCTGCCGACTACGAAGTCTGGGAGCACGGCTACGGCGCCGGCCTGATCTACTCCAATGAGCTATCTCCGCGCCACCTCATTACCGCCGAAGCGACGTACATGACGCAGTACCTGCAAACCTATAATGCTCAGTTCAGCTCGACCGATCCAAGCACGAGTAGCCTCGCCCCGACCGGCCTCGGAACGATTCTCTCGAGCTACGGCACGCCGAACGGTAAGTGCTATAACTACGTGACCGGGCAGCCGTGGAGCTGCTTCGATGCGGGCAGCCAGGGCGGCTGCCTGAGTTCGTTCGGCTGTTATCCGGGGACGGGATCGTTCGATTTCAACCTGACGCCCGGATTCGCGCCGCGGGGCTCACCGGCGGCCAAAGCCGGCGCGCGCTGGATGATGACCGAGAACGGACAGAGCGCGCAAGTCGACAACGTGACGCCGCGCTTCGACTCCGTCTCTATGACCGACCTTTGGCAGCCCAACGATCGAATAGTGGTCAACGTGGGCGCGCGCTTCGACCGGTTCGCCTACTTCACGAATAACCTCGAAGGCGCGTATCCCGCGCGGCAATTCTGGTTCGACGCGTATAATAACGAATTTTGCGGCGCGCCGGGCAAGGCGACGCAGTGGACCTGGAATGGAACAAGCAGTGCGTTCGGCGCATGTGCGCCGGGTCTGGCGCCGCTAACGGCGCCCGGCAACGGGCTCTACAACGTCGGCGCCGGCGAAAACGTATCCAACGTCTTTCAGCCGCGCCTTTCGTTTACGTACACGA
Source organism: Candidatus Binatia bacterium (assembly GCA_035544215.1). Classification (GTDB taxonomy): domain Bacteria; phylum Vulcanimicrobiota; class Vulcanimicrobiia; order Vulcanimicrobiales; family Vulcanimicrobiaceae; genus Cybelea. Next base: position 1,214,420 of record DATKHY010000007.1, on the reverse strand, counting down.
TCAATCCCGACACCGTAATCCGCGGCTCGGCCGGAAAATATGCCCGCGCCGAAGGCTCTTCCTACTACCAGTACAATACCTATCAGCAAAACCTCGTATCGTTCATCGCACAGTTTTATCCGCTGGGCTATCACACGCCCGATCACGCCATCTATCCCGACACGGCTGACAATTTCGATCTTTCGCTGGAGAAGCACGTCAAAGGAACCCAGCTCTCCTACAAGGTGACGCCGTTCTACCGGGATACGCGCAATCAGCTGCAGTTCCAGGCGATCAATGCAGTACAAGGAACGCTCGCCGGTCTCAACGTGGGCACGCAGCGCTCGTATGGCCTCGAGGCCTCGCTGCAGTACGGCGATTTCAGCCGCAACGGTTTCTCAGCGTTGTTCTCTTATACGCACACCGAGAACGAGATCAAGTTCAGCCCGATCAACGGCGTCAGCGTGATCGACTCGCTCAACGCTGCGGTCGAGCTGTACAACTCGTATACGTCCGCCTGCGCCGGCGTGACGCGCAGCTCTCCCAAGTGGGCGACGTGCGGCAGCGGAGCCTATCCCGGGAACGCCGCGCCGCTGCTGCTGAACAGCGAGTCCAGCGGCGGCGACCGGGGCAAGCTCAAGATACCGAACCCGTACTACAGCGACGCGCTGCAGCCGCTGTTCGATACGGGCGCCTGGTACACGCCGTACGACGTGATCCCGAGTCCGTTCAATGCCGCCAACGGCTACGAAGTTCCCGACGTCGCGTCGGTGATCCTGAACTACCGGCACGGCAAATTCGCCGTCACGCCGTCGGTGCACTACGCGAATGGCTCCGACTACGGCTCGCCGCTGGTGTGGCCCGGTTACGTGCCGCAGTCGTGCTCGAAGCAGCCCGCGAGGACGCCGCAGACGCCCGGCGTCAGCTGCCCCGGAGGCGCAATCGGCGCGATCTTCCTACCCGACCCGTACAGCGGCCGCTTCGACAACCTGGGCGCGTTCATCGAGCCTGCGCAGCTCACGCTGAATCTGCAGACGACCTATGACATCTCGCCGCGCATGACGGTCACTTTCCAGGCCGTCAACCTCTACGACCGCTGCTTCCAACGCGGCTACGCGTGGGACAACTCGGTGACGTGCGTGTACTCCAACCTGCCGTCGAACATCTTGGCGCCGGCCGGCAACTTCTTGAAGAATCCGCCGGTGCAGTTGCGCTATCCGTACGGAACGTTCTTCAACGTCACCGAGGTCGGCATCTCGTCGGTGTCGCAGCCCTTCGGCTTCTTCGCCGACCTCAGCATCAAGATTTGAATCGCCGAGGCTTCGTCCGCATCGCCGGCATCGCCGCGCTGGGATCGGCGGCGGTTCCCGAATTCATCGCCTGCGGCAGCTCGCAGGCGCGCGGCAGCGAGCGCGTCGCCATCGTCGGGGCCGGCATCGCCGGCCTTGTGACGGCGCTGCGCCTGCAAGACGCGGGCATCGCGTCGACCATCTACGAGTCGTCCTCGCGGGTAGGCGGGCGCATGCACTCGGAACGGGGCTATTGGAACCAAGGGCAGCACACCGAGTGGTGCGGCGCCATGGTCGATTCGCTCCATGAAAACATTCGCGGGCTCGCGCGGCGCTTCGGTCTCGGGCTTCTTGACACGCACGCAGCGCGGCCGCCGCGAGGGCGCGACACGTGCTATCTGGACGGCCGCTACTACTCCATGGCCGACGCGGATAGAGACTTCGCGAAGATCTATCCGGTTTTGCAGGCGCAGCTCGCGGCTATCCCGTCCACCACCACCTACGCCAACGCGACGCCGATGGCACGCAAGCTCGACGCGATGAGCATGAGCGACTGGATCGCGCGCTACGTGCCCGGCGGAATCGAGTCGCAGCTCGGGCGGCTCATCGCGCAGGTCTACTGGAACGAGTACGGGCGCGACGCCGGCGAGCTCAGCGCGGTAAACCTCGTGGCGCAGCTCGGCGCGCAGCGGCACTACGCGCGGGATCGCGAGCTGAACGTCTTAGGCTACTCCGACCAGCGCTACATCTTGGCGGACGGAAGCCAGGCTATTCCGGAGGCGATCGCCGGCGCGCTGCCCGCCGGCAGCATTCTCTTCGAGCACAACCTGATCGCCTTGCGGCGCCTCCCGCGCGGAACGTACGAGCTGCGCTTCGATCACGGCGGCAACCAGGAAACGGTCAACGCCGATCGCGTCGTCCTGGCGATCCCGTTCGTCGTGCTGCGCGCGGTGGACACGTCCGGCGCAGGTTTCGACTCCGCAAAGGACAACGCGATCCAAAACCTCGGCTACGGTTATCACACGAAACTGCACCTTCAATTCGATCGCCGCGCCTGGATGCGCAGCCCGCATCCGTGGCCCGAAGCTACCAGCGGACAGATTTGGACGACGCTGCGCGTGCAGAGCGCACTCGACTACTCGCTGGGTCAGAGCGGCGGCGACGGGCTGATCGAGGTCTTCACGGCGGGCGGACCGGCGATGCTCGACACGCCGCCGATGCCGTACGCGCACGCGGGCGATTCCGGCGCGGTGGGCCGGCACGTGCGCAGCTTCTTCGACGAGCTCGACCACATCTGGCCCGGCGTCTCCGCGACGTGGACCGGCAAGGCGACGTTCGGAAACGCTCAAGCGGATCCGAACATCCGCGCTAGCTATTCGTGCTGGCTCGTCGGGCAATGCACGACGGTCGCGGGCCACGAGGCCAGGCCGCAGGGGCGCGTGCACTTCGCCGGCGAGCACACGTCGGTCGCGTACCAGGGCTTCATGGAGGGCGGCGCCGAGTCGGGCGTGCGTGCCGCCGCGGAGATCCTGGCGGACTACCGCGTTCGCGCCGTCGGGTAAGAGGCGAGCGTGCACATCGTCGGCACGGCGGGACACGTCGATCACGGCAAGTCGTCGCTGATCGAGGCGTTGACGGGAACGCACCCCGACCGCTGGGCCGAGGAACGCGCTCGGGGCATGACGCTCGACCTGGGTTTCGCGCACCTGCGCTTCGACGACGGCGTGGAGGCAGGCATCGTCGACGTGCCGGGCCACGAGAAATTCCTTCACAATATGCTGGCCGGCGCGGCGGGCATGGAGCTGCTGCTGCTCGTCGTGGACGTCAACGAAGGCGTGATGCCGCAGACGCTCGAGCACCTCGCGATCCTGCAGTTCCTCAACGTGCGTCGCGTGCTGATCGCGGCATCTAAGGTCGACCTGCTGGATCCGGCGCGCGCCGCCGAGGCCGCTTACGAGATCGGCGAGTCTCTGCGCGGAACGATTGCGGAGGACGCGCCGATCTTCTCGGTCTCCGCCGCGACCGGCGAGAACCTCGACACTCTGAAGCGCGCGCTGCACGACGAGCTCGCCGCCATTCCGCCGCGCAATCCGAACGCGCCGGCCTATCTTCCTATCGATCGCGTCTTCGCGCTCCCCGGGCTCGGTACCGTCGTCACCGGCACGCTCATGCAAGGCCGTATCGCGGCGGGCGAGACGCTCGTGCTCGAGCCCGGCGGCAAGCCCGCGCACGTACGCAGCGTCGGCGTCTTCGGGGCGACGCGCGAGCGCGTCGACGCCGGCGCCCGCGTCGCGTTGAGCGTACCGGCCATCGACCGGCACGAAGTCGCGCGCGGGCACGCGATCGTCGGACGCGAGCTCGCCGCTCGGCGCAAGCTGACGGTGCACTTCGTGCCGCTGCCGGAGGCCGCACCGCTGTTGCGCCGGCGCACGCCGGTGCGCGCCTATTTCGGATCGGCGGAAGTGCTCGGGACCCTGGTCGCCGACGGCGCGACCGAAGACACGGAGCTGCGCGCGGAGCTGCTGCTGCGCGAGCCGGTCGTCGCGTTTCCCGGGCTGCGCTTCGTCCTGCGGCGCCCTTCGCCGATGACGCTGCTCGGCGGCGGATTCGTCGAAATCGCGCACGCCAAAGACCTCGCGCCCAGCGGCGATCCCGACGAGGAGGCCGTGCTCGCCCTTCTGCGCGAGCGCGGCGTCGATGCGATGCAACCGGCGGAGGTCGCGTTCGCTGCGAACTTACGCGAGGACGCAGCCGCCACAGTTCTGCAGCGGCTCGTCGAGCGCGGTGAGATCGTCGCGGTGGCGCGACCGCTAGGGTACGTCGAGGGATGCGCCGCGCGCGACGCGTTCGAGCACGCGCTCGAGCGCATCGAGGCGACGCACCGCGACGAGCCCTGGGCCATGGGCGTGACGTCGATAGCCCTGGCTCGCGAGCTCGGCGTCGCGGAGCCGCAGTTGGTGCGCGTCCTCGAGCACTACGTGGGCGAGGGGCGGCTCTGCAATCGCGGCGGATACTACGCCGCGATCGAACACCGGCCATCGTTCACGCCCGAGCAGCGCGCGTTCTTCGAGCACCTCGTACCAGTCGACGAGGGGCGCCCGTTCCTTCCGATACCGTTCGCGACCGCCGCGGCCGCGGTCAGGCTGTCGCGGCTCTCCGGCGTGCCGAAGGCTTTCGACACGATGCTCGCGCGCGGCACGCTCGTGAAGATCGGCGGCGATCTCTATCAAGGAACTCAGATCGCGCAGATCCGCTCCCGCGTCGAGGAGCATCTGCACGAGCGGCGGCGCATGACGGCGGCCGAGTTTCGCGACATCCTGGGGACGTCGCGAAAATACGCGGTTCCGCTGCTCGAATGGCTCGACTCGCACGCGGTCACCGTTCGCAACGGTGACTACCGAACGCTGCGCAAGGGTTGAGCGTGCCGAGCCGCCCCACGGGCACCGTCGCATTCTTGTTCACGGACGTCGAGGGAAGCACGCGGCGATGGGAGAGCGATCCGGACGCGATGGCCGCGGCGCTCGCGCGCCACGACGCGCTGCTGCGCGCGGCGATCGAAGCGCACGGCGGCTACGTGTTCAAGGTCATGGGTGATGCGTTCTGCGCCGCTTTCGCGACGGCGCCGGACGCTGCCGCGGCCGCGCTGCGCATCGCGCACGCGCTCGTCGACGAAGACTTCTCGGGCGTGGGCGGGATGCCGGTTCGCATGGCGCTGCATGCGGGCAGCGCGCAGGAGCGTGACGGCGACTACTTCGGCCCGGCGCTGAATCGCGTCGCGCGGCTGCTGGCCGTCGGTCACGGCGGCCAGCTGCTCGTTTCGGGCACGGCGGCGGACCTGCTGCACGACGCGATGCCGTCTGAGAGCGCGTTGCGCGATCTCGGCCTGCACCGGCTCAAAGACCTCGCTCGCGCCGAACGCGTCTATCAACTGGACGGCAGCGGTTTGCCGCAGACGTTCCCGGCGCTGCGTTCGCTCGAGCAGACGCCAAACAATTTACCGTTGCAGCTCACCTCGTTCGTCGGGCGCGAGGCCGAGCTCCGCGAGATCGATCGGCTCACGCGCGAGCACCGCCTCGTGACGCTCGTCGGCACCGGCGGGTCGGGGAAGACGCGTTGCGCCATTCAGGCCGGGGCCGAGCTGCTGGATCGCTTCATCGACGGCGTCTGGCTCGTGGATCTGGCGCCGATTTCGAATCCCGCGCTGGTTACGGCCGCGCTGGCGCAGACACTGGGCGTGAAGGAGACGCCGAATCGACCTCTGCTCGAAACCCTCTCGGCACATCTCGAGCGCCGTCAAGCACTCCTGATCCTCGACAACTGCGAGCACGTCATCGACGAAGTGCGGCGCGTTGTCGCCGCGATTCTGCGCGTCTGCCCGGAGGTTCGCATCCTCGCCACGACCCGCGAGAGCCTGAACGTCGCGGGCGAGCGGGCAGTGCGCCTTGCGCCGCTGCCGGTGCCGCCGGCGCGCGATGCGGTCTCGCTGTTCGCGGATCGCGCGTTCGCCGCCGCGGGCACGTTTGCGATTACCGAAGAAAACGCCGCGCTCGTCGGCGAGATCGTCACCCGCCTGGACGGCATTCCGCTCGCGATCGAGCTGGCCGCCGCCCGCGTGAGAGTCCTCTCGCCGCGACAGGTGCTCGAGCGGCTCAACGAACGCTTCCGTCTGCTCACGGGCGGCGACCGAAGCGGGCTCCCGCGTCAGCAGACGCTGCGCGCGGCCATCGATTGGAGCTACGATCTCCTCGACGAACGCGAACGAATGCTCTTCCGGCGTCTCGCAATTTTTTCGGGCGGCTGGACGCTGCCGGCCGCGGTCGCGGTGTGCGGCGAGGGCGACTTCGACGAATGGGAGATGCTTGACGCACTCGAATCGCTGGTCGACAAATCGCTCGTGACGGTGGACTCGCTCGGTGCAGAGTGCCGCTACGGGATGTTGTATTCGATCCGCGAGTACGCAACGGAGCGTCTCGCCGTGGCGCACGAAGCAGAGAAGATCGCCGCCGCGCACGCGCGCTTTTACGGGGAGTTCGTCCGCGGCCTGCGGCCGCTGGTGCACGACCTCGAGGATGTGCGGTGGCGCCGTGCGCTGAGCGACGAGCTCGACAACATCCGCGCCGCCATCGACTGGACTATCTTCGCTGGCCACGATCCCGAGGTCGGTCTGAAGCTGCTCGCCGAGCTCGAGTGGCCGGAGTTGCTGGCGACGCCGCACGAAGCACGGCGCTGGTTCGAACGCGCCGCGCAGCTCGCCGAAGCGATGCCCGACAAGCTCGCGTACGCGCGCATCCTGCGCCACCTACTGGTGCTCTCACGCCTCGCGGGGCGCTCGCCGTCCGAGAGCGAGGTGACGGCGCTGCGCGCGCTCGACGTCGCGCGGGCCTCGCGCGACGCCGACGAGGTCGCTCGCGCGCTCGCGAACCTCGGGGGAAACTATCGCGACGCCGCGCGATTCGACGATGCCGAGCGCGCGTTCGTCGAAGCCTATGCGGCGCCCGAGTCGCTCTCGCGGCTCACCAAAAATGTCGTCCTGCGCATTTGGGCGGTGACCGATCTGCAACGCGGCGATCTCGAGCGCGCTCGCGAAAGGTTCTCCGAGGTCGCGGGACTGGAGCGGCCGGGAAGCGAGGCGCACGCGAGCGCGCTGCTCAACCTGGGCGAACTCCACTTCGCCGCCGGCGACGCGCACGCGGCGCACGACGCAGCGAGCCAGGCCAAGGATACCTTTGCCGGCCTCGACTCGATCTATCTCGAGGTTGCTTTGTCGAATCTCGCAGCCTACGCGATGGCCGTCGACGACCTCGCGAGCGCACGCGACAATTTACGCGAGGCACTCGCGCTGCAGCGGCGCTCGCGCTCAACCTGGTTCGCTACGGTGCTCGAGCACCACGCGCTGCTCGCGGCACTGCTGGGGGATCTTGAACGCGCTGCCGTGCTGGCCGGATTCACCGATTTTCGCTATACCTCGCGCGGCGAGGTCCGCCAGCAGACGGAGAAGCGCGGCTGGGAGCGGCTCGAGCAGGCCCTTCGAACTGCGTACGCGGCCGACCAGCTGGCGGTGCACATGCGCGGCGGCGCCTCGCTTACGGAGGAGCAGGCGCTCGAACACGCTGCGGCGATACACCAATACACCGTTGCCGCAGCGGCTCGGCCGCAGGAGGAGTGAACACGTCATGTCCGATGTTAAATCAGACGCAGCGAGCGCATTGGCCGCGCACGGCCGCACGATCGACGAGCTCCATCACAAACTCGCCGCCTTGGCCGGGTGCGACAAGGACCGCCTGGCTCGGGCAGTTGACAAGTACAAGGCCGCGCATCAAACGTTTCACGACGACGCGCTGGCCTGCATAGGTTTCTAATTAACTAGATCCTCGCAGCATCGCGTCGATCGCGGTTCCGATCGGGACGCCGAGGCCGGTGCACGGGTTCCATCCAACGGCGCTTTGATAGCGGTCGTTGCCTCCGCTCGTCACGTCGCGAAATAGCGTCGCCGACGCCGCGTACAAAAGCGGCGCGATGAAGCCGGCCGGCGCCCCCAGGCGCTGATTGATGCGCGCGACGAGCGCTGACCACATCGGGGCGGCCGCGCTCGTACCGCCGGCGGCGAGCGCCGTGCCCTCGAAGACAATGGCGTATCCGGGCATCACCTGAGCGGCGAAGTCGGGCAGGCCGCGCCCGGGCGCCGCGTGATACGCGCCCGCGGCAAGCGCAGCCGTGCCCTGCCACGCCGCGGCGCCGAACTTTTCGCTAAATCCGCCGCCGGTTTTCGGCCACGCCACCTCGGTTGTGATGTTGTCGGTAGCGACGAGCTGTGTGCCGCCGCACGCGTGCGCCAACGGACTGGACGCAGGAGCGAGCACGTGCGCGTTGCCGGCCGCGTCGAGCTCCGCTCCGTTGTCGCCCGCGGCGCAGAACACGCTTATGCCGAGGAGCGCCGCGGCGGTGAAGAGCTCGTCCAGGATGGTCAGGGCTACCGGCGTCCAAAGCTGCTCGGGAAAACCGAAGCTGATCGAGAGGATCGACGGCCGGTTTTCGTCGTCGAAGATCGCGGCGCGAACGGCGTCCAGTACGCCGCGCTCGTCGTCGGGCGCGGCGTAGACCACGATCTGCGCGCCCGGCGCCAGCGCCCCGACGATCTGCGTGTCGATCGCGGATTCGACGTCCTTTTCCGTTTCCTCGGCGTGCGCGATCTCCGCGTTGTCGACGCGCTTGACGACGGGGAGTTTGGCGGTTACGCCTTGAGCCGTCATGCATTTCGTGAAGTCGTCCGGCTTGAACGTCCCGCGCAGCTGGATCAGGCCCACGGTCTGGCCGGAGCCGTCGCCGTCGGGAAATTCGTAGCGCGCCGCGACGTCTTGCGCGGAAAGCGGCGTCGTGTGCGGCTGCAGCGTGCCGATGGCGTGCGAACGCGGCCACTGATGGATGCCGAACGGCCCGCGCACCATCGCGGCGATCTCGCTCGGGGCGTGCAGCGACTCGGAGCGATGCCGGAAGCGGCGCTTGTCGGGAAGCTCGTAGATCGAGGCGGTCGCGCCGAAGACCTCGACCAGCTTCGCGATCGGCCCGCTCAACGTGACGGAGCGCCAGTGCGTTCCGACGACGTCGAGGCCCATCTTCGCGCAATACGACTTCAGTAAGTCGACGTCGTCGGGGTCGGCGTCCGTCGCCTGCGCGAGCTCCGCTCGGCTCGCGTAGACGCGTCGCGCCGGGGGCGTCGCGCCGAGTTGCCGGGCGCGCGCGGCGTCGAGCTCGCCGCCCTCGCGCGGTCGCAGCCACGCCGTGAGCAGCGCATCGCCGTCGGCGAGGGAGGCGACGGCCGTCGCGCCGGGCCACACGGTGCGATGCGTGCCCGCGATCGGAACCGGCTTTTCCGCGGTCATGCCCGGATTTTCGCCGCGCGCGGCTAAGAAGCTGCCCTTGGAATTATTGGGCGAGTGCTGCCGATTGCGGCCCTATCGCGCCGGCGACGCCGGCGCGCTGTATTCAATTGCGGACGACTTCAGGGTCGCTCGCTGGATGGCGCGCCGCTTTCCGCACCCGTACACGCGGGCCGACGCGCAAGAGTGGATCGGGATCGCGACGGCGGCCCCGCTTTCACTTGCCATCGAGGTCGATGGGTCGCTGGCGGGAGGCATCGGCGTCGAGCGATTCGGCGGCGAGCGGAGCGGAACGGGCCTTTTCGGCTACTGGCTCGGGTGCGACTACTGGGGCCGGGGCATCGCGACCGACGCCGCGCGAACGGTCTCGGACTATGCGCTTCGCGACGGCGGCCTGCGCCGGCTCGAGGCGACGGTGTTCGCTCCCAACGTCGCGTCCGCTCGAGTCTTGGAGAAGTGCGGCTTCGCGCTGGAGGCGACGCTACGCAAGTACTACCTGGATCGCAACGACGCAGTGTGCGACGGCTTGCTGTACGGACGCGTATGCGCACGATAGCGCGCGTCGCGTTCGCGCTCGCCGCGCTGGCGGCGCTGGCCGTGTTGCCGGCGCGTGCCGATACGGTTTCGGCGGCGCTCTCCGGCCTGAGGTACCGCGAGGTCGGCCCCGCGATCAGCGGCGGGCGCGCGACGGCCGTCGCGGGCAGCGACCGCGATTCGCATTTGTATTACGCCGGAGGTGCCGGCGGGGGCGTCTTCAAGTCGACCGACGGCGGAGCTTCCTGGTCGCCGGTCTTCGATCGCGAAGCCGCGGCGCCGATCGGCGCCATCGCGATCGCGCCGCAGGACGACCGCGACGTCTGGGTCGGCACGGGCGAGTCCAATCCGCGAAACGACGTCGAGTCAGGCGACGGCATCTACCATTCGAGCGACGGCGGCGCGCACTGGACGAACGTGGGCCTCGCGCGCTCCGCGCACATCTCGAGCATTACGATCGATCCGCGCGACCGGCGCGTGCTCGCCGTAGGCGTGCTCGGCCGCATCTCGGCCGACGATCCGAATCGCGGTGTCTACTTGACGCGCGACGGCGGCGCGCACTGGACACGGACGCTGTACGTCGGGCCATCGAGCGGCGTCTCGTCGCTGGTTCGCGTGCCGGGACGCCCCGCGACGCTCTTCGCTGGCGTGTGGCAGGTGCGGCGCACGCCGTGGAGCCTCACGAGCGGCGGCCCATTCGGCGGCATCTACCGCTCGGATGACGACGGTGCGACGTGGCGCCGGCTGCGCGGCAACGGCCTACCAAGCGGTTTCACCGGCCGGGTCGGCCTGGCCGCGGGAACGCACTCGCGCGTGTATGCCGCCATCGAGTCGCGCGCCGGCGAGCTGTGGCGCTCCGACGACGGCGGCGTCCGCTGGAAAAAGATGCCGCATAGTCCGTACCTGGGCGCGCGCGCGTTTTACTTCACGAGCGTCTTCGTCGACCCGGCGGATCCGAATCGCATCATCAACGTCTCGCTGATCCTCACGCTGAGTACTGACGGAGGCCGAACGTTTCACCCGATCGCGACGGGCGGCGGATGGGACTATCACGCGATCTGGTGGTCGGCCGACGGCCGGCGCATCATCAATGGGAGCGACGAGGGCGTCATCCTTTCTTCCGACGGCGGCAAAAACTTTTGGCAGCCCTACGCCCTGCCCTTCGCGCAGCCGTATCACGTCGGGCTCGGCAGCGCGGCGGATTATAACTATCTCGTCTGCGTGGGATTGCAGGATGACAACTCGTGGTGCGGACCCTCGTCGCCGCCCAACGGCGTCGGCGTGATGAACCGCGACTGGTATCAGATCGTTCCCGGCGACGGCATGTGGGCAGTCGTCGACCCGGAGGATCCGCAATACATATGGTCCACCTCGACGAACTCCGACGCGGGTCAGGTCTATCTTTGGAACGAGCGGACGACGCAGGCCTATGACGTGTCGCCGGACGCCGAATCGAACGGAGAGCTTGCCGCCCGCGACCTGCGCTACCGCTTCAACTGGGACACGCCGATCGCGTTCACCAACGACGGCTCCGCGCTCGTCGGCGGCAACGTCGTCTTCAGAACTCCCAACCGCGGGCGCTTCTGGTATGTCATCAGCCCCGACCTCACGCGGGACGACAAGAGCAAGCAGGGGCCGTCGGGCGGCCCGATTGCATACGACCAGTCTGGCGCCGAATTTTACGATACGATCCTCTCGCTCGCGACCACGAGGCTCGATGACGGGATCATCTGGGCGACGACCGACGACGGACTCGTGCAGCTCACGCGGGATGGCTCTTCGGCAGGCTCAGGACAGGCTACATGGCACAATGTGGCGCCGCCCGAATCCCTGGTGCCGCCGTGGGGCCGCGTCACCGGCCTCGATGCCGGGCGGTTTTCCGCGGGGACGGCGTTCATCGCTGTCGAGCGTCGTCTGCTCGGCGACGACCACCCGTACGTGCTGCGCACCGACGACTACGGCGCGACGTGGCATTCCATCGCGGGCGATTTGCCGCCCGATCAGTTCGTTCGCGCGATTCGTCAGGACCCGAAGAATTCGAACGTCCTCTACGCCGGCACCAATCGCGGCGTCTTCGTAACGCTCGACGGCGGCTCGCACTGGCATTCGCTGCGGCTCAACATGCCGGCCAGCGCGATCTACGACGTCGAGATTCAACCCCAGGCGAACGACCTTGTGGTGGCCGCTCATGGCCGCGGCGTTTGGATCCTCGACGACCTGACCGCGCTGCAAAGCTACGCGACGGCAGGATCTTCGACGGTGACGCTCTTCCCGGTGCGCGATGCGTACCGCATGTGGCAGTGGGCGCCGGTCAACACGTTCACGGATCCGAAGATTCCTCCCAACGAGTTCGTCGGCGCCAATCCTGATTACGGCGCGATCATCACGTACTATCTCGCTCGCGCGCCCAAACGCGCGACGATCGACGTCCTCGACGTGCACGGGCGCGTTCTCCGCCACCTGACCGGCGACGACGTCGCGAAGCACGCGGGAATGAATCGCGCCTCGTGGGATCTCAACGAGGACGGGCCGGTCAAGTGGACCGGCACCTTCAAGGAGAATCAAGGGCCGGATACCGGTGCGGAAGTGCCGCCTTCGACCTACATCGTGCGCGTCAATGCCGATGGCGTGACGGCCGAACAACGCGTCACGGTGAGGGCCGATCCGCGCGACCCTGCCGCGGCGTATTACGACGGCCGCTATAATTTCATGGTGCAGCTCTACGATGACCTGAGTCGTATCGATACGATGCTCAACGCGATCGACGCGCGGCTCAAGCACGCCTCAGGTTCGAACGCCGCCGCGCTTGCCGCCTTCAGGCGGCGTGTGACATACGATCCTAAGAATGTCGAGGACCTCAACGGCCCGGCACAGGTGCGCGAGCGTGTGCTGGACTTGATCGCCCGCATGACGACCTCATTTCAAGCTCCGACGTTGACGCAACAAAACCTAGGGGTGTGCTACCATGCGCAAACGCTGGGGTTTGAATCGGCGTACGGCGAATTTGTCCGGTTCGGCAATACCATGGGGCTGCAAGTGCCAGCCTCGAACTGTATGATGGGCAAGCAATGAACGTAGAAAAGATGACGGAGCGCGTCGCCGACGGGCTCAACGCCGCGTACTCGCGCGCGCTGCACGAGCACAACACGCAGACGGCGCCGGAGCACATGCTGGCGGCGCTGCTGGATCAGGAGCGCGGCATCGCGCCCGACATTTTGGAGAAGGCCGGCGCCGACCCGAAAGCGATCCAGCGTAGAGTCGAAGAGGCCATCGGGCGGCTCCCCCGTTTGAGCGGCTCCGGCGCGGATAGCGCCCAGGTCACGCTCTCTCCGGAGCTGGCGCGCATCATGAGCGTCGCCGAGAACGAGGCCAAGGCGCTGCAAGACGACTACACGTCGGTCGAGCACGTCTTGCTCGCGATGGCGCAATCGTCGGGCGAGATCGGCCGCATCTTCCGCGAGGCGGGCCTGACGAAGGACAAGCTGCTGGCGGCACTGCGCGACGTGCGCGGCAACCAACGCGTGACCACCAAGGATCCCGAAGGCACGTACAAGTCGCTCGAACGTTACGGCCGCGACCTCACGCTCGAGGCGGAGCGCGGCAAGCTCGATCCGGTCATCGGACGGGACGAAGAGATCCGGCGGATCGTCCAAGTGCTGTCGCGCCGCACCAAGAACAACCCCGTGCTGATCGGCGACCCCGGCGTCGGCAAGACGGCGATCGTCGAGGGGCTCGCGCAGCGCATCGTGCGCGGTGACGTTCCCGAGGGGCTGAAGAACAAGCGCATCGTCTCCCTCGACATGGGCGCGCTGATCGCCGGCGCGAAGTACCGCGGCGAATTCGAAGAGCGGCTCAAGGCCGTGCTCAAGGACGTCGCGGCCTCGGAGGGCCAGATCATCTTGTTCGTGGACGAGCTGCACACCGTGGTCGGCGCCGGGAAGGCGGAGGGCGCGATGGACGCGGGCAACTTGCTCAAACCCATGCTCGCGCGCGGCGAGCTGCACATGATCGGCGCGACGACGCTCGACGAGTATCGCAAGTACATCGAGAAGGACGCGGCGCTGGAGCGACGCTTCCAGCCCATCATGATCGATCAGCCGAGCGTCGAGGACACGATCTCGATCCTGCGCGGCCTGAAGGAAAAATACGAGGCCCACCACGGCGTGCGCATCAAGGATGCCGCGCTCGTCGCGGCCGCGACGCTGAGCAACCGCTACATCACCGATCGCTTCCTGCCGGACAAGGCGATCGATCTGGTCGACGAGGCCGCCGCGAAGCTGCGCACCGAGATCGACTCGATGCCGCAGGAGCTCGACGAGGTCTCGCGGCGCGTACTCCAGCTCGAGATCGAGCGCGAGGCACTGCGCAAGGAGAACGACGACGCCAGCCGCCGCCGGCTCGACCAGTTGGAGAAAGAGCTGGCGACGCTGCGGGAAGATCAGACGCGGCTGCGCACGCGCTGGGACGCGGAGAAGAATGCGGCGGTCAAGTTGCGCTCGCTGCGCGATCAGATCGAGCAGACGAAGGTGCAGATCGAACAGGCCGAGCGTCAGTACGATCTCAACAAGGTCGCCGAGCTGCGCTACGGCACGCTGCCCAAACTGCAGAAAGAGCTCGAGGCCGAAGAGCAGCGACTTTCCCAGCGCGACGGCGCGCGGATGTCGAAGGAAGAGGTCGACGAGGATGACATCGCGGGCGTGATCGCGCGCTGGACGGGCATCCCCGTTACCAAACTCATGGA